>NZ_ADGX01000008.1 GCF_000177675.1 Parafrankia sp. EUN1f
TCCTCAAAGGAGATCACGATCCCGAGCGGTCTACTCGGCCAGGATTACACCACTGCGGTCAACCGTCTGAAGGCTGGCGGGTGGACGGGGCAGCCCCAGCAGAAGGCCCAGGAGAGCGACCAGGCGGCCAATACCGTCCTGGCGGTCGATCCCACCGAAGGATCGAAGATTGCCTCCGACGCCGCGGTCACCTTCACAGTCGCGGCGGCGCCGAATGAGGTACTCGTCCCCGCCAACCTGGTCGGCATGACCGAGCAGAAGGCGAGGGACGCCCTCAGCGCGCTCGGCCTCGAAGCCAGCGTCATGCCCTACTACGAGGCCGCCAAGCAGGACGTGGGCGAGGTCGAGCAATCCGAGCCGGCGGCCGGGTCCTCCGTTCCCAAGAACTCCACGGTGACGATCTCGGTGGTCAACAAGAACGTCAACGTGCCGGACGTGCGGAACCTGGACGTCCAGACGGCCACCGTGAAGCTCGAGTCGTACGGGCTCAAGGTCGAGAAGGCTCTGAGGCCGGATCCGTCCAGGCAGCCCGGCACGGTCGCCAACCAGAATCCAGTCGGCAGCGCTGCGCCCCGCGGCAGCACCGTGCAGATCATCGTCGTGGCGGCGAGCCAGCAGACGACCTCACCGACCCCGACCGGCGACTCGGGTGAGCCTGAGGAGACACCGTCTCCCGAGCACACGACTCCCCCAGCCAGCACCACGCCGCCGACGAGCACTACTCCGACGGCAACGGCGACAGCAGGGTCGGGTCTGGGGGGCTTGGGTCTGGGCGGCGGCCGGCCCGGCAGCGGCTGACGGCAGCCAACTGTCTGACCTGATCCGAGCCGGCGGCCACCGCCGCCGGCTCGGCCGTTCTCAGGCGAAGGCGGCCAGGCGCAGCGTTTCGACCTCCGCGGACAGCGCGGGGGCGAGCCGCCGGGCCGCCCCACCGTCGCCGCAGGTCTCCAGCCAGCGGGCGAGCATGAGGTGGCCGCCCTGGGTCAGCACCGACTCGGGATGGAACTGGACGCCTTCCAGCGGCAGCTCGCGGTGCCGCATGGCCATCACCACACCGCTTTCGGTGCGCGCCGTCACCTGGATCTGCGCGGGCAGGGTGTGCTCCTCCACCGCCAGCGAGTGGTAGCGCGTCGCGGTGAACGGCGAGGGCAGGTCCGCCAGCACGCCGACCTGCTCGTGATGCACCACCGAGGTCTTGCCGTGCAGCAGCTCCGGAGCCCGGTCGACCGTGGCGCCGTAGGCCACCCCGAGCGCCTGATGCCCCAGGCAGACGCCGAGGAGTGGAAGGCGACGCTCAGCACAGGCGTGCACCATCGGGATGCTGACCCCGGCCGCCTCGGGAGTCCCCGGGCCCGGGGAGAGGAGCACGCCGTCAACACCGAGCCCGTCGAGGCCGTCCAGCCCGTCGAGGGCGGCCGGGTCGATCTCGTCGTTGCGGCGCACCACGCACTCCGTCTCCAGCTGGCCCAGGTACTGGACCAGGTTGAACACGAACGAGTCGTAGTTGTCGACGACCAGGATCCGCATCGGACCTCCCACAGGCACCGCACCGCGCGAAGACACCGCACCACGCCAGCCGGCAGGTGCTGGATCCATCCTGCCGCACGCTCGGCGCGTCCAGCTCCCGCCGGCGGCTCAGGGCCCGGTCGTCAGTGATCCGCCGGTGTACGCGGGCAGCACCAGATCCGCCTCGGAGGTGACGCGGTAGCCCAGGCCGTAGGCAGCTACGTAGTCCCGGTAGAGCGCCACCCCCGGATCCGTGTCCAGCACGTTCCGCAGGGCGCCCGGATCACCGATCGCGCTGATGCGAAACGGGGGTGAGTAGACCTGGTCCTCCAGCAGGAGGGTGTTCCCCACGCAGCGCACTGCCGTCCGGGGGGTCACCCGCTGGCCCATGATGGCCATCGCCTCCGCACCGCCCGACCACAGCGCGTTCACCACGGCCTGGACGTCCTGCTGATGTACGACGAGATCGTTCGGGCCGGGGGAGGGCACTCCGGCGGGCAGCGGCCCGCCTCGGCTCTCCCGCGGCGCGTCGTCCAGCTCCACGGTCACCGCCGGCCCACGCACGGCCGTGAGTCCGACCTGCGCCGCGAGATCCGCACGCCGAAGCAGCGGGTCCACCGGCGCGGGTGGGGCGGTAACGGGGACAGGAGCAGGGACGGTGACGGAGGGCTCCGGCTGGTCCTCGACCGGCGCTGGGGACCGCGCCGGCGCCGGCTCGGACGGCGCCGACGAGGGCGCAGTCCCCAGCGCCTCCCGATCGGCCCGGACCCGTTCCGACTCCTCGTCGAGGCGACGGCGCTCCGCCGCCACGAAACCCGCGGCGCTCAGCACCCCCGTTCCCCCGGGCCGGCCACTCCGGGGCGCGCTGACCGCCTCCGCGACCACGACGGCGACCACGACGGCGACCAGCGCCGCCGCCAGGACCCGCCACCCGGCCGTGGCGCGCGCGTTCGCACCGCGCTGGCCCGCGCCGCCGCTCTCACCCGAGCTGCTGGCCTCCGCCGAGCTACTGCTCTCGTCCGCGCCGCCGCTCTCGTCCGCGCCGCCTGTCATGTCGTCCGTCGCGTTTCGGGCCTTTCTGTGTGGCGCCGCCGGGAACCGGCCGCGGCTGGCAGGACGTCGACCACCACGATTCCCCGCCGCAGGTTACGCCGCGTGCCACACCTCGCACACCGGCAGGACCACGCTGGGCATGGCGCTGGATGCTGCAGTGCCAGGGCCTGCCGGGCTCCGGCGGCGGCATCATGACATCCGGCGCAGACATGTCGGCCGTGCCCACAGCTTCCGCACGGTCACCCTGTCTACCCTGGTGACGAACTTCGGAGATGACGTCGACCAAGCGACCCGGTCGGCGCGCCGTGTGAACCTGGTCACGAGGAGCTCGCAGTGCCCGAATCCCGATCCCGGAAGCCGAAGAAGTCGACGGCGACTGCCCCCGGGGGCAGTACGCGCGCCCCCAAGCGCAAGCCGCCGTCGCCGCCCTGGTTCGGCGCCATGATTCTGGCGTTCTTCCTGATCGGGATCGCCTACCTGCTCGTCTACTACTTCTCCAACGGCGGCGTGCTGGGGATGGAGAGCCTCGGCGGCTGGAACATCCTCATCGGGTTCGGGTTCGTGGTCATCGGCCTCGCCGTGTCTACCCAGTGGCGCTGACCACCCGACGACTGCCGGCTGTGCCAACGGTGTGACTTCCACGCGTGTTGTTCGTCCACAACCGTTGTCCACAATGTGGATATCCAGAGCCTCGCGCCCTTATGCCCGATGTGCCAGCCGCTACCGGCGCCCGGACCTGCTGCGCCCGGACCTGCTGATGGTCAGCCGGCGGAGGACGGCCGTGTGTACGAATCGCCGTCCTCCGCCCTGATCACATACATGACAGCGTTGATCAACGCCAGGTGGGTGAAGGCCTGCGGGAAGTTCCCCAGGTGCCGGCCGTCGGCCGGGTCGATCTCCTCGGCGTAGAGATCCAGCGGGCTCGCCAGGCTCAGCAGCCGTTCGCAGAGCTGGCGGGCCCGGGTCACCTCGCCGATCTCCACCAGGGCCGAAACCAACCAGAACGAGCAGATGAGGAACGCGCCCTCCTCGCCTGCGACGCCGTCGTCGGTCTGGTCCGTCCGGTAGCGCAGCACCAGTCCGTCGACGGTCAGCTCGTCCGCGACGGCGAGCACGGTCGCCTTGACCCGGTCGTCCGTCGGCGGCAGGAAGCCCAGCAGGGGCATCAGCAGCACGGAGGCGTCCAGCGCGGCCGAACCGTAGTACTGGGTGAACACACCGCGGTCGTCGACGCCCTTGGCCAGCACGTCCGCGTGGATCTCAGCGGCGATCTCGCTCCAGCGCTCGGCGGTGGCGTAGTCGCCGCGCATCTGGGCGAGACGCCGTCCACGGTCCAACGCCACCCAGCACAGCATCTTGGACACGGTGAAGTGCTGCGGCTTGCCGCGGACCTCCCACATGCCCCGATCGGGCTCCTGCCAGTGCTCCGCGGCGGCCTCGACCAGCCGGACGAGCACCGGCCACAGCCGCTCCGACAGGTAGTCCCGCGAGCGGGTGTGCAGGTAGACCGAATCGAGGATGACGCCCCACACGTCGTGCTGGCGCTGCTTCGCCGCCTCGTTGCCGATCCGGACGGGCGTGGCACCGTCGTACCCGGACAGATGCCCGAGGATCTCCTCGTCGATCCGGGGCTCGCCACCCACCCGGTACATCACCTGGATGTCGTCGGCGTTCTCGGCGACGTCCGCGATGAACGAGAAGAAGTCGTTGGCCTCGGAGTCGAGGCCGAGGGTGTAGAGACCCCACAGCGCGAACGTCGAGTCCCGGATCCAGCTGTACCGGTAGTCCCAGTTCCGTTCCCCCTGCGGGGTCTCCGGCAGCGACGTCGTCGCGGCGGCGAGCAGCGCGCCGGTGGGGGCGTAGGTGAGGCCTTTGAGCGCCAGGGCGCTGCGCTGCAGGTGCTGGCGCCACGGGTGGTCCGGGAACGTCCCGCGCGAGAGCCACTGCCGCCAGAACTCGGTGGTGCGCTCGACGGCCGAGCAGGCCTGCTGGTAGCTGTCGGGAAGCATCGGGTCCTCCGCGCGCCAGGTCAGCGCGACGAAGGCGGTGTCCCCCTCCCGCAGGGTCGTCCTGGCCAGGGCCCGCCGGCCGTCGAAGCCCAGCCGCAGGTCGGTGCGCAGCCGCAGGGAGAGCAGCGAGGACGGACCGGGGTCCGAACCGGCGTGGGAGATGACCCCTGTGGAGTAGTCATTTCCTTCGTAGCACCACGACTCGGGGCTTCTGCCGTAGTCGAAGTTGGGTTCGCAGACGAGGCTCAGATCGACCTCCCCGTGCTCGCAGCGCGCCAGCCGCAGCAGGACGTGGGCGGCGTCCCAGTCGCCCGGTGTGCGGCGGTGCGTCTTGGAGCGCCGGTGGGTTCGATGCCACCGATCGACCACCAGGCAGTCCGTGACGATGAGCCAGCCGGTCGGTGTCTGCCAGGTGGTCTCCAGGACGTTGGTGCCCGGCAGGTACCGCCGCCCGGCCGGGATGAACGTCCGATCCGGACCGAAGCGGAAACCGCCGGCGGCACGGTCCAGCACGGCACCGAACATGCTCGGCGCGTCCGGTCTGGGCACGCACATCCACTCGACGTTGCCGCTCGGGGCCACCAGGCAGTTCGACTCGCAGTCCGAGAGGAACCCGTACTCGGCGATCGGTGGGAAGGGGCCGCCCCCACCTCGTCGCATCGGTATCTTCGCCACCGTTCCCCCTTCACCGGTCCGGACACCCGGAACGACCGCCGCAAAACGGCCGCAACTTTCAGTAAGGCTAAGAACGCGAATGGTAATCACGGCGTCATGCGGCGCAAGCGCACGTGCCGGGACGTCGGCAAACTGACACCGTCACCGGGCACCCTGAGCGAAGGGCACTGAGCGAAGGGCACCGGGCGAAGGGAGCGACCGATGACGCCGGCCGAGCTGTCCTGGTCCCCTCCGCTGCTGCGCTGCGCCGGGTACGCCGTGGGAGGCCTCGTGCTGCTCGTCGTGGCGGCGGTGTCCGACCTTGCCTGGCGGGTCGCGTCGCTGGACAACGCGGGGCGCCTGCTCGTCGGCCTGGTGGGCCTGGGCCTGGTGGGCCTGGCCGTGCGCGACGCGGTGGCGCGGCCGGCGCTGCGGCTGACGTCCGGCGGCCTCGACCTCGTGGACGGGCTACGCCGGCGGCACCTGCCCTGGGCGGCGATCACCGGTGTGCGCGCGGCGGCCCTGAGTCACGGCCGGCGCCTGGTGCACGTGCGCACGCTGGAGATCGAGACGCTTGACGGCCCGGTGTTCCTCAGCCGCCGCCAGCTCGGCACGGACCCCACGCCGATCGCGACCATCATCGAGGAGCACCGCGCGCGCCTCGGCTGACTTCCCCGCGCACGCGGCGAGCGTCCCGGGCGCACGCGGCGAGTGCCCTAGACCGGCAGCCCCAGCGAGGACGTCTTCACGACGGCCGCCGCGAAGAGAACACCGATGAGTGTCAGCACCGCGGCCGCCTCGGCGCCCCCGCGGCGCGCCGGCATGTAGGCGTAGATCGCGCCGACGATGGTCCCGGCCACCAGCCCACCGATGTGGCCCCAGCGGTCGATGCTGCTGAGCGAGAACGTGATCGCGAAGTTCAGCACGATCAGGATCAGAATCTGGGTGGTGTCAGCCCGCATTCGGCGGGCGATCACATAGAACGCGCCGAAGAAGCCGAAGATCGCGGTCGATGCGCCGAGCGAGCTCGTCTCCAGGCCGTTCACGACATAGCTCAGGACGTTCCCCCCGACCGCGCCGGCGAGAAACAGCCCGATCAGCCGAAGTCGCCCGACGACCGCCTCCAGCTGGTGACCCATGATGAACAGCGCGTACAGGTTCACCAGGATGTGCAGGAAGTTCCCGTGCAGGAAGGCGGCCGCGACAAACCGGTAGTACTGGTCGTAGAAGGCGATGTCGACGCCGCTGAGCAGGAAGTCCAGGCTGAACTGGTTCAGGTTGTTCCCGCTCCGGTCGAGCCCGGGCAGGCCCTGCAGGACGTAGGCGACCGCGCACAGGCCCATGAGCACCTGGGTGACCAGCCCCTGCCGGCCACGCCCGACCCGGCTCCCGAAACCCGGCCTGCTCCGGCTGCCGGGCCGAGCCGAGCCAGCACGCCCGGAGCCGCCGCCGGATTCCTCCGGGCAGTGAAAGCCGACGGCCGCCGGCCGCATGCAGTCCGGGCAGATCGGTCGCCCGCATCGCTGGCAGGAGACGTACGTCTCGCGCTCCGGATGCCGGTAGCAGTGCGGCTGCTCCAAGGAGCCGGGCTGACCAGCCTGAGCGGGCTGGTCGGGCTGGCTCCAGGAGCCAGGCTGACCAGGTTGGCCCGCGGGGCCGGGCTGGCTCCAGGGCCCGGGCTGACCGGACTCGTTCGAAGGAGTCGGCTGGCCGGGCAGAACGGCGCCCCCGGGCGTGATCGGCCCACCCCACCTCCCCGGCTGATCAGGCGCGGGAACAGCGCCGGGCGAGACCTCCCCGGAGGTTCCCGCCGTGACCGGGCCCGACTCGACACCGCCACCGCCACCGCCGGGCGGCGACGGCGTCACATCCCGCGGGCCGGCCGGGGCACGGCCGCCGTCACCCGCCGACGGTTCGGTCACGGCCGGACTCTCAGACGGACCGACGGTCGATGACGATCTCCTGGATCACGACGTCCGTCTTCGGACGGTCCTGCGCGCCCGTCTCCACCTTGCCGATCGCGTCGACGACCTCGGTGCCCCGGGTGACCTCACCGAAGATCGTGTGCTTGCGGTTCAGCCAGTCGGTGGCAGCGGTCGTGATGAAGAACTGGGAGCCGTTGGTGCCGGGCCCGGCGTTCGCCATCGCGAGCAGGTAGGGCTTGTTGAACTGCAGGTCGGGGTGGAACTCGTCCGCGAACTTGTAGCCGGGGCCGCCGCGGCCGCTGCCCAGCGGGTCCCCGCCCTGGATCATGAAGTTCGGGATCACGCGGTGGAAGATGGTCCCGCTGTACAGCGGAACACCGTTCTTCTTCTCACCGGTGTTCGGGTCGGTCCACTCCCGGCTTCCGGTGGCGAGCCCGACGAAGTTCTTGACCGTCTTCGGCGCGTGATCGGGGAACAACCTGATCTCGATGTCGCCCTGAGTCGTGCGCAGCGTCGCGTACAGCTCCTCGGCCATGGCCTGCCTTCTCTCCGTCTTCGTCTTTCATCACGTACGGCTTGTCTCGCCCGATCGTATGCCGCCCCACCGAGCCGCATCGGTCACGTGGCGTGCCAGCTCCGGGCAGGGCGGCACCATCCCGCCCGACGGGCCCGCCGGGGACAGCATCGGGCATGTGTCGCAAGCGTAGGTGACACGGCACTGTGGGCCGCCGTGGTTGTAAGAGCCGGCGCACGGGGTACGGGAGACTGCACAGATCTTGACGGAGCGCTTCAGCCGGTGGGGCTCCCACCACGCGCACGCCCTCACCTCCGATCGCGACACCCGACGACGCAGTCAGACGACGCAGTCAGCGGAAGGGAACCCATGAGCACAACACTCAAGGACAGACTGGCGCACGTGACGGACAGTGCGCCGGTGAGCGGGCTCCCGGGCGCCGCGCGCACCGTGGCCGACCGCGCCGGTGTCGCCGCGACGAAGGCCGCTTTCAAGGCAGGCAGTACAGCCGGTTCCGCGGCGCAGGCGACACGCGGTGTGGGCAGCACCCTCGCGCACCGGGTCACCGACGTCTCCGCCACCGGCGGCGCGGCGGCCAGCAAGGCGGCGGGGCTCGCGGCCGGCAAGGCCTCCGACGTCTCGGGGCGGACCTCGCGGCGCATCGAGAAGGCACGTACCAGCGCGGAGATCTCCGCGGAGCGCGCCCGGATGGCCACCGAACTGCGGCTCGAGAAGTCGCGCTCACGGCGCGCGATCCGCTCGGAGTCGAAGGCCCGCGAGCGGGCTGACCGTGCGCAGGAGCTGCTCGAGAAGCGGCTGGAGAAGGCGGAGGCACGGCTCGCGCGGGTGCACCGGCGGCGGAGGCGCGAGTTCGTCGCCGTGTTCCTGCTCGCCGGGGGTGCGGTCGCCGCTGTCGCGGCGCGCCGCTACCTTTCGTCCGCCGACGAGGCGACGATCACGGCCGAGCCCGTACCGCCGGTGCGCAGCAACATCACGGACGGGGTCGGGCCCGAGGCGACCTCCGGGCTGGAGGAGATGCCGGGTGTGGACGCGATGACCGAAGCCGGCCGCCGTTCCTGATCACCCGACGTCGTAGCGTCCTGGCGCGCTCGCCGGGACAGCCGGGCTGGCCGGTGCGACCGGGGCGATCCGCCGATATGGTGCGCCCAGCTCCGGGCGCGGGTCGGGTTCGCCCCGGTTCGGCCAGCAGGCCATGGCCCGCTCGGCCATGGCCGTGATGGTCAGGGACGGGTTGACCCCCAGGTTCGCCGGCACCGCGGCACCGTCCACCACGTGCAGGCCCGGATAACCGAACACTCGGTGGTACGGATCGACCACGCCACGCGAGGGATCGGTGGAAAGTACCGCACCGCCGAGAATGTGCGCGGTGATGGGAATGTCCGCGAGCTCGGTGATCGCGGTGCCGGGCTGGCCGCCCATCCGCTCGGCGACCAGCCGGGTGGCGCGGTTGCCCTCCGGAATCCAGGTCGGGCTCGGCTCGCCGTGCCCCGGCCGGCTGGTCAGCCATGAGATCCCGAACGGACCACGGCGCCGGCGGACCGTCAACGAGTTGTCCCGGGACTGCATGACAAGAGCGATCATGGTTCGCTCCGACCAGCGCCAGGGCAGCGTGAGCAGGAGCCGCTGGGGGCGGCGGGCCACGGTCAGCAGGAACTTCACCCAGCGGGGCATCCGCCCACCGCCGTCGGTCATGGCGGTGGACAGCAGCGCCATGAGGTTGCTGCCCCGGCCGTAGCGCACCGGCTCCACATGGGTGTGATCGTTGGGATAGAAGGACGAGGTGATCGCGACACCGCGGGCGATCCGGCTGTCCGGCCGCAGCTTGCTCGCACCCAGGATGGCCTCGGAGTTCGTCCTGGTCAGATAACCCAACCGCGCGGAGAGCGCAGGCAGTTGCCCCTCGTCCCGCATGGCCAGCAGCAGGCGTTGGGTGCCCAGGGCGCCGGCGGCGAACACCACCTGCCGGGCTCTGAAGCGGCGGACGCCGTCCCGGCGGCGACGACCGCCGCCGCCGGTGGGCACCGCCTCGATCTCGTAGCCACCTTGGCCGTCGGGACGAACGGCGCGCACGGTGGTGTCGGGCACGATCCGAGCGCCGAGACGCTCTGCCAGGTACAGGTAGTTGTAGTCCAGGGTGTTCTTGGCGCCGCGGCGGCACCCGGTCATGCACTCGCCGCACTCGACGCAGCCTGTGCGGCTGGGCCCGGCGCCGCCGAAGTAGGGATCGCGGACTGTCACTCCCGGCTCACGCCGGCCATCTCGCCCGAAGAAGACACCGACGTCAGTCAGACGGAAGGTGTCCGCGACGCCCAGATCACCCGCGACCGCCCGGAACACCTCGTCCGCCAGGGTCGTCGACGGGTTCCGGGTGGAACCGAGCATCCGCTCGGCCTGGTCGTAGTACGGCGCGAGCTCTGACCGCCAGTCAGTGACGTCGGCCCACTGTGGATCGCGGTAGAAGGCCTCCAGCGGGCGGTAGAGCGTGTTCGCGTAGACGACGGAACCGCCGCCGACAGCGGCCCCGGACAGCACCAGCACCTTGCCGAGCAGGGTGATCCGCTGGATGCCGCGGCATCCGAGCCGGGGCATCCACAGGTAGCTACGGAGGTCCCAGCTCGTCTTCGGCAGGGTCGTGGGGCTGAACCGCTGACCGGCCTCGACCACGGTGACCTGGTAGCCCTTTTCCGCGAGCCGAAGCGCGGCGACGCTGCCCCCGAAGCCGCTTCCGATCACCAGGACATCACAGTCAGCGGAACCCGCGACGCCGCCCGGCCCCTCGACGGCCGCCCCTACACGTTCGGTCCCGTCACCGCCCATGTGCCCCATCATGCCGCCGGAGTGCTGAACGTCGCTGGGAACCCGCCGAGGATGCCCGCAGCGCCTTCAGCGCCGCGGCGCCCGCAGCTGCGCGACGCCCTGGGGACCGCCGGCCTCGACAGCCATCCGCTCAGGGTTCCTGAGCGGGGTCCTCCAGCGGCTCCATCGCCGGCTCAAGATCGAGCGCCGGTTGTTCCTGCCGCTCTTCTACCTCCCACTTCTCCTGCGTCTGCTGTTGCTCCTGCTTCTCACGCTGCTCCTGTGCCTGCTGTTTTTCCAGCGCTTCCTGCGCACCGGCCTCCGCCGCGGCCACGATCGCCGCCAGATCTGGCGGCGGCGGCAACGCCTGCGGCGTCGGTAACGGAAGCGGATCCGCGGGGGCGCTGGAATTCGCCGACGTCGACGCGGGTGGGGCGCCCGAGCCCCGCGCACCCGTCCGGCGCGTGCCCGACTGGCCACCTTGGGCCGAGGGCCGCCGAGGCGGTGCGGCGGAGACGGGAGAGCCTCCGGCCGGGCCGCCGGCGGACGCCGCCGCCGGCCTGGTGGTCGCCGAGGTCGTGACCGCTCGCACCGGACCAGACGGTGAGTCCGTACCACTTCCGCTTCCGCCCGCCGCGGACGCACCTGCGGAACGTGACGCGGGCCGAGAGGCCGACTTCGGCTTCGATGGCCGGTCCGGCATGGCCCGCCAGCCGAGGCACGACTTGCAACTGCATTCGGTCACGCCCAGCGGCAGGCGGTCCATGCGCCACCGAATGTTGTCCACAACCCCGCCGTCGTTCACCCAGACACCGTTGGCGACGAAGTTCACCAGATGGGTGGCCAGCTCGACCGGCGCCCAGTTGCTCTCGCACAGCACGTCGAAGACTTTTTTGTGCAGTTCGGCGAAGTCCTCGGCCGGGCAGCGCAGCATGTTCGCGAGGATGTCGATCACCTGGCGGGTGGCCGTACGGATCTCCTCCATGGCGGGATCCGGTTCGGGCTCCGGCTCACGCTCGGCCTCGGCCTCCGCCTCGCGATCGGTCTCCGCCTCGCGATCGGTCTCCGCCTCGCGATCGGTCTCCGCCTCGCGATCGGTCTCCGCCTCGCGATCGGTCTCCGGCTCGGGGTCCGGCTCCGGCTCGGGGTCCGACCCGGGCGGCTGCCCGCCCGACTCGATCGACGACCCGAGTGCTACCGGGCCGGATACCAGCACGGCACTGCCACCGTCTTCGGCTCGCTGGGTCTCCGCCGCTCGCGGCGCGTCGGCCAACAGCGACGTCGGACCGGCGAGCGGCGGACCAGCATTGGTTTGTGGCTCGGTGTCTGCTCCCGCGCCGAACGTCACCGCGCCGACCGACGAACCGCCGGCCGTGACCGCCGGCGTCGGGTCCCCCACGACTGGCGAACCGCCGGTCGACGCCGCATACCCGGCCAGGCCGGCCGAGCCGGAGACCGCGTGCAGGTGCCCGGCCGCAGCAGGCCCGGGCTGGCTCCCCGGCGCCGGGACCACAGCGGCGCCCGCCGAGCCGAAGGGCACGTAGGCGGTCTCGCCGACAGCGGCGGCGCGCTCGTCGTAGTTGGTATCGGGCCCCGCCGCCGAACCGGTCGGAGCGGCAGCACCACGCCCCACGGTGGCGGACGACTGCATGGCCGCCGCACGCGGGTCCGTCACAGCCGCCGGCTCGAGGTTTCGCGGCTTGCGACGGACCCGGACGACCCCACGGCCAGCCGAACTGTACGTCGCACGCTTGCGACGCCGTAGCAGCGCCGGCCGCTCGGCCGGCGTGCCCGTGGGGAAGTCATCCTCCAGGGGCGGCGCAGCCTGGATCGAAGGCCGAGGCGACGCCGCAGCCTGACCCGACGGCGTGGTCGACTCCGCTCGGCCGGGATCCGCGACGCCCTCGGCCGGACCGGGCTCGCCAGCCGCGCCGAGGCCAGCACCCGAACCGGATCCGACAGCCGGACCGGCGAGGGCGATCTCCCCTGCCTGCGCGACCATGCTCGGCACGCTCAGCAGGTACCGTGCCGGCCGGCCCGCCGCAGGACGGATGATCGTCACCAGCCAGCCCTTGGCACGCAGGGCCGACAGCTGGCGCTGGGAGTGGGTGCGGCTGAAGTTGGTCATCCCGCAGAGGTCCGGAAGGCCCGGCGAGGCGATGTAGGACCCGCTGGGCGCGGGTGGACCCGCCGGGGTGGCAAGGTTGGCGACCAAGGTGGCGACGAGCCGCATCGCCGGTGTCACGCCCGAGTTGGCGTTGAGGACGGCCTTTCGCCAGGCCTCCACGTCCGCGACGGGTACTCCTCGGTCAGGAGTGCAGACCATCACCAGCGCGCCGGGAATGAGCAACTGGGTCGTGGCGTCGGAATCCACGTTTCCTCCTTCCCTCCTTCCTGGTGGCCTGTGGTCGCCTGGTGCGCGGGGCACTGACCCCGTCAACTCCCGTGCCCGCAACCGGGTGGTCACGCAGCGACGACTGCCGGTCGGCGCGTTCGATGGTCTTTGCTATCAGTCGCGGAGGGCCTCCACGGCGGCTAGATCGCGTTGTTCTGAGGTCTCACCGTTGTCCGATCGAATTTTCGAGCAATTGACCGTCGCGTGCGTATGACTCCGGGCACGCAACACCATCACCCGAGAGCGGGTCTCGTCGAATGCAGCATTGTCATCCGTAACCAGCCGGGGCTTCTCAGTCAGCCCCGGGGGGAAGAGACAACGATACGCGGACCCTCGGCCGGACCCGCACGCTACTCCGCCGCACTACGGGACACGCCGGACGCAGTCACCCCGCGCCCACACGGGGAACACAGGCTGTTCATCACCCTCACGGCCAGCCACGATCCCACCCCGCCCAATAGCCGGGCCGGCAGCCTGAGCAGGCAACTGGAAGTACACAATGAGCACACACCCGCCGGCATCCCAATGGACGCGGATGGCCAGGAAAGCTGCGCCCCGGATGACTCCCGCGCAGCACACCGGTGCGGAACGCGCAGTGCGCGCGGACACGGAGAGATCACAAAGCAGAGCGCGCACGGCCGCACACGCCCGGCGGCGGTACGCCTGATCCGAGGCGGTTTTCTCCGATAATCGCCACTCGAGAGTACACACGTAACACAACGATGAAGATCTAAATACGCAATCATCGACATACACCCGTGGTGCCACTCACCACAAAAGCGACAACCGATTGACACTCGGCCCGGCGCCTGCGCCCAAGCCGAGGCGTCACTGGCCACAGCCACCGGCCAGAGCGGCCAGAGCGCAGCATCGCCCGCAGGTTCCAGTCAGGCAGGCCGGGTAGGTCCGCCACAGGGACCGTGCCGGCATGTCATCGCGGGAGGGAGCTCCATGACCGACGACATCCGAAGCAGCCGTGGCGTCGGCGGCGTCGCCTCCACCCGTGGCAGCAGCGCTTCCAGCGGTACCGCCAAGACCGACATCGTCGTCGGGATCGACGGTTCACCGGGATCCGAGTCCGCGCTGCGGTGGGCGATCGACGAGGCCGTCCGGCGGGGCGCGCGGATCCGCGCGGTTCTCGGGTCATGCGCCGGGGAGCAGCCGCCCACGGTTCGCCGCTCTGCCGAGGCAGTCGCCGGCCCGCATGACGAGGAGGCGCTGGCCTGGGCCGCCAGCCAGATCCTGCATGAGGAACTCGACGCCGTGCCGATTCCGACGGGACTCGACATCGTCGAGGAGGTCGTCGACGCTTCGGGCACCGAGGCGCTGCTCACCTCCGGCCGGGACGCCGCGATGATCGTCGTCGGTACACGAGGCCGTGGGCTGCTTCATCGTCTCCGGATCGGTTCGGTGAGTGCCTCCGTCGCCGTGCACTCACCGGTGCCTGTCGTCGTCGCCCGCACACGCCGGCCGTCGGATGACGCCGAAGCGGGGCGCGCTGACTCCTCCGACAGCGGGCCCGCCGGACCCGCCGGCCCAGCGCCCGCCGGCCCAGCGCCCGAGACCGAGGCGGACACCGTGCACCCGGTGGTCGTCGGGGTCGACGGCTCGCCGAACTCACTCGCGGCGCTGCGTTGGGCGGCGAGCGAGGCAGCGCTGCGCGGCGCACCGCTGCATGTCGTGCACGCCTGGCTCGCGGCGATCCCGCTTCCGTTCGCCGAGAGCTCGGCCGAGATCCTGCCGGCGCTCGAGGATCAGGCTCGGCATGTACTGGACGAATCGATCGAGGCAGCCCTCGGCACCAGCGAGACCACGGACACGCGGAAGGTACGGGAGATCGACGTTCACAAGCTGCTGGTGGCGGCCTCCGCGACTCGAGCCCTGCTCGATGCGAGCCGGGACGCCGATCTGCTGGTCGTCGGGGCACGTGGCAAGGGCGGGTTCGCCGAGCTTCTCCTGGGCTCGGTCAGCCATCAGACGATGCTGCACTCGGCCGCGCCGGTCGCCATCATCCGGGACGTCTGACCTAGCCGCCGGTCTACCCGCGACCGGTCGCACCGAGCTGGAGTGTTCGAACGTCCGGGCGCAGGCTCGCCCACTGGCGCCAGACCAGCCGGTCGTCGGAGGCGGTCTGATCCCACGGGCTCCGGACGAGGACCCGCCCCGTGGGAGGGTCCGCGGCGAGGATCGCGTAGGCGTGCCCAGGGACAAGACCCGATGAGCCGGTCACACGAGCGCGGGTCGACAAGGTCACCACGTCACCTGCCGCAAGCCTGGCGGCTATGCCCTCGACCGAGGTCTGGTCGGGATCGACCCGATCCGGCTCCACTCCGGTCAGCTGTCGCATCGCGACCGCCGGATCACCGCCGTCGGTGCCCGCGTAGCTTCCGGCCAGCCGCGCGTAGGCCTTCTCGTACAGGGCGACCCACAGCTCCGGATCACCGTCGGCGTTCTCCGCACCCGCGCCGATCTCCCGCTGGGTCTCCGCCTCCTCGGGCAGGCTCCTGGTGATCGTCACCGCGATTGGGCCCGGGGTGGCGCCCGCCCCGCCCGGAAAGGTGACGGTGACCGTGCCGTTCGGGTTCTCGCGGAGATTGCGGCGCAGGAGCCCTGGATCCGCGCGGACGATGCCGATGAGAGCGGCGAGCAGGTAGCAGTCACCCACTCGGCCCTGCCGGACGTCCGACGGGGTCGCGCCCCGGACCCAGACCGGCTCGCCGGTGTGGTCGTGGAGGACGAGCCCGGCGGCGGCGCCGCGGGCCGGGCTCCCCGCCCGGTGCCAAGGCCCGTAGCCGGCACCCGGGGGCGGGTCGAGCCACGGGAACAGCTGCACGATCTCGCCGAGCATCGACGACGGCGCGACCCGAAGGATCACGTCGGCGATCGAGACAACTGCCGGTAGGAGGCTCAGCGTGCCGAGGTCGAGCCGGGCGGGCGCCAGGCCCACCGCGGTGGCCAGCACCTGGAGCGGACGCCCCCGCAACCCGCTGATCACCTGCGACGCGACGCCCGCCTCCAGCCGTGCCAGCTGCTCGGCGATGGCCCGCAGCTCACGAACACCCAGTTTCAGCGGGTTGGTGCCGATGGCCGTGACCAGCTCGGCGACGGCGGAGCTCGCTTCCTCGGCACTCGGCCGGGCCGGCGGCGCATGCGGCCGGACCAGGATGATCCCAGCCCCACCCCAGCCGGCCGACGAGGCCTCCGCAGCAGCGGAGGCGGCGAGGCGGCGGTCGATCGCCGCAGCCATGACCCCGGCCTCGGCACGTACCAGGTCGAGGCCCTGGCAGGCTCCGGCGGCTCGCCCTAGCGAGCCCATGTCGCCGACGAGACGGGCCGCCTGGCGCTCGGCGACCCGTAATCGGCGAGCCAGCTCCGCGAGCCGCTCCGGCTCGAAACAGACGGCGCCATCCTCGGCGCCGGCCGCCCCCGGGCCGCCACCCAGGCCGGCGGCCGCAGCCACACCAGTCGCGGCGACGCCGGCCACGCCGGAGGCCTGCTGCCCCATCCCAGCAGGAACGGGATCCGGGCGGGAATCCAGTGCGTCCGCCCGCTCCCGGGCCCGGCGGGCACCGATGACCAGTGCCTGCCACCAGGCATCGATACGGGCGTGGCAGCGCCGCTGCCAGGGCGACCGCCAGGTGCTGTCATTGTCGAGAGCGATCACCGGCACAAGCAGCAGAAGGCTCTCCGCTGCCGCGCGACGCAGGGCAGCGACCAGGCCGCGACGCGACGCGGCCTCTCCCTCACCGACAGCAACCACGTTCGTAACGCTAGATGGTCATCAGCCCACCGTGACGGCGCGTTCAGCGAGAGACAACACCGAGTTCCGGATCGCCTGCCCCGATCCTGGGCCGGTCCGGAGCCGCCGACGCTGATCAGAGTCCGGCGGCCGCCATCACCTGGAGGCAGCGGGTCTCCAGGTGGCAGACCATCTTCCAGTAGTCACGGAACGCCGGGTTCGTGGTCTGTCCGTGGTGGTAGCGGAAGTAGATCTGTTGCGCGATCACCGCCAGCCGGAACAGCCCGAACACCTGGTAGAAGGGCCACCGACCGATGTCGACGCCTCGGCGCGCTCCGTAGTACTCGACTATCTCGGCCCGGGTGGGCATGCCGGGGCTGTGGCTGGGCTGGCGCCGGGTGAGGCGGTAGATCTCGTCGTCGTCCGCCTGTACCCAGTAGGCGAGCGCGCCCCCGAGGTCCATCAGTGGATCGCCGATCGTCGCCATCTCCCAGTCCAGCACTCCGCTGATCCGCGGTAGGCCGTCCGCGGTCGGCTGGGACACGTCGAAAACCACGTTGTCCAGCCGGAAGTCGTTGTGAATCAGACAGGAGGCGACATCCTCCGGCGCGTACTCGGCGAGCCAGCTCATGATCGCCTCGTAGGACGGGACGTTCGGCGTACGCGCATCCCGGTAGCGACGCGTCCATCCGCGGATCTGCCGGCCCACGTAGCCGGCGCCACGCCCGAGGTCTGACAGCCCGTGGGCGGCCGGGTCGATGTCGTGCAGCTCGACCAGCAGATCCACAACCTTGAAGGCGAGCTGGCGGGTCCGGACGGGATCCAGCGTGAGCGAGCGCGGGAACTCCGATCGGGGGATGACGCCGGGCACCTTCTCCATGACGTAGAAGTCCGAGCCGATCACGGTCGGGTCATCGCAGAAGGCGACCATGCGGGGCACGTACCGGAACGCTGGCCGCAGCCGGGTCTGCACCCGGAACTCACGTGCCATGTCGTGCGCACCGGTCGCCTTCCGCCCCCGCGGCGGGCGGCGCAGAACAAAATCCCGATCCTGGTAGCGAAGCAGATAGGTGAGGTTGGAGGCGCCGCCCGAGAACTGCCGGACCTCGGGACGGCCAGCAGGCGGGACGGTCTGGACCTCCCTCGCGGCCTCATCGTCCGCCCGTGTACCGAGGCCCTCGGCAGCGGCGGCTGGCGCCGCGGCGCCGGGAGTATCTGGATCAGTCTGTTTCCGAAGGTACTGGCGCAACCAGTCGTCCACTGCGGGTATGTCGAGCGCGTCCTCGTCCCGCACCGGGCGTGACCCCGCCAGATCATCCACGACCATCGGTAGAGCCTAGTGCTCATGCTGGCGTTCGGGGAGCCCGGACGGTTCCAGGAACAATCCAGAATCCCTTGTACGACAGACGATTGTCGGGGCCGGCGGGCGAGTGGTCAGCCAGCCCGCCCGCTGGCGGGCTCCGCGCCCGGCGGCTCCACCAGGTCGAGGGACGGGCCGCCCAGGTCGCGAGACGGGCTGCCGTCCACGAGCGCTCGCTGATCGGGCAGGCCGACGGACGTCGCCTCGGTTCCACCAGGCTTGTTCCGAGCGGCCGGAACCGAAAGTGGGCTTTTCGTGGCCACCGCCGCGGCACCCCGGTCGGGCTGTCCTTCCAACGCTGCCTGGGCCCCCGCCTGCAGCTGTGCTGCCCCTGCGGGCGCCTGAGCCACGAACGGCACCTGAACCGCCACCGGGACCTGAGCGCCGGACCGTACCCCGGCCCAGGCCGTGCGGGACACGGAGCGCAGCCGGGTCTGCACTTCCGGCCTGGTCATGAGGACCGAGAGCGCGACCAGGCCACCACCGATGACGCCATCCATCCAGTAGTGGTTCGCCGTGATCACGACAACGATGACGGTCAGTACCGGATGCAGGATCATCAACCAGCGCGCCCGGGCCCGCAGGATGGTGACCGTCCCCCACGCAACGATGATCGACCAGCCGACGTGCAGGCTCGGCATCGCGGCGTACTGGTTCGCCACCTTGTCGCCGGCCGAGTAGGGCGACGGGCCGAAGACCGCGCCGGTGTCGACGAGCGACACATGCGGCAGCACCTGCGGCAGGAAACGCGGCGGCGCCAGCGGGTACAGCATGTGGATCACCAGCGCGGCACCCGTCGAGGCGAGGATGACCATCCGCACCCGCGGCCACGCGTCCCGATGCCGGAGCATGACCCACAGCAGGAACGCGATAGAGGCCGGGAAGTGCACGCCGATGTAGAAACGGTTCGCCAGCTCCAGCAGCTCCGTCGAGTGCAGCGCGAGGCGTTGGAGCGCGGATTCGTCGGGCAGGTCGATGAGCCGTTCGAAGCTCCAGACGTCCCGGGCGTTGGCCAGCGCCTGCGGCTCTCGGCCGACGGCGAGCTGGCGGCCGAGCCGGTAGACCATGAACAACGCGGCCATGAGCAGCACCTGGCCGCTGTAGAACAGCGCCAAGGACGTTGCCCGACCCAGCCGGGTGGCGTGCAGCCAGGACGTCCGCAAGGTCACCGCCAGCGGCGGAACCGCCACCGGCCCGGTCGCGGACCGTCCCTGGTCACGCGAAGGAATCGGAATGCTCACCATGAGCCCTCCCGGCGCGTCTCACGCCCTTCCGACGACATGCCCTGTTAACCCTCCCGTTCCTACCGGCCGATCGGTAAGCAGAGCAAGGATCGAATCCCTGTGACGCCCCACTCATCCCACAACACAGCCGGGTACTGACACTCCGTCACCACCCCCGGCGGATCGCCCGATCAGGGTCACCGCGGTGACTCGCCGACTTGTCGCACCGGTCGGCAGTGAAGTGACAGTGAGATAAACCAACAGCGAACAACCCTCGGCTATTTCCACCACATGGGCGCGCTTGTCCCGTCGCTCTGTCAGGCGGGCGACACCGAACGGTCACCCCCGCGCAAGGCCTGCACGGTCGCCAGCGGCTGCCAACGTGCCACTCCGCGCCTTCCCTGGCAACAGGCACACCCCGGCGCAGCCACCGCCGCCCCATCCGAAGCCGCAAGAGACGTCGCCCTCACGGCCCACACCAACCGGGCCGATCGTGGTCTATATCACATAGGTTGCCAGCAGCGGGGACGCAGGAACATCCCTCGATCAACCCATACGCCCGGCGAAGCACGCAAAATTGATGAAGCGGACCTTCACGGCATGCGTCCCTTCCGACCTGCCGGTGGCCGCGAACCGTGTTACCCCGGAACTACCGCTCCGCCCGAACGGCCCAGGGCGCCACGTCCCAGGACGCCATGACCCCGGGAGGCCGCGACCGGCGGAGCCGCCGGGCGATGGTGGCGGGACGGCTGCTCCGGGCGTGCCACCTCGATCGCTGGCATCGCGCACCGAGGCCGAAGGGAGAAACATCATGTACGCATCGGTAGGCGACCGCTTCGTCGTCCACGGCCGGACGGTCGGGGACCCCGAGCGTCACGGCGTGATCATCGAGGTCCGCGGGACCGCCGGCGGGCCGCCGTTCATGGTCCGCTGGGACGACGGCCACGAGGGCCTTTTCTTCCCTGGCGCCGACTCGAACATCGAGCTGCGGCCGGCACGTGAGCATGTGACCGTCTGAAAGCTGGCCCCGGCGCCCCACGGCCCACTTCCCCCAGCACCCGCTCGTGCCTCTGGGGCGCCGGCGGCCCGCCACGCGCAGTCCGCCACGGGCTGGACGTCCACCCGCTCCCCGGGCGGCCCGGACGTCGGTTCAGCCAGATCAATCGCCCGATCGGGGCACCGGCCCCACCACCGCCACAGGCAATTGTGCCTGCCCGGACCAAACCACCACGGTGCGCGACAGAAACGACTACCTGTTGGCACGTACGGTCTGTCCGGGTCCCAGTTCAGCTCCGGTCCGGAATGATTGCCGTACGCCAGGGGTCGGCACCTGGATGTGATGTTCGCTATACACCATGGAAACCGTCTCGGGTGTTCCCCCACGGGGGTGCACCGAGCGCAACGCTGATCCCGGAGCAACTTGATGCCAAGTTCGTCAGTGCCGTCTGACAGGTCTTCCCGACCAGGCGGCACGGCCCGTTTCTGGTTCGGCGTCGGGCGGGTGGTCGGTAGCCGTACCGGCCTGGTCGCAGCCGTCACCGCGATCGTCACGGTGGCACTCGGACTTGGCCTGACCAGGCTGGAGTTCACCACCGGTCAGGAGAACTACCTCAACGCGGACTCGCAGGTCGCGAAGGACAACGTCGCCTATCAGGACCTCTTCGGCGGTCAGGCGATGATCACACTCTTCACGACGAAGCCCGACGCCGACCTGGTTGATCTCTTCACCGCCGCCAACGTCAAGAAGTTCCGGGATCTGTCGGCCACCCTGGAGAAGGACCCTCGCATCGAGAGCGTGATCACGCCGCTCACGGCGCTCCAGTTCACCGCGAATCTCGTGACCAGCTCGGACGGTCAGATCATCAACAGCGCGGCCGGGAAGATCCTGCTGGCGGCGCAGCAGCGTGATCCCGACCCGAAGTCCCAGGCAGTTCGGCTCGCCGACTCGCTGCGGACGCTGGAGCGGGCGAACGCGATTCCCGAGGATCAGCGCACGTTCGATGATCCGGCCTGGGTCGATTTCTTGCTGCATGACAACTCCGGGGGCATCCGCAAGTCACTGCAGTCGTTCTTCCCGACGGACAAGAACGCGCAGATGATCGTGCGGCTGACCGGAAACGCCTCGATCAAGGAGGAGGGCAAGGGCGCCACCACGGTCGAGAACGCCATGAACGGGCTGACCTTCGACAACGCCGACGTCATGACCACCGGCGCGGCGGTCCTGCTCCGTGACATCAACGACTACCTGCGCGGCGGCTTCCTCACTCTGGGTGGAATTTCGCTGCTCATCATGGCCGCGCTGCTGCTGGTCGCGTTCGCCGTCCGCTGGCGGCTGCTGCCCCTGGCGGTCGTGGGCATCGGGCTGGTGTGGGCCTTCGGGCTGGCCGGCTACCTGGACATCCCGCTCTCGGTGGTCACCATCGCCGGCATGCCGGTCCTGCTCGGCGTCGGCATCGACTTCGCCGTGCAGCTACACAGCCGGGTCCAGGAGGAAGCGCAGCTCGACCGGGCCCGGGAACCCGTCGCAGCGGCGCTGGGCCACCTCATGCCGGCGCTGGCGCTGGCCACCGTCGCCGGTGTCATCGCGTTCCTCGCGCTGGAGTTCAGCGAGGTCCCGATGATCCGTGACTTCGGCGTCCTGCTCGCCATCGGACTGCCGGTCATCGTCCTCGCGACCGTGCTGCTCAGCACCGCCTCGCTCGGCTTCCGGGAGCGCCGCTCCCCCACCGCGCCGAAGGACGCCTCACGCGGCGCGCTCGGCCACACTGTCGTCTGGCTCGGATCCCTGCCCCGGCTGGCGGCGATCCCGCTCGTCGTCATCGCCGCCGGCATCTTCGCCGGTGGGCTCGTCGTCGAAGGTGACCTCAAGGTCCAGACGGACCCGGAGAAGTGGGTCAACCAGAACTCCCAGGTCGTGCACGACATCCAGTACCTCAAGGCGCAGACCGGTTCCAGCAGCGAGCTGGGCATCTTCATCCAGTCGGACGACATCTTCGACGACAGGACCGTCAAGTTCGTCCACGACCTCGCCTACCAGCAGCTCGACGAGCACCCCAAGGAGCTGCTGACGGCGTCCAGCCTGGTGACCACGGTCAGCTTCCTCATGGAGGTGCCGAACACCACCCTGCTCGCGCCGACCGGCAAAGACATCCGGCTGGCGTATGACGTCACACCGGAACCGATCAGGAAGAGCACCGTCGACATCGACGGGAAGGCACTCAACCTGATCTTCCGCACCGGGCCGGGAGCGCTGGAGGAACGCGCCGTCGTCGTGAACGACATCCGGGACACGGTCACTCCCCCGGAGGGAATCCGCGCGACACCGTCGGGTCTCGCCGTCGTCGGCACCGGGCTGCTGGAGAACTTCGAGAAGAACCGCGTGGAGCTGACCTACTTCGCGTTGATCGGCGTTTTCATCATCCTGCTGCTGCGCCACCTGAACATCGTCCGCGCGGTGGTGTCGGTGGTTCCGGTGCTGATCGCGGTGGGTCTGACGGCCATCATCTCCCGGCTCGCGGGCTTCGAGCTCAGCCCGCTCACCGCGGTCGGCGGACCACTCGTGATCGCACTCTGCACCGAGTTCACCACGCTGATCGTCATGCGGCACATCGAAGAACGACAGCGTGGGCGGGACCCGCTGGCAGCCACCGAGGAGGCGGCGGCCCGGACCGGAGTCGCCTTCATGGTCTCGGCGCTCGCCGCCGTGATCGGAATCGTGGTCCTGGCGTTCAGCTCGCTGCCGCTGCTGCGCGACTTCGGCCTCGTGGTGGCCCTCAACGTCGGGGTGGCTCTGCTCTCGGCGCTGATCGTGCTGCCGCCGCTGCTGCTGTGGGCGGACGAACGCGGCTGGGTCTACCGCGGCCCGCAGCTGGTGCCCGCCGGCACCGGCTCCGCCGCGCCGCTGCCGGCCTCCGTGGTGCCGACAGCTCCCGCACCGGCCTCCGCGGCACCCGCCTCCACGGCACGGGCGTCCGCGGCGCCTGCGGCCGTGGTGCCGGCGGCCGCCGCACCGGCCGACGACGCGGTCGGCCCCAGTGCCGACCCCGGTGCCGGGGGCACGGTCGAGCCCGCCACCGGTGACACCGCCAAGCCCACGGCTGGTGGCACGGCCGAGAGCTGAGGCATTCGAGCGCTCGAAACAGTGCGATGGCTCGCTCCGCGTGACGCGGGACAACGTGCTATCCGGTGAAGACCCGGCCCGATGTGACGCGACCGGGCCGGGTCTTCGCGGTTCCTCACGCCTATGGCACGCTCAAAGCTCACACCGCCGTCTGCCAATGACGGTCGCAGAGCCGGCCGGCAGCGGAACGTGACACCGCCACAGAGGCTCGGCAGCCATCCGAGCGCAACGAGGAGAAGGCATGACTTTCGACTTCAAGGTCGCGGATCTCGCGCTGGCCGAGTTCGGCCGCAAGGAGATCCGGCTTGCCGAGCACGAGATGCCCGGGCTGATGGCTACCCGCGCGGAGTACGCCGCCAGCCAGCCCCTGAAGGGCGCCCGGATCATGGGTTCCCTGCACATGACCATCCAGACCGCCGTGCTGATCGAGACGCTGGTCGCGCTTGGCGCCGACGTCCGCTGGGTTTCCTGCAACATCTTCTCGACCCAGGACCACGCGGCCGCCGCGATTGTCGTCGGGCCGAACGGCACCAAGGACGACCCTCAGGGCGTGCCCGTCTTCGCCTGGAAGGGCGAGACGCTCGAGGAGTACTGGTGGTGCACCGACCAGGCGCTGGCCTGGCCGGATGGCGGCGGCCCGAACATGATCCTCGACGACGGCGGTGACGCGACCCTGCTCGTCCACAAGGGCGCCGAGTTCGAGCTGGCGGGCGCCGTGCCGGCGACCGACCCCGCGGACTCCGAGGAGTACGCGATCATCCTGGAGACGCTGCGCCGCACGATCGCGGAGAAGCCGGGTCGCTGGACCGCGACCGCCGCCTCGGTCAAGGGCGTCACCGAGGAGACCACGACCGGTGTGCACCGGCTGTACGAGATGGCGAAGGCGGGCACGCTGGCCTTCCCCGCGATCAACGTGAACGACTCGGTCACCAAGTCGAAGTTCGACAACAAGTACGGCTGCCGCCACTCCGTCATCGACGGCCTGAACCGGGCGACCGACGTGCTCATCGGCGGCAAGGTCGCGGTCGTCGCCGGCTACGGCGACGTCGGCAAGGGCTGCGCGGACGCACTGCGCGGCCAGGGCGCCCGCGTCATCGTCACCGAGATCGACCCGATCTGCGCCCTGCAGGCCGCGATGGACGGCTTCCAGGTCGCCACCCTCGAGGACGTCGTCTCGATCGCCGACATCTTCGTGACGACCACCGGAAACTTCAACATCATCATGGCCAGCCACATGGCCGCGATGAAGCACCAGGCGATCGTCTCCAACATCGGCCACTTCGACAACGAGATCGACATGGCCGGCCTGGCGAAGGTCGAAGGCATCGAGAAGGTCAACATCAAGCCGCAGGTCGACGAGTGGGTGTTCCCGGACGGGCACTCGATCATCGTGCTGGCCGAGGGCCGGCTGATGAACCTCGGCTGCGCGACCGGCCACCCGAGCTTCGTGATGTCGAACAGCTTCACCAACCAGGTGATCGCGCAGATCGAGCTGTTCACCAAGACCGACCAGTACCCGGTCGGGGTCTACATCCTGCCCAAGCACCTCGACGAGAAGGTCGCCCGTCTGCACCTGGACGCACTCGGCGTCAAGCTCACGACGCTGACCAAGCAGCAGGCGGACTACATCGGCGTTCCGGTGGAGGGCCCCTACAAGGCGGACCACTACCGCTACTGATCTTCCAGGTTCCACGACGAGGGCCGTCCCCGTTCCCGGGGGGCGGCCCTCGTCGCGTCACCCCACGTCAGGCCGCACAGTGTCAGGCTTCGCCGCCTCGGGCTTCACATCGTCCGGCTTCACAGCATCAGGCTTCGCGGGGTCAGACGTAGCGGCGGACGGGGCGGCAGACGGGGCCGTGCGGTACCGGCACACCGCCGTCCAGGTGATCTTCGAGTGTCGATGTGACGGTGCGTGCACCGACCGGGCGGTGGCGGCACTGCCAGCGGCCTGCGCGTCCAGCTCCGACGTGTCCAGCTCTGAGGCAAGGGTGTACCAGCCCGCGGGCAGGTAGGCCCCGGAACGCGCCACCTCCGCGGACTCGAAGCCGGCCGGAATCTCGTCGGGTACCAGCAGTTCGCGGGCCCCGGTGCCGCAGCCCACGTCGTTGGACGCGGCGACCCCCGCGCTCGGCTGGGCCCGGCCCGAGCCCGTCTCGCACAGGATGGCGGACCGCGGCGGCCAGAAGGAGGCCGTCTGCGCGTAGTACCCGGCGGCGAGTTCCACCGGTGCGCCGGCATCCGGCTCGTCACCCGGGGCGCTCACCGTGTACTCCCGCCCGCCGGGGCATTCGGCTGCCGGCGTGCCACCCGCCTGGGCCGCCGGCTGACCGGCCACCGCGAGCGCGCCCACGACGGTCAGAACAGCGGCGAGCCCCACCCTGCCGATCCGAATTGATCGCATGACTGTCACCGAGAACACCCCTTCCTGCACAGGGAGTCAGACAAACACGTCGGACGGACGTCGACGCCCAGCTGCCGGGCAACACACGCGCTGTCGTCTTGACGACACAAGCCCCATCACACCGTCACGCGGCTCCGCCGCCGGCACGCGCCGCGGAACCGCGCGACAACCATGACAATCTCCATAAATGCCGGAAATGGGATGTCGGTGCTCACTTACCGGCGGCATCCACCCCATGACATGAATGACCCAGATGCGGCGCGCCTGGAGCGTAGCGGTAGGAATCCCTCAGCGATGCAGGCCAGGCCGGGCAGGCGCCATGCGTGCCGGCAGACATCTGTGGAACAAGAGGAAAATGGCGACCACTCTCTACCCACCTGCGACCTACCGCCCGGTCCGGAACACCTCGGGCGCCATGACGCAGCCGACCCGCGGCCTGATTCCGCACGTCCAGGTCGGCAACGGATCGTTGTTCGGATGGTTCGACAACCCGGCCAGCGAGGTGAGCGCACATCTGTGGCTGGCGAAGACGGGCGAGTTCGAACAGTACGTCCCGTTCGACCGTCGGGCCTGGGCGCAGGCCGCGGGAAACTCGTTCTGGATCAGTGTCGAGTGCGAGGGGTACGACACCGAGGACTACACGCCGATCCAGATCACCCGGCTCGGTGAGTTCTTCGCGTGGGGAATCCGCGAATTCGGCTGGCGGGCTGAGATCACCGATTCGGTGAACGGCTACGGGCTCGGCACCCACCGCATGGGTGGCGCGGCTTGGGGAGCGCATTCCTGCCCCGGGGAGATCCGGGCCAACCGCAGAGGAGACATCCTGGCGGCCGCGCTGGGCCCCGCCACGCTGGCGGACCCCCGCCAGCGCTACGCGGGCATGCCGACCCTGCGGGAGAAGTCCCGCGGGCCCGAGGTCGTCACCCTCCAGAACGCACTGAACATCATCTTTGGTCACGAGGCGACCTCCGGCGACCCTTACCGGCTCGTCCCCGACGGGGTGTACGGCCCGCTGACGACCGCGCGGGTGGCGGCCGTGCAGCGTTATGCGACGCCATGGTTCGGACGCATTCCCGACGACGGCATCTGCGGCCCCAACACCTGGCGCAAGATCGGATATGTGCTCACAGGCATGAACCGGCAGGTTTAGCGCAGGCTCTGGGGCGACGAAAATCCGCTGTTCTTCGGACGGCCTGGGACCCCGGGGGCACAGCGGACTCCGGGGACACAGGCCGCTCAGGCCCGGCGCACGGCCTCCTTGAACGCGACGCGGGCACCGGTTCGGAGGACCGCGTTGTGGTAGATCCGGCCGGTGATCCGGATGAGCAGGCCGATCAGGGCCAAGGCCAGGAGCACGGACAGGACGAGCTGCCAGAGCGGCGCCACCCCGAGCGCGATACGCATCGGCATGAGCAGCGGAGAGAACAGCGGAACCAGGGAGAGGATCTCGACCAGGCCGTTGTCGGGATCACCGGGCAGAATCGAGACCCCGACCACCCAGGGGACGATGAGCGCCAGCACGATGGGGCTGGAGATTCCGCCGAGATCCTCCTGCCTGGACACCATCGCGCCGACCGCGGCGAACGGCAGCGCGTACAGGAAGAATCCGATCACGTACCAGGCCACGGACCAGATGACGGTACCGGTCGCCTCGCTGGATGGCAGCTCGAGCGCGCCGGTGGTCAGCGCGGCGATCAGCCCACCGCCGGCGATCACGACCATCTGGATCAGCGCCACCAGGCCGATACCCAGGACCTTGCCCGCCATGAGCGTCCACGGCCGGACCGTCGACAACAGCAGCTCCACGACCCGGCTCGACTTCTCCTCAACGACGCCCTGCGAGACCGCCGGTCCGAAGAGCATCAGGCCCATGTAGATCAGGAACGCCGATGCCAGCCCCAGGAAAAGCCGTTCGTCCTGGTCATCCGGGACGGGGTCGAGCTCCGCGACGTCCAGGCCGGCGGCAGCCACGGTCTCGTTGACCCGGGCCGGATCCCCGCCGAGCACGCTGATCTCGTTGTCGAGCACCTGTTGCCGGGCCAGCACCGCGAGCACCCCACGCAGGTCTTCGCTCAGCTCCTCCTTGACCGTGACCCGCAGACCGCTCGGAGCGGCGGTCACCAGCACGTCGAGATCACCGTCGGAGACCTCGCGCAGCCCGGTGGCCTCGTCGGGCACCTCACGGGTCGCGACGTCGACACCCAGGCCACCGGCGACGGCCTCAAGCGGATCGGCGAGCACGGACTCCGCCGCGATGAAACCGACCGACTTCGCCGACTCGTGCCCACCCAGCAGGCTGATCACCACCGAAGCGCCGACCAGCAGCACGAGGAACGCGGCCGTCGTGATCACGAAGACCTTCGAACGCAGCCGGATGGCCAGCTCCCGCCCGGCGACGAGGCGCACCACCACCCAGGCGGCCAGGGGAGGGAACCCGCCAGGCTCGGCCGCCTCCGCAGCCGCCAGTCCGGACGCCTGACCGGACGCCAGTCCGGACGCCGGGGCGGCCGGCGGGGCAGCCGGCGGCCCGGTCACCCAAGCCCCGCGGTCGTCCGGCGGCCTGCCACCCTGCGTCGGGAAGCTGGGGAGTTGTCCCGTGTCTCCGTCGGACCCGCCGTCGGCTCCGGTGCTCATACCGCCGTCTCCTCATCCGCCGCCCGCACGTCGTTGCCGGAGCTCGCCAGCCCGGCAGGCGCAGTCAGCCCGGCAGGACCCGACCGCCCAGCAGGGCTCGGGACGTCACCAGGCCCGGCGGCGCCGGCCCCGGGCACCACGTGCCCCAGGGCGGGTGGCACGGCGGCGGAGCCACCGGCCACGGCGGGGACGGTGGTCACCGAGCGGAACAGCTCCGCCAGCGTCGGCCGGCGGCGACGGAACTCGCGCACCGGCCCGGCGGCCAGCGCCCGCCGCAACAGATCCTGATCATCAGCTCCCGGGGCGAGATCGACGGTCGTCCGGTCGCCCTCGGTGTGGCGGACGGTGATTCCGGGCAGGTCGAGCGCCCACCCGGTGGGCGCGCCGGGCACCTCCACCACGATCTGCTCGGTCCCGGCCCTGCGCAGCTCATCCACCGTGCCGCAGGCGACCATACGGCCCGAGGCGACGATGCCGACCCGGTCACAGAGCCGCTCGACGAGCTCCAGCTGGTGGCTGGAGAACACCACGGGGACTCCGGCCGCGCTGCGTTCGCGCAGAACCTGGCTCATCACGTCGACCGCGACCGGGTCCAGGCCGGAGAACGGCTCGTCGAGCACGAGGACCTCCGGGTCGTGGACGAGCGCCGCGGCGAGCTGAACCCGCTGCTGGTTGCCGAGGCTGAGGTTCTGGACCTCGTCGTCGCGCCGTGCCGCCACACCGAGCCGCTCCAGCCACGCCTCGGCGCTGCGTCGGGCGGCCCCGGCCGGCATCCCGTGCAGCCGGGCCAGGTAGACGATCTGGTCCCGGACCTTCATCTTGGGGTAAAGACCCCGCTCTTCCGGCATGTAGCCGATCCGGCGGCGGACGGCGAGGTCGACCGGCCGACCGGCCCAGCGGACCTCACCGGCATCGGCCGCGAGGACCCCGAGCACGATCCGCATCGTCGTCGTCTTGCCAGCGCCGTTGCTGCCGACGAAACCGAAAAGCTCCCCGGCGCGCACGTCAAAGGTCATGCCGTCGAGTGCGGTCACCTCGCCGTAGCGTTTGCGAACACCGTCGATCTCCAGACGCCTGTTCGCCATCAGCCACCTCCGGATCGCCCCCGACGCGCGGTCGATGACATCGTAACGGCAGAAAGCGATGCCACTTTGATATCGAATCGCAGCTCGACCGGTCGTGCGCCGCAGGCGCGGATGGCCGCCGAGACAGCGTGGAACCGGGCCTATCCGCTCATTCATGCATTCACTGGCCCGAGCCGGGCAGTCGTTCGTGGAATCAGCCCGTGTTTCGTTTGACCGCGGCACCAGAACCGATCGAAACGCGGGGATGCCGGCTGCCTGCCACCGCTGGGCAAGCAGTGGGCGAGCGGCGGTGCGAAGATCTGAGGATTTTCGTCGCACTGGCCACCACGGCCCTCCGGCCTTGCTCGGCGGCAGCGGCAGCCGCAGCGCCCGCAACCCCCGCCGCGGGCCGCCCTGCCGTCAGGTGGCCGAGATCAGGTGGCCGAGATGAGGCCGGTTCCCAGCAGGAAGAGCAGCACGCTGCCGAGGGCGAGCCGGTAGATGATGAAGACGCTGTAGCTGTGCCGCGCGACGAACTTGAGCAGCCAGGAGATGGCGAAATAGGCGGTCACGAAACTCACCGCCGTCGCGGTGATGGTCATGGTCCAGCCGACACCGCTCGAGATGTTGGCCGACTCGGTGACGACCTGGAGCAGCGCCGCGGCGAAAAGCGCGGGGATGGAGAGGAAGAACGACAGCCGGGTCACCGTGACGCGGTCGATCCCGCGCAGCAGACCGGCCGACATCGTCGAGCCGGAACGCGAGATCCCGGGAATCAGTGCCATGCACTGCACGACCCCGATGACCAGGGTGTCCTTCCAGGTGACGTCGTCCTCGTGGCGCTTCTGGGTGGCGACGCGGTCGGCATAGGCCATGACCCCGCTCCACCCGACCAGCGCGAGGCTGACGAACCACAGACTTCGCAGGGTCGTCTCGATCTGGTCCTTGAACAGTAGCCCGACGATCCCGATCGGGATTGACCCGACGATCACGGCCACACCGAACCGGAAGTCCGGATGGTCCCGGTACGCCGGGCGCGTCGCCCCGCGGCCCAGGGCCGCGATGATGCGCCGGAAATCGCGCCGGAGATACAGCAGCGTGGCAAAGACCGCACCAACCTGGATGATCGCGGTGAAGGCGGTGATGTCCGGGCTGTCGATCTCGTAACCGAGCGCCTTCTCCATGATCGTCAGGTGACCGGTGCTGGAGATCGGGAGAAACTCGGTCAGCCCTTCGACCGCACCGAAGAAAACCGCTTCGACGATATTCATCCAAGTCCTTCCTCGGCACCCACCTCCGACCAGCGGACGGCAGAAGTGTATGCCGGGAAAGATCAGCTATTCGCACCGGGTCCGCCACCGACCGCTTCCACGGGCTGGTCTCGGCGGACGGCCAGGCCGACGACCAGCCACGACGACCAGCAGACGCCCGCGAGCAGCGACATCAGCGCGGACAGCGACCACCACAGCCGGCAGCGCCGCGGCCTGTCGCGCGGCCTGTGCCCACCTTCCGATCCCCACCCGCCGGAGGCCCTCCGCCGGCGCGGGCGCAGAATATACTTCTGCGCGGAACAGAAGAAAATTCCGCGCCTGTTCCATCCCGCATCCAAAGGACGGCGACGTGAGCGACACTACCGGAGTGGAATGGCACGATGTGCCGACGTCGGTTCGTGCCGCGGTCGACCGGGCACTGAACCGCCATCAGCGGGATGCGTTGAGTGAGGTCGAGCAGATCCTCAACGCCGCGCTGCGGGTCGCGGTCCGTGTTTCGCCCGCCGAGCCAAAAGTCGCCGACATCGTTGCCGAGGCCGGCACGTCCAACCAGACCTTCTACCGGTACTTCGCCGGTAAGAACGAGCTGATGCACGCCGTGCTCGAGCGGGGGATCATGCTCGTGAACTCCTATCTGCGCCACCAGATGGCGAAGCATTCCGAGCCGGTCGGCCAGCTGACCGCCTGGGTCGAAGGCATGATCGCGCAGATCACCCGGCCGACCGTGGCCCAGCAGGGCACCACGGTGAACCGGCTGCTCGCCCGCGCCGGCGAGTCCGCTCCAGGGCGCGCCGCCCTGGACGGGCAGCTCGGCGACCTGCTCATCGCTCCGCTGACCGCGGCCGGCCGCCCACGGCCGGACCTCGACGCCCGGGTGATCCAGGACGCGGTGCTCGGCGCCATGCAACGCCATGTGGAGCCCGGCACGATCCCCGACGAGGACGAGCAGCGCCACCTCGTCGACTTCTGCGTCGCGGTCATCGAACGCCCACCGGCAGGCCGCGGCGAGTGATGCCCGGCCAGGGCGGTTCCACTGGCGCTGGCCCCGGCCGTTGGCGGGGCCAGCGCCGGTTAGAGCCGGTCAGCCCTGGTCAGCCCTGGCCGTTGCCTGCGATGCGGAGAACCGTTTTTCCGATCGCATGACCGTCGGCCACGTAGCGCAGAGCGGCGGCGCTCTCCTCGAAGGCGAAGGTCGCGCCGATGTGCGGACTGACCTTGCCGGCGGCGAAGAGCTCCATGAGCTCCCGCTCGTTACGCCGCAGCTCATCCGGGGCGTGGGTGCCGAGATCACGCAGCTGCATCCCGGTGACCTGGATTCCCTTGAGCAGCACCAGGTTGAGCGGAATCCGCGGAATCGTGCCCGCGGCGAAGCCAACCGTGACGAACCGGCCGCGCCACCGCAGGCAACGCAGCGCCGGCTCGGCCAGATCGCCTCCGACCGGGTCGATCACGACGTCGGCCCCGTCGGGAAGCGTCTTCTTCAGCGCCGCACGCAGGTCCGTCGAACGATGATCGATGAGGTTGGTGGCTCCGTTGGCCGCGGCGACCTCCAGCTTCCGCGCCGAGGACGCCACCGCCGTCACGGTCGCTCCCAGCGCCACGCCGAGCTGCACCGCGGCCAGCCCCACGCCACCACCGGCGCCGAGCACGACGAGCTGCTCGCCAGGCGCCAGGGCGGCCGCCGACCGGAGCATGTGGTACGAGGTGCGGTGCGCGACCCCGAAGGCGGCGGCGACGTCGTCGGAGATCCCGTCCGGGGTGCGGGTGACACCCTCGGCGCGGCCGAGGGCCACCTCGCCGAACCCGCCGACGATGCCGGAACCGAAGACGCGGTCACCGACAGCCAGGCCGGTGACCCCCTCCCCGACCGTTTCGACCACCCCGGCGAACTCACTTCCCGGCACGAACGGCGGCGGCACCTTGATCTGGTACTCGCCGGCGACCAGCAACACGTCGGAGAAGTTGACGGCTGCCGAGTGCACCCGCACGGCGACCTGGCCCGCTTCGGGAACCGGGGTCGGGAACTCCTCGACCCGGACGACATCCGGCGGGCCGTACTCACGGCAGACAGCGGCCCGCATCTCAGCGGCCCCAGCCCCGGCCCCGGCCGCGGGCGACGACGGGGGCGGAGGCGACGACGGGGGCAGCTGGGACGCAGGTGATGCAGGTGAAGGCCTCCGGCAAGGTCAGCGTCCCTTCCACTGGGGCTCACGCTTCTCGATGAACGCCATCGCGCCCTCCTTGGCGTCCTCGCTGGCGAAGACGGCCGGTGAGAGCTGCGCCATCCGCTCCTGACCACGGGCGGAATCGGCCGCGGCGGCCCGGACGATCTCCTTCGTCGCCGCGACGGCCAGCGGACCGTTGGCGGCGACGCGCCCCGCGAGCGCGAGCGCCGCCTCGAGCACCTGTGCCGGCTCGACCACCGTGTTGACGAGCCCGAGCTGCTGCGCGCGGGCCGCGTCGAACAGGTCCCCGGTGAGGGTCAGCTCGAGCGCGAGCGCCAACGGCAGCCGGCTGCCGATCGCGACGGCACCGCCACCGGCGGCCAGCAGCCCCCGCTTCACCTCGGGCAGGCCGAACTTCGCCGCGGACGAGGCCACGACCAGGTCACAGGAGAGCAGCAGCTCGAAGCCGCCACCGACCGCGGTGCCGTTCGCCGCGCCGATGAGGGGGACCGTCACCTCCCCCTTCGTCAGCCGCCCGTAGGCCTCGAGGCCCTTCTTGTCCTCCTCCGAGCCGCCCCCGTAGCTGGCGCCCTTGGTGAAGGCCTTGAGGTCCATGCCCACGCAGAACGCCCGGTCGCCGGTGGCGGTGAGGATCGCCGCCCGGATCTCGGGATCGGACTCGGCCTCGATGATCGCCAGGCCGATCGCGCTCAGGAGCGAGGGGGTCAGCGCGTTGCGCGCCTCCGGGCGGTTGAGCCGGATGACCAGGGTGGCGCCGACGCGCTCCAGCAGGATTTCGGAAGTGTCGCTCATGACCGGTAGTCTGTCGTCTCGGCCAGGTCCGCCGCCTCTTTCATCGCGCCCAGCACGACAGGCCCGAACGACTGCAGCTTGACGTCGTCACCCGCCCGCTGGAAGCCCTGCTCCAGCACGATGGCGATCTTGAACTTGGCGAGGATCAGGTAGTAGTCGAAGTCGTCGACCTGCCGGCCGGAAACCTCCGCGTAGTGCGCGAGAAGCTGCGACCTCGTCGGCATGGCGTAGAGATCCGCGTAGCCCTTGCCGGTCAGCTCGCGTGAGCTGGTGTCCTCCGGCCAGCTCTGCAGCATCCAGGCCAGGTCGAGTTTGGGGTCGCCGACCGTCCCCATCTCCCAGTCGACGATCGCGGCCAGCTTTGCCGGCGCGCCGTGCCGGAACATGACGTTCGCGAACTGGTAGTCGCCGTGCATGAGCCCGGGGACGAAGTCGATCGGCCGGTGGGTGCGCAGCCAGTTCGCGGCGACGTCGAAGCCGGGCAGCTCCCGCTTCTTGATCCGCTCCAGGAAGGCCGTCCAGCGGTCGACCTGCCGCTCGTGGAAACCGTCGGGCCGGCCGAGGTCGTGCAGGCCCCGGGCCTGCCAGTCCACCTTCGACAGCAGCGCGATGCCCTCGGCGAGCTGGTAGGACAGGCCCTTGCGGGCTTCCAGGTCGGAGGCGAACGGCTCCGGCCAGGCACCGCGGGTGTCCATCGGCGACCAGCCGTCGACGAAGCCCATCAGGTAGAAGGTGCGACCGAGAACCGCGGGGTCGTCGCACATGCCGAGTGCCTCGGTGTGCGGGACGTCCGTCCCGTCGAGGGCCTCGATGATGCGCCACTCCCGCAGGATGCCGGCGTCGCGGCTGGCGGGCGCCGTCGCCGGCGGGATCCGCAGCGCGCCGTGCAGCTCACCGCGCCGGATCTCGTAGATCTCGTTCTGGGTGCCACCGGAGACGTACCGGGCCTCGATCGGCTCGCCCTTGCCGGGCAGGCCGGTCTCGTCGAGCCAGGTCGCAAGGCGGTCGATGTCGATCACAGGTTCCCCACTTCGTGGTCCAGGAACTCGGCGTACTTCTCCTTGGCCGCGGCGAGGCGCTTCGGCAGGTGCTGCGTGGGCCAGATGTCGTCGCTGGGCTTGTAGTCCCGCAGGACCTGCTTGGCGACGGTGACCTTGTGCACCTCGGTCGGCCCGTCGGCGAGGCCCATGACGTACGAGCCCATCACCATCTGGTGGAACGGCATCTCGTTGCTGGCGCCCAGCGCGCCGTGGACCTGCAGCGAACGCGACGCGATGTCGTGCAGGACCGCCGGCATCACGACCTTCACGGCGGCGATGTCCTTGCGGACCTTGCGGTAGTCGTTGTGCTTGTCGATCGCCCACGCGGTGTGGATCACGAGCAGCCGGAACTGCTTGAGCTGGGCGTACGAGTCGGCGATGAAGCCCTGGACGAACTGCTTGTCGGCCAGCAGGCTGCCCTGGGTGCGCCGGCTCAGCGCCCGCTCGCACATCATGTCCAGCGCCTTCTGCGCCAGGCCGATCGTGCGCATGGCGTGATGGATCCGACCGCCGCCGAGGCGGGTCTGGGCGATCGCGAACGCCTGGCCCTCGCCACCGAGCAGCGCGTCGTCGGGAACCCGCACGTTCTCGTAGTGGATGAGGGCATGATGCCCCTCGCCCAGCGGCTCGCCCGGCAGCCCGACGTTGCGGACGATGTTGATGCCCGGTGTGTCCGTCGGGATCAGGAACATCGACATGCCCCGGTACGCGCCCGCGTCGGGGTTGGTGACCACCATGACGATGACGAACCGCGCCGTGCTGGCGTTCGAGGAGAAGAACTTCCAGCCGTTGATGACCCAGCCGTCACCGTCCTTCTCCGCCCGGCAGGTGAACTGGGTCGGGTCCGAACCGGCCTGCGGCTCGGTCATCGAGTAGGACGAGAAGCACTCACCGTCCAGCAGGGGCTGCAGGTACTGCTTCTTCTGCGCCTCCGTGCCGTAGTGCGCGATGATCTCGGCGTTGCCGGTGTCCGGCGCCTGGCAGCCGAAGATGAGCGGCGCCCAGCTGGAGCGGCCCAGGATCTCGTTGAGCAGCGACAGCTTCAGCTGCCCATGCCCCTGACCGCCCAGCGCGGGGCCGAGATGCGTGGCCCACAGCCCACGCTCCCTGACCTGCGCGCGCAGTGGATCAATGACCCGCCTGAGGTTCTCATCCGGCGGGACGAACTGCATGTTCGGCCAGGCGAGATCCAGCGGCTCGACCTCCTCGCGGACGAACTCGTCCGCCCAGTCGAGCTGGGCCTGGTACTCGGGCTCCGTCTCGAAATCCCACGCCATCGTCGGCACTCCTCTCGGCGGGCCTCAGAATAGCGTTCTGCCAGCACAGAACACAACTTCCATGCTCCTGGAACTAGGATCCTCGGCGGCCGTCCCGCCAGCCTGTCAGCCGGCCGGCGAGCCGGGCCCCGAACACGCGAAAGGGGCCGCCGGGTGACCGGCGACCCCTCCCGTACTCGCTGCCTCAGGCGCTCTGCGCCTGCTTCTCGGCGAAGAGGCGCGCCCACTCCTTGCGGGAGCGGATGGCGGTGTCGACGTCCGTGGCGATGGCGCGCCGGGCGCCGACGGTGGCCCGCTCACGGGGGATCTCGGCGAACGGGTCCCAGTTGAAGAACCGGCAGGCGTTCTCCCAGGTGATCTTGTTGATCTCCTCGTCGTTCGCCCCGGCCTGCTCGAGCTCGTTGAGGACGAACTCGGGTGCGTCCGGCCAGATCGAGTCGGAGTGCGGGTAGTCGCACTCCCAGGCGATGTTGTCGATGCCGATCTCGCGGCGCAGCTTCAGCGAGGTCGGGTCGGTGACGTAGCAGGCCAGCGAGTGCTCGCGGAACACCTCGCTGGGCAGCCGGCCGCCGAAGTCGCGGCGCAGCCACTTCTGGTTGGTGTAGTGCCGGTCGCAGCGGTCCAGGTAGAAGGGGATCCAGCCGATGCCGCCCTCGGAGAACGCGAACTTCAGGTTCGGGTAGTTGCGCATCGCCGGGCCCCACAGCAGGTCCTGCACCGCCAGCGACGAGATCTGGCACGCCAGGATGATCAGGTTGTCGATCGGGCCGTCGGGCGCCAGCTTCAGCGCGCCGAAACCGGTGCCGATGTGCAGGCACATCACCAGGCCGGTGTCCGACAGCGCCTCGAACACCGGCGCCCAGAACTCCAGGTTGTGGTAGCTGGGCAGGCCTTCGAGGTGCGGCAGCTCCGGCATCGTGACGGCGCGGCAGCCCTTGGCGGCGACCCGGCGGATCTCGTTCACCATCAGCTGCGGGTCCCAGGTGGGCAGCAGCGCGAGCGGGATGAACCGGCCCGGGTAGGTGCCGGCCCACTCGTCGATGTGCCAGTTGTTGTACGCCTGGATCATGGTGACGGTGGTGTCGGTCTTGTAGTGGTTGAGGTGCCCGGCCGAGAACCCCGCGAAGGTCGGGAAGCACATCGAGGCCAGGATGCCGTTGCGGTCCATGTCCCGCACCCGGTCATGGATGTCGTACACACCCGGGCGCATCTCCGCGAACCCGGCCGGGTCCTTGCCCCACTCCTCGGCGGGCCAGGAGACGACCGCGTTCAGGCCGCTGACACCGGTGACCCGGCCCTGGTAGATCCACTGGTCGACGCCCTTGTCGTTGCGAACGACATGCGGCGCCTGGTCCGCCAGCTTCGCCGGAACGTGGTTCTTGAACATGTCGGGCGGCTCGACCACGTGGTCGTCGATGCTCACCAGGATCATGTCGTCGATGTTCATGGGCCTCCTCGACCTCCCGTACGGGAGTGTGCTCCCGACCACACCATTACTTCTACGCTCTCCGCTTCTGACCGTCTCCGCACAGTCGGCCAGGAAACACGCGAAACCGGCCAGCACCAGCACAAACCCTGCGCCTCGTAGCCGCGTTGCGTCGATGCGTCATGCCAGCCCGGCGCGACGGGGAGCCGACCGATTCCCGTGCCGATCCCCGTCCGGCCGGCCGGCCAGGTCGCCATCCATCTCCAACAGTGACCCACCGTGCGCGCGGGCGCCATCGATCAGGCGCCGTAAAGGCATCGTCGAGGCGCCGTGCGCCGCGCCCACCACGTGAAGAACGTCGCACGGTGGTGGCCTGGGTCCGGGACGTAACCAGGGTGCTTTTCTCCGATGATCCCGACACCGCGTCAGGGATCGGCATCCACGCAGAGGCGGGCTGATGAGCAGGAAGATGTACAGCGCGCAGGAGATCAAGGAATTCATCGAGGAGTTCCGGGCCAACGGGGGCCGACCTGCGGGCCTCTTCGAGGGCGCCACGCTGCTGCTGCTGGACAGCGGCCCCGAGCCGGACGGGTCACCGCACGTGTGCCCGCTGAACTTCTACCCCGACAAGGGCCGCTACTACGTCTTCGCCGCCAACGACGGCGCCGACGAGGATCCCCGCTGGCTGGGCCAGCTGCGGGCCAACCCCGCCGCCACCATCGAGGTCGACGGCAAGGTCCTGCAGGTGACCGCCGTCGAGCTGCACGGCGGCGAGCGCAGCTCGATCTACGCGCGCCAGGCCGCCCGCAACCCGCAGTTCGAGCACTTCCAGAATCTGACGTCCCGGGTCATACCGGTCGTCGCGCTCGTCCCCACCAAGGGCGCCTGACCGGACGGCGGCTCCGCCCAGCTCCACGCGAGAACCAGCTCCACGCGAGAACCAGCTCCACTCCGGAACCGGCTCCACACCGAATCCGGTGCCCCGTCAGCTTCGGCGGGGCACCGCACCTGGACGCGACGTCGACAGCACATGCGTGTCGCACGACACATGCACTGTGCACAGCACCTGCTCCCTGCGCTAGTCATGCATAGTGCACATCTGCGCACAAGCATCGCGCCCATCGGTCAAGGTCACACGAACGGAGCCGGTCCCGGCGGAGAACGGCATCCGGGTGTGCCTGGCGATCTGTGCCGGCAGCGCGGCCCTGGCCGCGCTCGTGGAGCTCGCCATCCCGAGGCTGCAAGCCCCCGTCCCGGCCGCCACCCCGGCTTCCGCCCCGGCGGCGGCTCCAGTGGCTGCGCCTGCTCCGATCACCCGTTAAGCGGCGCATTGAATCGCCTGTGAAGCGGCACATTGATAGGAAGGCGGCACACCTGCGGGTGGCCTGTCTGTCAGCCGAAGGAGGAGACGGGAATTGAGTGAACGGGAGATCGCCCAGCTCGAACACGAGCTTGTGCTCCTGACGCGTCACCCATCCATGGGAGCGTTCGCCGGTGGCTGGGACCCGGGCAGCCAACAGCTGGAGCGCAGTGCATATCTCCTGATGGGCCGGCTCGAGAGCGCGGGCCCCCAGTCCATCGGGCAGCTGGCCGAGACCTTCCGGCTCAACGCCTCCACCGTGAACCGGCAGACCGCGGCCATGCTGCGCGCCGGGCTCGTCGAGCGCATCCTCGACCCCGCCGGTGGCATGGCGCGAATGTTCCGGCTCACCCCGTACGGCAGGGAGCGGCTGGACCAGCACCGCTCGTGGTCGGTACGCGGCCTGGAGCGCGTCCTCACCGACTGGGACCCCACCGAGATCAGCGAACTCGTCCGGTCGTTGAGCCGCCTCAACCGCAGCATCCAGCACCGGATCGAGAACCCGATGCCCGAGAAAGTGAACGCGGCGAGGTAAGCAGGCGGGCAGCACCGGCCACGCTCAGGCCCGGTGCGGCCGGACCACCCGGCGGCGCAGATCCTCATCCCAGCGGGGAAGGATCTACGTTCGCGCGCCAGAGGGCATTTCAGGTGCTGGAATCCACCAACCGTGGCCGGCTGCGCGCCCTCCACACCTCAGAGTGCGGGCGAGGCAAGAGAGGGATCCGCCCCGCTGGCGACCCTGCGTAGTGGCTGGCTGCCGCCGCCGCCGCCGTACCAGTCCAGACAGAAGACTGTCGCGTCGTCGGCCAGGTCGTTCTTCGTGGCCCGCAGGACCCTGCTGGTGAGATCTTGGACGAGCTCCCTTGGATGCAGGTCCCGTGTCTCAACGAGCGCGGCGGGCAGATCGACTCGTGCGGCGTTGCGTTCCATCATGCCGTCGGTGACCAACAGCAGCCGGTCTCCGGGAACGAGCAGAAAACCGTGGATGCTGTAACGCCCATCCTCGAACATGCCAAACGGAGGATCCGCCGGGAAGGAAAGCACCTGTACATGACCTTCCCGCAGCAGATAGAACGGCACATGCCCCGCGTTCACCACCGCGGCGGCACCGGAGAGCAGATCGACCTGCAGCAACAGGCCGGTGACGAACTGGTCGGAGCTGATCTGCGCGGCCATCATCGTGTTCGCACGTGTGACCTGCTCGGCGAGATCTCCACCTCGGCGACGGACGTTACGCAGGCTGCTGACCAGAAGGGTCGCCAGCAGCGCCGCGGTCAACCCATGCCCCATCGCATCGGTCAGTGACACATCCAGCCGGGAACGCTCGAAGCTGTAGTCAAAGGTGTCGCCCGCCACCGCCCCAGCGGGCTCCAGCCAGCCTGCCACTGTCACCTGGGCGCCCTCACAGGTGAACGACTCCGGTAGCAGCCGACGCTGAATCTCCGCGGCCAAGCCCAGCGGGACGGAACGCTGACCCCACTCGAACAGATCCGTATAGCGCCGACTGGTTATCACAATGTAGGCCAGCGCATGCCCGACGGTAGCCACGGCATCGATTGCATCGGCGGAGGAGCCTGCGGGCAGCCGAGCCTCCAGCACCCCGATCGCCTCACCCCGGGCCGTGACGGGAACCCATACGTGCGTACTGGACTCACAATGATCAACCTGTACCCGTTGAGTTCGCATCACCCGCCCCTCAACAGTGCCCTCCACCGGCACCCGCTCCGTCGTGTCGTCGTCCGCATGTCGACGCCTCTGGGCCAACCGTGCCAGGTAACCGCCCGCATAGTCCGCGATCAGAAAGGAGACCTCCAGCGCGCCGATCGTCCGGGCCAGCTCACCGGCCACCGCCTGCACAACATCGGCAGGAGCAGCACGCTCTACCGCTGTCAGCAGCTCCCGCAAGTCGATCGACCCGGACAGCAACACACCCCCTATGATATCCACCACCGAGGATTTTGGCCCGCCCGACCACGCCGACCCCCGGAACGGCACGCATCAACCTGGAAGTGATATCTCTGTCGCTTTCCGTATTTCGGTGCAGAAATAGACAAGAAAATCATTTCCTGTAATGGACGAGGATACTTCCACTATTTCCGTCAGTCGCACCGGTCACCAGCAGTGGTTGGTGAGCCGCCGGGCCTATTTGGTTCCGGGGCGGATTCGTTCAGGGCGGAGGAAGCGCACCTTCCTCGTGGTCGAGTTCGTTTTCGAGGTGGCGGAGGGAGATGTCGGAAAGCTGCCCGGAGTCCCGCCAGAGCTGAAGCTCGTCACGCTCGGCCTCAATCATCGCCCGTCGGACGCGGCCAAACGTGTCTGTCGGGCTCTCGGGGAGAATCTGCTCGTCGGAAGGGGCGTTCAACGCCTTCAGGCTGTCCTCGCTGCGTTGTTTCCGGTCCTCCGCGGCTCTGCTGAGCCGCTCGACGAGAACGTCGGGAATCGGCTCGTGCGCCTGCAGGGACCTGAGCGTTCGCAGGCCGGCCTCGGCCGCCGCGGCCCGGGCCCGGGCGCGCTGGCGCCGGCCCTCGTCGGCGTCGGGCCGCACTCCCAGCCGCCGTAGCAGCGGCCCGAAGGTCAGGCCCTGCCCGACGAGGGTGAGCAGGACGGTGCTGTAGGCGCAGAACAGCAGCAGGTCGCGGTGTGGGAATGCGACGGCGTCGGTGGACAGCGGCAGCGCGAACACGGCGGCGAGCGAGATCACGCCCCGCATACCGGACCAGGAAAGTGCCACGAGCTCACGGCCGGACAGGTGAGGGTGCGGAGAGAGGAATCGAAGCCGCGTCGGCAGCAGGGCGGGGAGCAGCAGCCAGAACACTCGGGTCAGGAGCACCCCGCCGATCGTCACCGCGGCGGCGGCCAGAACAGTGCCCACGGAATAGTCCGCGATGGCGGGAACGACGGCGACGAACTGCTGGCCGATGAGGAGGAATACGAATCCTTCGAGCAGGAGGTCCACCAGGCGCCAAACCGCGAGGGCGTGCAGCCGGGCAGCGCCGGAGAGCAGTTGCCGGGACTGGTGGCCCAGGACGAGCCCAGCGGTGGCGACGGCGAGGACACCGGAGGCGTGCATGGCCTCGGCCGGCAGGTAGGCAGCGAAAGGGGTCGCCAGGGAGACCGCGGTCTCGGCGACCGGCTCCTCGATCCGGCGCCGCAGCTGCCCGATGAGCCAGGCGACGGCGATCCCCCCGACGAAACCGCCAAACACAGCGGCCAGGAACCGTCCGATGACGAACGGGACGTCGAACGGGACGTCGAACGGACCGTTGACGACCGCGGCGACCGCCACCGTGTACAAGGTCAGCGCCGTCGCGTCGTTGAGCAGGCTTTCGCCCTCGATGACGGTGCGCAGCCTGTCCGGCAGGCCGACGCGTCGTCCGATGGACAGAGCCGACACGGCGTCCGGGGGCGCCAGCGCCGCGCCAAGGGCGCAGGCTGCGGCGAATGGCAGACCCGGTACCACCGCCACCAGCAGGCCGCCGACGACGAGCGTGGTAGCAACGACGAGCAGGACGGACAGCGAGATCACCGCCCGCCGATTCGCCCGGATCTCCAGCAGGCTCGCGCCCAGCGCGGCGGAGAACAGCAACGGCGGGATGACCAGCACCAGGATGATGTCGGGTTCAAGCCGCAGGTCCGGGCCGGGCAGCAGCGTGTAGACGGCGCTGGCGCCGACAAGGAGCACCGGGGCTGGGAGACCGAACCGGCGCGCGGCCAAGGCCGCCCCCACCACGAGGGCCATCGCGAGCAGGCCGAACGCTATCCCGTCGAGCATGCTTCACGTTTGATCGGACACGGATGCACACGCGGGCAGGAGACGGCGGCTCGGTCAGTAGTCAGGCTGGCGGCCCTCCAGAAGCCAGGTCTCGATGTCACTCACCCGCCACAGATCAAAATACGGCGCCGAATGAACCGGCCTGGGAAAATCCGCCCGGAGACACAGCCGCCTGGCCCGTTCCGCCGAAATAGCCAACCGGTGGGCGATGCCCGCGGTCGTCAACAGATCATTACCCACCATACCGCCATGCTACGCGAGAACTCTCCCAAGCCGTGGATGCGTCGCCCCGGGCTTCCACGGCGCCGAAGCGATCCCGGGCCACTGCGTCGGCTTCGCGGATGTCTTTCCCGGTGTCTTCCCATCAGTATGGTCGACGAGGCGGAGGTGGGGTTACCGTGTAACCTGCCAGCTGGCGGGCCCGAATATGCCCTCGCCGAAATCGGTGGCAAATTCCATCAACCGCCCGCCCGCGACACGAGGAGAGTGATGCTGGGCATCAGGGGGCTCCTCGGCGCCGTCGCGGACACCATGACATGTCCACTGAGACCGGACGACTACTGGGCGATAATTAATCCGCTATGGTCACGGCGCGAGCTGTCCGGGCGTGTCGCGAAGATTATCCCGGAGACGTCCGACACCTCGACGGTCGTTGTCCGGCCCGGGCGGGGCTGGCGAGGGGGCCTGGCGGGTCAGCACGTCAGTGTCGGCGTGAGCATCGAGTGCGTGTGGCATCGGCGGACCTTCTCACTGTCGTCTCCGCCCGGCCGCCCGGATGGCCTCATCGCCCTCACGGTGAAAGCCAGGCCGGATGGTCTGGTGTCCCGGCATATCGTGCACGGGCTTCGCCCGGGCCAGATCCTTCGGCTCGGGCACCCTTCGGGACGGTTCGTGCTGCCAGACGCGCCGCCGGCCCGCCTGCTCTTCGTGACCGCCGGCAGCGGGATCACTCCGGTGATGTCGATGCTCCGGCACCTCGCCGAGGGCGGGGCGATGCCCGACGTCTTCCTCGCGCATTCTGCGCGGAACGCGTCGGAGGTCATCTTCGGTGCGGAACTTCGCCGGATGGCGGCCCGCTTCCCAACGATGAGCCTGTATGAGCACCACACCCGCCCGACCGACGGCCGGCCCGTGGCGCGGCTGACGATGGCCGGGCTTTCCGCGATCTGCACCGACCTCCCGGAGCGGCTGGCCTGGGTGTGCGGGCCACGCGGGATGATCGACGATGCCGAGTCGTACTGGCGGGAGTCCGGCATCGGCGATCGACTGGTCACGGAGAGATTCCATCCGGTGACATTCCCCGGCGGGCAGGGAGGGCGGGTGCGCTTCGCCCGGAGCAGTCGGGAGACGACCGTGAGCGGGGATACCTCATTGCTGATCGCGGGTGAGGACGCGGGCGTCATCATGCCCAGCGGCTGCCGGATGGGTGTCTGCCACAGCTGTCTCGCTCCGCTTGTCAGGGGCCAGGTCCGCAATCTGCGCACCGGCGAGGAGCACGGCATTCCGGGCGATCTCATCCCGACCTGTGTGTCCGCTCCGGCCCGCGACGTCGACATCGATCTGTGAGGAGCGACGGATGGCAGCATCGACCCACCTCAGCGCCGGTGACATCGAGGAACTCGGCGAGGAGCTCGACCGCCTTCGCGCGGAGGTCCTCGCGAGCAGGGGAGAGGACGACGCCCGGTACATCCGACGGGTGATCGCGGCGCAACGCGGACTGGAGGCCGGCGGCCGACTGGTAATGCTCGCCTCCCTGCTTCCGCCGGCATGGCTGGCCGGTACGGCGATGCTCACCCTCGCCAAGATTCTTGAGAACATGGAGATCGGGCACAACGTCCTGCACGGGCAGTGGGACTGGATGCGCGACCCGCAGATACACTCCACCACCTGGGAATGGGATTCGGCGTCTCCCGCTGCCCAGTGGAAATATTCGCACAACTATGTTCACCATACCTACACGAACGTTCTCGGGCGAGATCGGGACCTCGGGTACAGTATGCTCAGGGTGACTCCCGAGCAGCCGTGGCACCCCATCTACCTGGCGCAGCCGCTGTACAACCTGGCGCTCGCGGTGGTCTTCGAGTGGGGAATCGCCCTCTACGATGTCGAGATCGAAAAGGCCTGGCGTCGAGAAAAGGACCTCGGCGAGACCCTGAATCACCTCGGCAGCGCTCTCATGAAGGTCTTCCGCCAGGGCAGAAAAGATTACGTCGTATTTCCGCTGCTCGCCGGACCGGCGTTTCTCCCCGTACTGCTCGGCAACCTCACCGCGAACATCTCCAGGAATATCTGGGCGCATACCATCATCTTCTGCGGCCATTTTCCCGGCGGCACCAGGACCTTCACCGAGGAGGAGATCGAAGGCGAGAGCCGAGCGGAGTGGTACCTGCGGCAGCTGCTTGGATCCGCGAACATCAACGGCCCAGCGGTGCTTCACCTCCTCAGCGGTAACCTCAGCCACCAGATCGAGCACCACCTCTTTCCCGACCTGCCCAGCAATCGGTACGCGCAGATCGCCCCTCAGGTCCGCGACCTGTGCGAGCGGTTCGGCCTCCCGTACACGACCGGCTCGCTTCCCCGGCAGACCGCGAACGTCTGGAGACGCATCCTGCGTCTGGCGCTACCCGGGGCCACTCGGCCCACGGCAGGCGAGACCTCGTCGGAGCCGGTCACCTCCACCTGAGCCGCGTGTGCCGTGTGCCGGCGCCGCCTGGCCAGAGCTCCCACGTGATGGCCGCTCTGGGGCTGAGCAGCCAGAGGGATCCGTGGAGAACTTCCTCGGCGGAGCCCCCGCGGACAAGCCTGGCCAAGGGCGCAGCTGGAAGCCTTGGCTACACATCTGGCTACACAATGCTCAACTTCACCCCCGCCAGGTCGGGCAAAGCCCGACGCTTGGGGGTCCGGGGGTCGCCCCCCGGGCAGACATCACAACCACGGCGAAGCCGGCCAGTCGCCGGCGAGCAGTCGACGAGTGGACAAAACCGTCCACAATACGAACCACTACCCGAACATCGTTGCGCCGCTCATATCGCTCGACACCTGAACATCCCAGGCCGCCTACCTGCGGCTTCGTGCCGCTGAACCCGTTATGGCGACCCGCAGCCACACTGCCAGGCGCGCGCCCACGCCAGGCCGCCGTGTCAAAACAAGGCGGAAACGGGCACGGCATCAGGTCGGGCAGGTGGGCGCGTGACCGCCCACCTGCCCTCCTGCCGGGTCACCACGTTGGACATCATCAGCGAGAGATCGACCGGGGCTGCGGCCATTGCGGCTGCGTGCTGAGCATCACGTTTCGCTGCTGCGGCCCCGGCATGCCCGGCGGTCAGTGTTTGACGAGGCGGGTGGTGTCTCGAAGGGTCGCCAACCGGGCACGGTACTCCTGTTCGTTGATCTCGCCGCGGGCGAAGCGATCAGCCAGAATCTCCTCGGGAGAGGGTGCAGCTGGCCCATGAGCCGCTCCAGACTCGCTGGGCGAGCGCGTTACAGAGGGCCTCCGTGCGTCGGAGCGGATCAGGGCTCGTACGAGCAGCACCGCCCCGGTGATGAGCACAGCCCAGAACAGCAGCATGCCGATGGACATGGCGAACCAGCCCCAACCACCAATATTGTGATAATACCAATACATCATCACACACTTACCTCCCGGAGCGGCGGGGTGACGGCCATGCAGTGGGACCCGCACCGCGCCCCCTACATTCTCAAAGCGTGCACCCGCTGCCGCCGGAGCGCAGGGGACGTTCGGCCGGGAGTGTCCGGCGAACGACTCTATTGCGTTTTCGGTGGTGACTGTGGACTAGCCGAGGACGATGCGGGGGCGAAGCCTACTGATCGGGCCGGTCGCTGATATTCCCTTCCTCATGAGACGGCCGAATTGTCGCGAACACCCGTGCCCCTTCGGAATCGTCTACTCGAGACCGACGTCAGCGAGATGACGTGACGTGGTGGCCTCAGTGCAGTGGGAGGCGAGATCTGTAGCGGCCGGCAGGGCGACGGCCGCCAGCGGTGTGGCCGCGAACGACACAGCGACCAACAGTCTGGAGAGCATGGCGAGCCGTGTGCGCCGGGGTCGTGGAGTAACGAGGCGGAGGACTCGTTCGGTGGTTGCGGTGCCAGTCGCGTTGAGCGGGCTGGTGACCGGATGCTGGGCCGAGGCGGGTACGGCAAGGCGGAGAACGGCCTGCGCGAGGGTGGCCGGGGTGGCGCGGCGCAGCGCCTTGTCGTCGGCTGCGAGCTCCACGAGCCGGCGGACCTCGCTTAGCGCGAGGGTGAAGAGCGGCATGCGCGGGAATGCGGTGGCGAGGATGGCGGGGAGAAGGACGATGACGTGGTGACGGCCGCTTAGGTGGGCTCGTTCGTGAGCGAGGACGGCTGCCAGTTCCGCGGGTGAGAGGACGTCCAGGGCGCCACGCGTCAGCACGATGTGTCCGCCGTCGCCGGGGACGCAGAACGCGCTCGGCCGCGGATGGTCGAGGACGACCACGCCGGTTCCGGCTGGCTCGCCAAGCAGACGGAGGTCGCAGCGATGTTGACGACGTTCGCGCCGCGCCGCTCGGCAGACCAGGTAGCCGGAGTGGACAGTCCGGCTCACGATCCAGCCGATGATGACAAGGCCGGCGTAGTCGCTCGATCCGGCCGGCGCACGCAGTTGTGGTGGCCAACCGCAACCTTGGAGCAGGAGGACGAAGGCGTCACCGAGGGTGTGCAGCGAAGTCACCAGGACTGCTGCGGCCAGCAACGCGACACTCAGGACGGAGGCGGCCGCGACGAGCCAGGTACCCGCGGCCAGTCGGGGTGCGTGCGAGGTCCATCCGGCCTGGCTGAGCTGGCGAGGGAGGAGGACTCCGACAACGGTGACATAGACGACCAGGAGGGCGAGGCTCACGAGGTCTCGTCCTCGACGCGTGCTGATTCGGCCGCCCGTGGGGGATGGCTTTGGTGCCAGCGCAGGGCCTCCTGGAGCGCCTCGTATTCGGCGGGGCCCATGGTGTCGACGAAGTGCAGCAGCGCCAGCCCTCTGTCGTCGGTCGTGGACAGCACGTCGCGCATCATTCTGGCGGTGTACTCGCCTCTGCTGAGCGCAGGGCGGTACTGGTAGGAGCGGCCGACGCGATCTCGGACGAGCCACCCCTTGTGGAACAGTCGGTCCATGACGGTCATGACGGTGGTGTAGGCGAGCGGCCTCGTAGACTGAAGGGCGTCTCGCACGTCGCGCACGGCGACCGGACCGCGGGCCGCCCACAACTGGTCCATGAGCTCGGCTTCGAGGGCTCCCAGCCGTTCCACCGTTCCGCCCTTCCGGTCGTCAGTTGTCGTCGTCAGGACCTTCGCGACGACCGATATTCGCGTTCGTCGTGCCGAGTGTCGCATTTGGGATCCGAGGTGCCCCGGGGCTCCCGCCCGCGCACTGGTGCCCCAGGGCCCTTGGCTATCCGATGCCGAGCAGGCGCTTCATGGTTTCGACTTCTGCGGCCTGTGTGGACTCGATCGTCCTTGCCAGGGCAACGGCGTCGGGGAACCGCCCGTCCCGCTGTTCGGTGCGTGCCATCTCGATCGCGCCCCCGTGGTGCCGGATCATCATTTCAAGGAACCTGCGGTCGAAGTCGGGACCGGACGCCCGCTGGAGGGCGGCCATGTCGTCCTCCGACATCATTCCCATGTCGCTGGTGCCGTGACCGCCACCGTGGCCCCCGGCGCCGGACATCGCGGTGGGTTGACCCCACGTCTCAAGCCAGCCGGTCATCGTTTCGATCTCCGGTGCTTGCGCGGTCCCGACCTGCTGGGCCAGCGTGAGCACCGCCGGGTCGGCGGCTCGCCCGGGTGCCAGCTCCGCCATCCTCACGGCCTGCTGGTGGTGCGGGATCATCATCTGGGCGAACATCACGTCCGCGTCGTTGTGGTCGCTGGCGCTGACATCGCCGTCGCTTCCTGCCGTCGTGGACGCAGGTGTCGCCGGGGTGCTGTCGCCCCCGCACGCCGCGAGCATGGCTGTCAGTGCCAGTGCTACGGCGGCGAGTCCAAGGTGGTGTCTTCTTCGCACGAGTCGTCCTCGGTGTCGGGGTTGCCTACGGGGCTGAGGCCGGAGCCGTCGAGCGCGCGGGCTGGCGTGCGTGACGTCCGACGCCGGTCAGCTCACAGCCGCCACACGCAGTAGACAGATAGGTCGGTCACGTGCCGAGGCGGTGGCGTTTGCGGTGGGTCGCCACGCGTCCTGGTGGAGGCGGAGGCACCGAGGGGGGTGGGCGCGGCCGCCAGGCAGTGCTGTTCGCCGTCGTGAACCGGCTCGGGCTCGTCACGGAACACCGCCGAGCAGAGCGTGCCTTGGTGGCCGTGGGGTTCGGCCCCAGGTTCGTGCGAGTGGGACCAGTGCGGGTGAACGTCGCGATCGGTTCCCTGCGCACAGGGCGGCGAAGCGAGCGCGTGCGCCTGCACGGCCAGGCCGGCGTGCATCGCCAGCAGCCCGAGCAGGACGGCTGACACGAACGTGAGTCGAGCCCAGAGCCCGCCGTGTCGTGCCGGTGCTTCGCCGCGCCTCACGTCAGCCTCTCCCGCGTCCGCCGCCCGGAGACTACTACAGCGGCTAGTTGTTGGCCGACCGCTATCTACTGGTCCCCGTAGTAGGTATTGCGGATCACTTATCCCCATCGGAGCGTTGGACGCGCCCCGTCCACGCGACGACAGGGCGGCCGTGGACCATCGAGAACGAGCATTCCGGCCACTGTCTCCGTCGCCCTGTCGACAGCCAGACAGAGCGCTGCCACCGGTCACCGCCGACCCGCTTTTCTACTACGTGCAGTAGTGGTTTAGCGTAGCCTTCGGCCACCCGCGCCGGACCGCGTGCCGATCCTGGCGCGGTCTCGGCGCTCCCTTCGACATGCAGTCGGGCAGAACCAAGGTTCCGTCCTTCCTCCGGAGACCTCTGCGAGAGACGCCGGACACGGCAGCCGGTATGCGGCCGCCAGCCTGCGACGTCGGGCGTCGGTACCAGCGCCTTCTCACGGGCCGCCCAGCTGGTGCTCGACCGGGAGTCCTTCGGTACCCATGTCCGCCGTCGCGGAGGTTCGGTGAATCTCGCAACTGTTCTCGTGACCGGCCTGTTTGAGGGCGGGGTGTCCTGTGCCGCGGTCCAGGGCGGACTGCTTGCCGGTCTGATCACCCGGCAGCGTGCCGCGGCGGCGGGATCAGCGCGGCTGCCCGGTGGCGCACCCGTCCGAGGCCGCCACTCGGCCCGTGTCCAGCGCGCGCGGCCTGCTCCAGGACCGCTGTCGCCGCAGGCGGGGAAGGGGCCGGGTTGGCGCGCGCAGCTCGGCGACGACCTCGCGTCGGTCGGTGGGTTTCTGGCCGGCAAGCTGGTCTCGCACGTCGCACTCGGGGCGCTGCTGGGAGCGGCTGGCAGCGCGGTGGAACTCTTGGTCGACGCGCGCACCTGGCTACAGATCGGCGCAGGCCTGCTGATCATGCTGTTCGGTCTCGCCCAGCTGGGCGTACCCGGATTCCGTCGCGTCGTCGTGGAACCGCCCGCGTCCTGGACGAGGATCGTCCGCAGGCGCGCCCGTTCCCAGGCCGCGTTGGCACCGGCGCTGCTCGGCCTGGCCACCGTGCTCATCCCGTGCGGCGTGACACTGTCGGTGGAGGCGCTGGCACTCGCGTCCGGGTCCGCGCTGGCGGGCGCGGCCACGATGGGTGTGTTCGTCCTCGGCACCGGCCCGCTGTTCGCCGTCCTCGGCTACGCCGCCCGCAGGACCGCGACCGCGTGGCGCGGCCGACTGGCCGTGGTCACTGGACTGGTCGTGCTGGCGATGGGGCTCTACACCCTCAACGGCGGCCTGCAGCTCGCCGGCTCGCCCCTGGCCGCCAACCGGCTCGCCGAAACCCTCGGTTTCGCCCAGCTGCCGGCGGCCGACGCGTCCGCCGCCTCGACCGCCGAGGGCCACCAGACCGTGGAAATCAACGCTCGCGCCGACTCCTACAGCCCAGGCAACGTCCAGGTGCAGGCCGGTGTCCCCACCACGCTGGTCGTGCACTCGGACAACGTGCAGGGCTGCATCCGATCGTTCGTCATCCCTGACCGCGACGTCGAGAAGATCCTGCCCTCGCAGGGCGACACGATGATCGACCTCGGCGTCCTGGAGCCCGGCCAGCTGCGCTACGCGTGCGGCATGGGCATGTACACCGGCCTCATCACCGTCGTCTGACCACGTCCACGTCGATCGCACAAGGAGAACGGAGTACCACGGTGCCCGTCACCACGCACACATTCCACATTGAAGGAATGCACTGCGGCAGCTGCTCGCTGCTCATCGACGATGCGCTGGAGGACCTGCCAGGTGTGCGCAGCGCCCGGACCGCCCTCAGACAGGCGCGCACCACGGTCGAGCTCGACCTCAGCCAGAACAGCTCGCAGGACGTGGTCAAGGCGATCGAAGAACTCGGCTACCGGGCCTCGCCGCTGCTGTGACGGACCCTGGCAGCGGACACGCGAGTTGGCAGCACTCCATCTCTCCTGACCACCGCATGAGGCAAACCGCGGACGCTCCACCGACCGCACCGCTCATCATCCGCCGGACGGGACGCCACGCGGCACGCACGACGGGTCGGAGGCGAACCGATCCACGGATCATGGCCGATGTGGGGGCAGGCAGGATCACGGCGGCGTTCGCGTCACTCGGTGCCGCCGCCACCCATGTCGCTGTCGCGCCAGGCCACTTCGGTGACTGGCCGCTGTCAGGTGTGTTCTTCTTCGCGACGGCGGTCTTCCAGGCAGGCTGGGCGCTCGCCGTGATGCGAGGGGCCGGCGGGCGGACGATGGCGGCGGGCCTGCTGGTCAACGCCGGGTCGGTCCTGTTGTGGGCTGTCAGCCGGACCTCCGGGCTGCCCGTCGGCCCCCACTCCGGCATAGCCGAACAGGTCGACAGAGTCGACCTCACCACGGTCGCGTTCGAGGTGGCGGTCTGCGTCCTCGCGCTGTGGTGCCTGTGGTCCCGGCACGCGCGCGGGTTCCGCTCCTCGTTCAGCGCGGCCGTCGTGATCGGTGCCGCTGGCGCCGGTGTTACCGGCCTCGCGATGCCCGCAGTGGAGCTCGCCGGTTCACACAGCCACGGCCACGAGACCACGGACGAGTCCGTCCCGCACTCCCACGGTCAGGACGGGGAGCATCCAGCGACCCCGACCCCGACCCCGACCCCAGGCGGCGGCGAAGGCGGGACGCCCCCCACACCACCGACAGTGGGCGAGACCGGCGAACCGGAGCGGCTTGCGCCCGCGTCGAGCCACACCCATCGCCCCGGCACCGCACCTCACGACGACTGAGTCCGGCTTCCCGCGCTTCCGCACTGGCGGGTGACGTAGGACGGCACGCTCGATCGGCCAGGGCGGGGCGATGGACGTGGGAAGGCGAGTCGACCGCGCGTTCCTTCTACCAGCAGCAGCGAAGGGCGCACCCCTTCCCCTGGATACCCCCCGGGGGTATGTTCGGTACGTCGAGTTGGCCGCCGCCAGTACGCGCGGCCCGTCGAGTACCGGCGCATCACCAGACTCCGAGAGAGGACCTCCCGATGACCACGACCACCTACACCGTCACGGGCATGACCTGCGCGCACTGCGTCGCCTCGGTCACCGAGGAAGTCGGCGAGATCGCCGGCGTCACCGACGTGGCCGTGGACCTGGGCTCCGGCGCGGTCACCGTGACCAGCGGCCAGGAGCTCGATCCGACCAGGGTGCGCACCGCGGTCGAGGAGGCCGGCTACCAGCTCGTCGGCTGAAGCCGGCGCCCCTGCGGGTCGCGGCCACGGCCAGGCCCCGCGAGAAGGGAGTGCTAATGAACACGATCGCGAGACTGTCCGCCTTCGGCACAGCGCTCGCCCTGGTCATCGGTGGTGCCTACGGCGTCGGCGCGGCGGTCGGTCCGCTGGACGCGGTCACCGCCAGCCCGGAGCACAGCTCCGACACCGGCGGCACCGGCCACGGCGGCGGGGACGGCCACGGCGGCGCCGCCGACGACGCCTCGGACCTGCCGGGCGGGTTGGCGTCGAGCCTGAGCGGCTACACCTTCACACCCACCGTGTCGACCTTGACACTGGATGACACGGACGACTTCACGTTCCGGATCACCGGGCCCGGCGGGGAAGCCGTCACCGCCTTCGACGTCGAGCACGACAGGCGGATGCACCTGATCGTGGTGCGCCGCGACGGCAGCGCGTTCCAGCACCTCCATCCGACGATGGCACCCGACGGGACCTGGTCGGTTCCCCTGCGGGTGCACGCAGCCGGTTCCTACCGGGCGTTCGCGGACTTCACCCCCACCGGCGCCACGGCCGTCACCCTGGGCGTCGACCTGACCGCCCCGGGCCTGTTCGAGCCGATAGCCCACCTGCCGGACCGCCATGCCTCGGTGGACGGCTACGAGGTGACTCTCGCCGGCGACCTGGTCGGCGCGCAGGCATCGCCGCTCACCCTGACGGTTCGCAGGGACGGGCAGCCGGTGACGGACCTGGAGCCCTACCTCGGCGCCCACGGGCACCTGGTGGCGCTGCGCGAGGGCGACCTGGCCTACCTGCACGTACATCCCGACGGTGGGGACACGTCAGCCGGCCCGGACATCCCGTTCGTCGCCGACGTGCCGACCGAAGGCCGCTACCGGCTGTTCCTCGACTTCCGGCATGACGGAGTCGTCCGCACCGCGGAGTTCACGGTGCCCACCGGACCGGCCGGGCCGGACGCCGCCACGACATCGCCCGCGGCGGGGCACGCCGACGACAGTCACGGGCACTGATCGCGAGAGGAGACACCGGCCGGCATGAGCACCACCACGCACTCCACCACCACGCACTCCACCGCCACGACGCCGCACGCCACCGACGCCCTGGTCACCGAGATCGAGCTCACGATCGGCGGGATGACCTGCGCTTCCTGCGCCAACCGGATCGAACGCAAGCTCAACAAGCTCGACGGCGTCACCGCCACCGTCAACTACGCCACCGAGAAAGCCCGGGTGAGCGCCCCCGAGGGCGTCGACCCGACCATGCTGGTCGCCCAAGTGAAGGCAGCCGGCTACACGACCGAACTACCCCGGCCTCCGGCCGCGGACCTGGAACCGGCCGCGGGTGTGGCCGAGACCGAACCCGATCCGACCCGGCCACTGCGCCACCGCCTGATCACCAGCGTCGTGCTCGCGGTTCCGGTCATCGCGATGGCGATGGTCCCAGCGCTGCAGTTCACGAACTGGCAGTGGTACTCACTCGTCCTGGCGAGCCCCGTCGTGACCTGGGCCGCCTGGCCCTTCCACCGCGCCGCCTGGACGAACCTTCGACACGGCGCCGCGACGATGGACACGCTGATCTCGATCGGTGTCGGTGCGGCGTTCGGCTGGTCCCTGTACGCCCTGCAGTTCGGCACAGCCGGGACACCGGGGATGACGCACCCCTTCGAGCTGACGATCACCCGCGGCGACGGCACCGGCGACATCTACCTGGAAGTCGCGGCCGGAGTCACCACCTTCATCCTCGCCGGACGCTACTTCGAGGCACGCGCCAGGCGACAGGCCGGCGCCGCACTGCGCGCGCTGCTCGAACTCGGCGCCAAGGACGTCGCGGTCCTGCGGGACGGCACGGAGATCCGGGTCCCGATCGGGCAGCTGGCCGTCGGCGAGCGGTTCGTCGTCCGGCCCGGCGAGCGGATCGCCACCGACGGCGTGGTCGACGAAGGCTCCTCCGCCGTCGACGCCTCGATGCTGACCGGCGAATCCGTCCCCGTGGAGGTCGCCCCAGGCGACGCCGTCACCGGAGCGACCGTGAACGCCGGCGGGCGACTGGTCGTGCGTGCCACCCGGGTCGGCGCCGACACCCAGCTGGCCCAGATGGCCAGGCTCGTCGAGGACGCCCAGAACGGCAAGGCCGCCGCGCAGCGGCTCGCCGACCGGATCTCCGGCGTGTTCGTACCTGTCGTCATCACCCTGGCCGCGGCCACCCTGGCCTTCTGGCTCGGCGCGGGGGCCGGCCCGGCCGCCGCGTTCACCGCCGCGGTCGCCGTACTGATCATCGCCTGCCCGTGCGCCCTCGGGCTGGCCACCCCGACAGCACTGCTGGTCGGAACGGGCCGGGGAGCGCAGCTCGGCATCCTCATCAAAGGCCCCGAAGTACTTGAATCCACCCGGCGCGTCGACACGATCGTGCTCGACAAGACCGGCACCGTCACCACGGGACGCATGAACCTGGTCGAGATCCACGTCGCCGCCGGTGTGGATGAGACCGAGATGCTCCGGCTCGCCGGAGCGTTGGAGAACGCGTCCGAACACCCGATCGCCGCCGCGGTCGCCCGCGGCGCCCGCGAGCGGGTCGGCGACCTGCCCGGCGTCGAGGAGTTCAGCAACCTTGAAGGACTCGGCGTCCAGGGAGTTGTCGACGGGCACGCCGTCCTCATCGGGCGGACGGCCCTTCTGGAGAAGTGGAGCCAACCGCTGCCGCCCGACCTCGCCGCAGCCAGGACCACTGCCGAGGCGGCCGGCCGCACCGCCGTCGGCGTCGCCTGGGACGGGAAGGCCCGCGCCGTCCTCGTCGTCGCGGACGTCGTGAAACCCACCTCAGCACAGGCCGTCACCCAGCTCCGCCAGCTGGGGCTCACCCCCGTGCTGCTCACCGGCGACAACACGGCCGTCGCCCGCACGGTCGCGGCAGAAGTCGGCATCGAAGCCAGCCCGGACACCCTCATCGCGGAGGTGCTGCCAGCCGACAAGGCCGACGTGATCAGGCGCCTGCAGGCCGAGGGCAAGGTCGTCGCGATGGTCGGCGACGGCGTCAACGACGCCCCCGCCCTCGCCCAGGCCGACCTCGGCCTTGCCATGGGCACCGGCACCGACGTCGCCATCGAGGCCAGCGATCTCACCCTCGTCCGCGGCGACCTGCGGGCCGCCGCCGACGCGATCCGCCTCTCCCGCCGCACCCTGGCAACCATCAAGGGCAATCTGTTCTGGGCCTTCGCCTACAACCTCGCGGCACTGCCCCTGGCAGCGGCAGGCCTGCTCAACCCGATGATCGCCGGCGCCTCCATGGCCTTCAGCTCGGTGTTCGTCGTCGCCAACAGCCTGCGACTACGCCGCTTCACCGCACACGTCGACAGCCCACCCACCACGACAGCACCCATCCCCCGACGCCGCCGGGACGGCCCAAATACATCCATCCAAGCCCCGGCCACTCCGCGCGGCTGACCACCCTCGCACTCGATCAACCAACCTGTCGACCAACGATGTAGTTGAAAGGCGCGCGACCTTCCCGCCGCGTCCGTGAACCTCCATGGCGCCGGCCGTCCGGGTGCTGTGTCTGCCCATGGCCACGGCCCTCCGCCGTCGCCGGCCGGCTCGCATGCACCATTGGTGCATCAATCCCGAGGCCCGGTGCTGCCGCCGAGGGCCGAGCAGCTCATCGCCGCCGTGGCCCCACTACGGCTCGACCCCGCGGACGCCTGGGCCGTCGCCGGCATCGTGAACGGCTACACCCTCGGCCACGCGCTCCGCATCGCCCACCCGGCCGCCGACGCCGGGCAGCAGCCCTACCCGATTGTCGACCCCGCCGTCTTCCCCCACCTCGCCCGCGCGCTCCGCGCGCGCACCCGAACGCGACGACGCCACCTTCACCACCGGCCTCGACGGCATAGCACGACGCTTCGTCCATCCAGGACGGTAGCCACTACGCTGAGTAGCAAGGCTATCGAAGGCTGCGATGGGACTCGAACCACCCAGGAGTATCTAGACCTGCGCAAACGCGGCGCCGCGATCCGACAGGCGCCCTGCCGCACCAGAAAAAAGATCAGTAGATTTGAACGATTTCGCAGGTCAGCATCTACGTGACCCTGCGTGGTGGAGACGAGGGGACTTGAACCCCTAACCCCTGCCTTGCAAACTGAGCGGATCACGTCCCTGCGGGGTCGGTCGTCGTACGACCTGCACCGAGTGCACGGGTGGAGCGTGTCATGCGTCCCGCGCCGTCCCACTCAATCGCACCCGTCTCCACGCGCCGTGTTCGCGGATTCGTTCGCGTGGCCTGGCGGCCGTCAGCCCCGTGATCACCGGCGTTGAGCGTTCCACCAGGCGTTCGGCACCGAGGCCCTGTGACCCACCGTGGCAGCCCGTTGGGTGATAGCGGCTAGCAGTTCCCCCTGCTATCGCTAGCAGGTCCGCTAGCAGCCGAATGCGCCCCTGACCAGCCATCTAGCGGCTAGCAGGCCGACAGCTCTCCTCCCATCGAACCCGCCAGGAGCCGCCTCATGCACCCTCATGCCACTCCTGCTAGCGGCGCGCCGTCGCATCACGAGCTGTCACCGTCGGCAACATCGGCCGGAACGGCGCCGTTGCCGGTTGGCGACGTCTCGCCCATCGGGGAGGATGGCCCGGTGACCGCAGGATCGCCTGACCCGGACCTCGAATGGTGGACGACGTCCGACGTCGCCGAGTACCTCGGTGTCCGCGTTGGAACGGTCAGCGCCTACCGGAAAAGTGGTCGGTTGCCAGAGCCTGACCAGACGGTTGGACGTACGCACATGTGGCGCCCTGGCCGCATCGTCGAGTGGCACGCATCCCGCACCCGCGTCGGCGTAGGCGGACGGCCTCGGAACGAGGTTGTCGCCGAGCCAGCCGGACACACGGTCGACGAAACGCCGGTCGAATCGGCTCCGGAACCCAGTGATTCCGGAACCATCATTGTCGCATCGGAAGGTGGAGCCAGTGTCAGCGGAATCAGTTGAGCGCGTCGGCTCCGCAACAATCGCCGATCATTTCCGTAAAGAAATCGAACTAGGCAATCTTTCTCCCGGTCAAAAACTACCTACAATTAGAGATATAGCGAAAGACTGGGGAGTCTCACGTCCGACCGCAGATAAGGCCATAGCGATTCTCCAGATGGAGAATCTTGTTCGGACTGCGGGGCGAGGTGGGACCACGGTATGCGGCAACGAAGATCGGGTTGATTCGGCGCTGCTAGTCGAAGTTGATGAAGATCTAGAGATCTCATCCACCGAGATTATTACGGCATCGGAGAGCGTTGCGCGTCAGCTCAACGTCGCCGCCGGGGGGTCAATTCTAGTCGTTCGTCTGCGCAGGAAGGCTCGCGACATCGCGTAGGTTATCGAGATAATCGCGCACCTCGGCATTATCGGGATTGCGTTCTTGCAGGACGGCCGAAAGCTCGCGAGAACACATGAGAAGTGACGGTATCGACTGACGGTCCCCCCGCAGCGCCCTTTGCCCGTACGCGACAGCTTGGTCTACGTCACCTTGACGTGCGGCTACGACCCCGAGCGTTATCCTGGCCTCGGCATTTCGCATCGGAGAGCGTTCGCGGCCACTAAAGTCGGTTCCGGCTTCGATTACATGGCGAGCATAGGTCTCTGCCAGGCGATCTTCGCCAAGGATGCGGTAGCAGTCCATGGCGTAGAAATCGAACTTCGCAGGGTCGACCACGAAGTGGTTTTCAATGTTGTCGGGGTATGGCAGCTGCTCAAGCATCGATCTCCCCTGATCAAGGGCGACTTCCACTTGACGCCGGTCCCCAATTCTCGCCCACGCTTTTGCCCGTTGGGCTGCGAGCTGCACCGCCACCCCCGAGTTCGGCGCCACGTGCTGCCCTGCCTCACCGGCGACAATGGTTCCACGATAATCGCCCTGTGTAAGGCAGTACCAGGCTTGCATCTCGTGTGCCCACCCAGAGATTTCCGCCTGCCCCGCCTCATTGCCGAGCGACATCGCCGCTCTTCGGGTGGCCTCGGCTCCCCGCTTGTCTCCTAGGTCGTACTCCACGCAGCCGACCAGAAGTGCTAGCCAGCCTGCTTGCATCAGCAGTTCCCGGTGCTGCGCGAGCGTCAGCCGTTGGTCTAGGAGGCCGGTAATCCGTCCGAGCCAGGCGCGCCCCTCCACCTGGAGCTGAAGCGACGGCGACGAGGCATATTCGCAACACAGTCGCTCGGTCGTGATTGCCAATGCGTCTAGCGTTCCCTGGCCAAGATCGGACATTCTCATTCGAGAGACGATCTCAAGCGTGCCCATTCCCGTGGCTGCCAAAAGATCTCCTCGGACGAAGGTGATTTCGGTGCTGGAAATAGTGCACCGGTCACTGTACCGAATGTTTTCGCGAGTAGCGGTTTGTAGAAGTCGTCTGGGACGGTTTCCCCTGCCTCCCAGCGCTTCCAGTTGCGAATCAGATTGCTGTCGCTGGTTAGCGCTGTGGCGCCCGCGTGGCCGCGCAAGGCGCGAACGGCCTCGGCTTGAGACCAGCCCCGGGCGTCTCGTTCCTCGCGGAGTCTTCGAGCCCAGGCGGGACGTTGACCGTCGGTACTCGAGTCGTTGGCCACGGGAGCCTCCCTCTCTTGAGCGTTCGCCTACGAGTGTGAGGCTTCCGCCCGAGGCCGAGTAGTGACGGTTTCGGGGGACATGGCCTGTCCCCACACTTGTCCCCACATCGTCACCGTCTTGTCACCTTACGCAGTGATCTGTCCTGTCTCACTGTGGCGACATGGCCGGTTGCGGAACGGCTTGACATACGGCCTAGGCCAAAGCAGTATGGCCTACATCGAAAGCGGACCCCGGTGCCAGCCGCCAAGCAACGCACCGGGGTCGGTGCACCGAACGCCCTGGTGAGAGGAACCGAACGATGCTTCTTGAGCGTACTTCCGCGCGTCCGGTCGGGTCGATGCCCGCTGGTGGCGGAGCCCCGAACGCGGCTCCGATCTTCGATGAGGATCTGCACGGGCCGACGTGCGGTTACCTGGCTGCGCGGGTGCCGCTGACGTACGCGCTGATGGTCGCCGCGTTGGTCGATGGCGAGACCCTGACCCGCGAGGATCTCCGCACCCCTGCGGAGGTCCGCCACGAAGTCGAGTTCCACATCGCGTTCCGTGGGATGGCCTCGGTGTTCGAGACGGCCGACCGGCTGTCCTGGGAAAGGGTGGGCACTGACGAGTGGGTGGTGTTCTGCCGCCAGGCCGTCATGGAGATGCTCGCCGCTGAGGGTGTCATCTCCGGTGTCGACCAGCTCACGGCCGACGAGCTGGCCGCCGGTCTGATGCACCTGAGCGACCGGGATGCCGAGGACCTGACGAACCCGATCGACGTCCGGTACGAACTCACCCGGATCGCCTACACCCGAGGGGTCGACGCCTTCCGCCAGGCCGCCGCCGAGCCGTTCGAGGTTGACGCCCCCGCGTTCGACACCGAGGCGCACGCCTGGCCGGGGTTCTGCCGGCAGGCCGTGGCCGGCATGCTCGCCTCCGACGCCGCGGCGGTGGCCGCGTGAGCACCGCACTTCTGATCCGTCCGTCGGCGGGAACCGCCCCGCCGCAGGTCCGGCCAGAGCAGGTGCCGGCCGCGACCGGCCCGGACATCAACCGTCTGTCGTGTGAGCGGGGGTGGTCCCGCGCGCGGCTGGTCCTCGAACTGCGCCGCGCCGCGACCGCCGGCCGCGCGACGCTTCCCGGGGACGAGAGTCTGAAGCGGATGATCCGCCAGTGGGCCAACGGGCAGCGTGGCCTGTCCCCCCTCTACGCCGATCTGCTCACCGCCGTGTTCGGGGTGCGGTTCGAGCCGTCCGCATCGCTGAACGGCTGCCCGGTGTGCGGCACAGCGCCAGGCGCCCCGGGATCGTGCACTCGGGTAGGTCACCGGTGAGCGTCGGGAATCCGTCGACGCGGCGGCATCTGTTCGCCGCGTTCGGGGGTCGGTGCGGCTACTGCCTGACCGCCGACGCTGACCACCTCGACCACCTGGTGCCGCGTGCCGCCGGGGGCACCAACAGCCGGTTCAACCTGATACCGGCGTGCACCCCGTGCGGGACGTCGAAGGGCGCGCTGTCGGTCGCGGAGTGGGTGAGCCGCCGCGCGACCGGCACCCCGACGACCGGTGCCGGCGCGCCGGCGCCCCCGGTGTACCGGGTGCCGATGAAGCCGGTGCACCACCAGCCCATCGCGGCCTGACACCGGACCGGTCGTCACACGGCGATCGGTCGAACCCCGATCCGCTGGTCGATCGTCAACCCGACTCGTACGTGTACGGCCGATCCGTACCGCTTGCCGGTGCCGACCTGCACCGATCGACCCGCCGCCGCACCGCCGAAGTCGATCCGAACCCACGTACCGGTAACACGCGCCGGCTGGCGTACCGGTACGCCCATCCCGCCACGAGAGGTGATGACGCATGCCCCGAACCAGCCTGCCCCCACCCGGGGGTCCGTCCGATCCGTCGCGTCCGACCGGGTGCGACAGGTCCCGCCCTACGTGGGCGGTACCGCACCGCACACCCGGACCGCGCACCGGCGCGGCTGCCTGCCTGGTGCGGTCGACGAGGTGCCCCCTCCCCCTTTCCGACGTGCCGCGCGGCACGTCGGAGGCCTACGGACGGAGTGCGGCGCCGCACCCCGTTCCGGCAGGTCACACACCGAACGTCGGGGGGAGGGGCATCTCATTCCCGGACCCCGTCGCAGCTGCGGCGGTGTGCGATGACCGGCCCGGACGGCACCCCGACCGAAGCGGGGTCGGTGCGTCATCTGCGCGTCGCCGCGCCGTCGCCTGGCGAGCAGGACGAACCGTTGCCCGGCATGCCCGCGACCGCCGGCCCGACCGGCGTCACCGGCGAGCAGGAGCAGGCCGACCCCGCGCCGGACGACGGCGGGTCCGGATCGCAGGCGACACGGCTGGTCGCGCTGTCTCGTGAGCGGTACCGCGTCGTCCGCGGCAGCGACGGACGCGCCTACGCCGTGGACCTGACCGGCCCGATGATCGCCCTGTCGTTGCGCGGCAAGGACGGTCTACGCACCCGCCTGGCCACCGCGTACTACGACCGGTACGACTCGACCCCCGGCGGGGGTGCGCTGTCCGACGCCCTGACCGTGCTCGAAGGCGCAGCCGCCGAGGCCGAACCGGAATCGGTCGGTCTGCGGGTCGCCGCGACCGTCGATGGTGGCGTGGTCCTGGATCTGGGCACCGTGGACGGGCGGTGTGTACAGGTCGACGCGCACGGCTGGACCGTGCTGGAACGGTCCCCAGTGCTGTTTCGCCGGACCGCGCTCACCAGCCCGTTGCCGATCCCCGCGCGGCCCGGTGACCTGGCCGCGTTGCGGGGGCTGGTGAACGTGTCCGAGGCTGGTTTCCGGCTGCTGGTCGGGTGGCTGGTCGCCGCGTTCCTGCCTGACATCCCGCACCCGATCCTGGTGCTGACCGGCGAGCAGGGCACGGCGAAGTCCACCGCGGCGCGGATCACGGTCTGTCTGCTGGACCCGTCACCGGCGCCGTTGCGGTCCGCACCCCGCGACGTGCGGCAGTGGTCGGTCACCGCGTCCGCATCGTGGGTGGTCGCACTCGACAACGTGTCCGGGGTCGCGCCGTGGTTCTCCGACACCCTGTGCAAAGCCGTGACCGGTGACGGCATGGTCGACCGGGCCCTGTACACCGACGACGACGTCACCGTGATCAGCTACCGGCGCGTGCTGGCCATGACGTCGATCGACGCCGGTGATCTGGCCGGTGATCTGGCCGAACGGATTCTTCCGCTCGAACTCACCCGGATCGACCCGAGCAGGCGCCGGACCGATGCCGAGATTTCCGCCGCCTACGACGCCGCGCGCCCCGCCGTCCTGGCCGCGCTGCTGGACCTGCTGTGCCAGGTACTGGCGGCCCTGCCGGGGGTGCGGGTAGCGGAGCTGCCCCGGATGGCGGACTTCGCCCGGGTCCTGGCCGCCCTCGACACGGTCACCGGCTGGACCACCCTGCCCGACTACACCACCGCCGCCGCCGACCTGGCCGCCACGGTCGTGGCCGCCGACCCGGTCGCTGATGCGGTCCGCCGGCACCTGGCCGACGTCCGGGTGTGGACCGGCACGGCGGACGCGCTCTACGCCCAGCTGCCGGCGCCGGACCCGAGGCCGCGCACCTGGCCGAAGTCCGCGCGCGGGATGTCCGGCGCCGTGCGCCGCGTGGCGCCGGCCCTACGCGCCCAGGGCGTCACGGTCGACTTCGCCCGGGAAGCGGGCGGCAACCGTGCGCGGCTGATCCACCTGGCCTACGACAGTTCACCGGATCGACCGTCCCGACCGTCCCAACCGTCCCTAGAGCCCCCGTGACCTGCACAAACACCCGGGACGGTTGCTCTGCCCGACCGTCCCACCCTGACGGCCAACCGTCCCACCCCCGGGACGGTTGGCCACCCCGCCGGGACGGTCGCCCATCCCAACCGTCCCACCCCCGACACCCCGCCTGACCTGCGAAAACACCCGCCGCCGGGACGGTCGGGACGGTCGGGACGGTTGTTCCCGCACTCCGTTAGAAGGACCCGCCCATGAACCCGACCGCACTGGCCGACCAGCTCACCGCCGCCGCCCGCGACGCACGCCGGCACCTCGACACCATCGCCGCCGCCGGACACGGCACCGTGCACCCGACCACCGACCCGACCGGGTGGCTGGTTGGCCAGATCCTGCGGACCGTGGCCGCACTCACCAGCCCGACCGCCCGCGCCTGCCGCCACGTCACCGCCGCACCCCGCGTTCTGCACGCCGCCGTGTGGGCGCCCGGGATCGTCGTCTGCCCCGCCTGCGTCCGCCACCTGGCACCCGCGCCCGGTGAGGACAACCGGTGCGACCGGTGCCGGCGGACCGTCGCGCAGCTCCACCCGAGCACGGTGGCACTCGGGCCGCTCCTGATCGGCTACGGGCTGTGCCGCCGGTGCCAGCACACCGCCGGACTCGCCCCGCCCGGAGAGCGGGTAGAGGGGCGCCGCCAACCCCGCTGAAACAGGGGGGGCACTGCCCCCCCTGTTTCAGCCCCGACGCTAGGCCGACGCCGCCGGCGGTAGCCCCCGAACGTCACGCACAGCGAAGGGATGCGCCAAGGGAGGCCACCCACCCGAAGGGAGTTCTCCCTTCCCGCATCCCTCCCCCTCCCTCCCTCGGCCCACCAGCACGAACACCCCCCGAGGGAGGCACCGACCCGCCTCCCTCACCCCCGCCAGGACCCCCGAAATCGGCCTTCCAGCAGCTCCCTACCTCCCTCCCTCCCTCGCCGATCACACCCCACTCCGACCACAGAGAGTCACCGCGCGGGGGTGGTTGGCCGGCAGTGAGTTAGCCCCCGGGGCGACCTCGAAACCAGCCCGCAGAGCAGGCCCCACGACCCCGGCCTCACTCACCCCCGACGGCCAACCCACCTCACTCCCGCAGACCAGCACACATCTTGATCACCTAACCGTCGGGGTTAGAAATCTAACCCGCCACCGCCGATCTAACTCCCCACGATCACCCCTGCCGACCCCGCAACGATCACACACCGTGATCGTCCGGGCGTCCGCCCGACCCCCGAGGGACACCGTCATGCCGCCCGTCACCGCCCACTGGCGCCGCGCCCGACGCCAACCACCCCGCCCGGAACCGCACCGGTGACCCGCCCGCACCTGCCCACCCCCGAGCAGGCCGACCACGACATCAACGGCACCCCCGGCGAACACCGCCAAGCAACCGCCGGGGGCACCCACCCACTCCCCACGAACCGGAAGAAGGCACACTCATCATGACCCGTCCCACCACCACCCAACCCGCCGAACGTGTGGTCTCCCGCCCGCGCCACCGCGTCATCAGGGGGCCTCTCCAGGCTCCCGCCCCCGACGCCATCGCGGTACTCCGCGCGGAGCTTCACGCCGTGTTCGAGCGCCTGGACGCCTACCTTGCGGACCAGCACCCGGCCACCCCGTCGCCGCCCAGGGAACCCACGACTGCCGACCAGCCGGACCCGTTCGAGGGCCTGCCCGCGCTGATCTCGGTCGGGAAGGCCGCGCAGATCCTCGGGCTGTCCCGCGCCACCGCGTACCGCCTGGCGGACACCGACGAGCTACCGGTCCAGCGCATGGGCGGACGGGTCTACGTCGTCACCGCCCGTCTGCGCGCCACCTTCGGCGGTGCCGCGTGAAGGGCAGCGTCTACAAGCGTCCCAACGGGTGGGAGTTCCGCCACGACATCGACCCCGACCCGCTCACCGGCAGGCGCCGGACGACCTCGCGCGGCGGATTCGCGACGAAGACGGAAGCGAACCGAGAGATGCGGAAATCGATTCTCGCGCACGAGGAGGGACGGCGGGTTGACCGGTCTCGACGCACCGTGACGGAGTTCCTCGACGAATGGATCGTGGCGGTACGCCCGTCACTGCGTCCGTCCACCTGGTCGAAGTATCGGACCTACTGCGACAGCTACATCAAGCCTGTGATCGGGAACACCGCCCTTCAGGAGCTGACCCCCGTCCGGATCAACCTCCTGTACGCCCACCTGCTTACGTCCGGCCGGCGCCACCAGCGGACGAATCAGGGTGCCGGACTTTCGCCCGGCAGCGTGGCTGTCGTACATCGGGTGCTTCACCGCGCCCTGCGGGACGCCGTCCGGTGGAACTACCTTGTTCGAAATCCGTCCGACGATGTGGAGCGGCCGAAGCTGGACCGCCGGGTGCCGACCGTGTGGACCAAGGAGCAGCTACGCACGTTCGTCGACCACGTTCGAGGTGACCGGCTGTACGCGCTGTACCTGGTGGCCATCACGACCGGCCTGCGGCGCGGCGCGCTGGTCGGTCTGCGTCGCCACGATGTCGACCTGGACGCCGGAACGCTGTCGTCCAGTCGCCCGCGGATCGTGGTGGACAACAAGGCTGTCGACGGTGAGCACAAGACCGACAGTGCGTATCGGCCCCTGGTGCTCGATCCCGTCACGGCGAAGGCCCTGCGGGTGCACGTCGACCGGTGGGAGCAGGAGCGCACCGAGTTCGGGTTCACGACCGATCTGCTGTTCTGCTGGCCGGACGGTACGGGCATCCACCCTGACACGGTGACCGACTGGTTCCAGGCGCACGCCAAGTCCGCAGGCCTGCCGGTGATCCGGTTGCACGACGTCCGGCACAGCTACGCCACGGCCGCGCTGAAGTCCGGCGTGCACCCGAAGATCGTGTCTGAGCGGTTGGGGCACGCGAGCGTGGCGTTCACACTCGCGTACTACAGCCACGTGATCCCGGGCATGGATGCCGAGGCCGCCGGGGCAATCGCAGGTCTGATCCTCGGGACCGGCGAGACGCCGGAGGACACCGACGTTCGCGGATCCGTTCGCACTGAGGCCGAAACGCCCTTGATCGACGAAGAGGAGTAGGGCAAACCGCCTGGTAGTGCTGGGTGGAGACGAGGGGACTTGAACCCCTAACCCCTGCCTTGCAAAGGCAGTGCTCTGCCAGTTGAGCTACGCCCCCGTGGGTCTGGCCGCCAGGACGCGAGATCCGGGTGACCAACGTCCCCAGACTACGGCATCGCTCACCGCTGGGACGCCCGCCGCCGAGGTTTCTTCACCCTTGACCTTCGGCAGCGGGGATCGCGGCGTGGACGGCGACCGCCGAGTTGTCCACAGCCAGTACCCCCAGCCCGCCGAGGCGACGACCCGTCCAGCAGCTCCGGCGGCCCGCCATCTGCGGCTCTCCGTAGATCAGAGTTGTGATCATCTTGGCAGTTCTGCCAGCTCAGGCCGGGTTCAACGATGCAAGGCCGACCAGAGTGCACCCCTCGTGCCGGCGTGGGTCGAGATTGTGGATAACTCGATCGCGCTCGGCGCACGCTGCCCATATATGGAGTGCGTTCAAGTTCTCGGCGCCATCCCGTGCCGAGTTACAGACACAAAGCGAGCAATGTGCCATGATTACCACAACGTGCGTTGTCGGAGAATATGTCTGGCACGCGCGGAGGCATCGGCGTCGGGTCGGCGTACGTCCGATCAGGCCGCAGCGACATCGATGGTGCTTGTGTGTCGGTAGTGACGTTGCCAGGCGGGCCTCGGTCGTGCCGCTGCTCCGCAGCGGGGGCTCGGATCGGTCCGACAACTGTGGAAAGCCCGCCGGAGCTCGGCCTCACTGTGGGTGGACGAGGCCCATGGGTGGAAATCGTCAGCTGTTTTCCGCCTATGTGGCTGGTTTCCGCGGGATCTCCGTTGCTCCGGCCAGCTGCGACGGCACGCGCCGCGGCGAACCCGGGTTGGCGGCCTGTGCGCAGCGCCGGCCGGCAGGCAGAAACGGTCCAGGCTTGTCCACACGATGCCCACCAGCGGTCATCGTTCCCGCCGTGGACTGCCGAACTGTGGACAGCGGGCCCCGCGCTCCAGCGCACGTTGACCGCAGGCCTCGCGCAGCAGGCCTCGGCCCCACCACGGATCCGCGCGCGCTGCCCCAATCCGGTGCGGAGGCTTCTCCGCGGCGGTGGGGACACATCCGATTCGCGCGACCGCTCCGGCGGGATGGTCACGTCGTCCGCATGGGTCGCACAGCCGATGCGGGACGCCCAAAGGCGCGGCTGCGGCGACCAGGTGTCTGCGGCGGTGGGTGTCCCTGCGGCCGTGCGACTTCCGCAGGGACGCCCGCCCTGCTCGCGGGGTATCTCTGCGACGACGGCCGAGCCCAGTTTGGAGTCCGCCGCCTTTTGTTAATAAGCAAACGTTCTACACTCGCGCGTTGACGACCGCGACGACAAGGAGCTGGCGCAAACCATCGTGGTCACAGATTGCTGAGGACCGTCCCGGAATTCGATGCCGTCGGCGCCAGTCCCCACCGGTGGCTACCGAGCAAAAATTTGACGGAGACCCTGGCGGGAGTCCGTCAAATTTTGTCAATCAGCAAACGTTGTAAACTAACTCCCCGGGCGGTTGGCGTGCGAATCGTCGGCCGCATTCCCTCGACGGTCACAGATACCGGTTGATGCCAAGCAAATTCATCGAACTTCTGCGACAGTCACCGTGGAGGATCGTGGTCAACTAGTACAGCCATAACCGCAGGTGGGTACCGTTGGAATTTGCGCATGAGCAAAATCATCCGACAGAAACCGGGGGTGGAATCGGCTCGCGTCACCGACCCTTTCCACGACTGGTGATCGACGACGTTTGTCGCCTAGCAAAATGAATCGACCATGACCACCGCCGATCATCGTCAGCGTCGCCATCCATAACCATCTCTGGAGTGTGCGTTATTTTGTTGCAAAGCAAAATGAATCAACGTTCGCCGGATCCGGAAATCGTTCGACGACGCAGCGATCTCCACGCAAGGTGAACGACAGATTTTTCTTTGAAGAAAAATGATTCGACAGTCACCGTAGGTGGTTTTCGCACGCGGGTTCGGATAGCCGCAAACAGGGGCAACGTCGATCTTTTACAACAAGCAAATATCGTGCACGGTCACCATCACAGGGATCCCTGCCGGCTACCGCACGATCGAGTCCCGGCTCCCACCATGCGCGGTACCTGAGCTGGGGTGAACGAGGCGCTGAGGCCCACGCAGAGGGGCTGTTGGCCGCGGGCTACCACTGTCCTGTCGAGTAAGACCGGAGGATCCCGGTCGCCGGGCCGACCAAAATCTTCAGATCTTCGCCTCGTGCACGGAGAACAGGTGACGGCGATGCGGCAGACAGACGGCGCAGGGGAGGGCGAAACGACGAGACACGGATGGACCACGGTGGGCGCAGCCACGGACGGACTGCGGGGCAGGCCTGACCGAGAGGCCGGCCGCCGGTCCCTCAGGTCCAGGCGGCCAAGGTAGGCCAGGCAGGGTCGCCCTCGGCCCGACCGGCCATCCAGTGCAGCGCGGCCCTGGCGGGGACATCGACCCGGATGATCCGGGCTCCACTCCCAGCGGTGAGCGACGGGCGATCCCCCGGCGTGAGGTGAAGCGTGATGTCCGACGGGAGCCGTTCCACCAGGCGGCGGGTGGACCAGGCCCACTCGGCCTCGACGTAGGCCGGGCTCAGGTCGCCCCAGCTCGGGCCACCGAGATCGGTGAGGCCCAGATCGACCAGGTGGATCTCGATCTCACGCCATCGCAGGAACACGAGATCCGCGAGGCTGGTGCTGCCCTGGGTGCTCGTCCGGCCGAGGCCGCCGCGCCAGGTGTCGACGTGGGTGTCGTCCCAGGCACGTTCGAGGCGCCGCACCGAATCGGCGACGTCGGAGACCAACTGCTGCGCCGGGCGGCCGGCGCCGGCTTCGATCGCGGTGTTCCGCTGCTCCAGGCCACCCGGGTACTGATCCTCGACGTACCCGTCGCGCGCTGCGTCGAGCATGTCGGTGTGGCTGTCGGCGTTTCGCGCGAGATGGGTGATCAGATGCCCGACGGTCCAGCCGGGAAGCAGTGAGGGGCGGCGTGCGGCGGCGTCGTCAACGCGGGCCAGCAGCTCCAGCAGCCGCGCGTGGGTACGTGCGCAGCCCAGCAGCCGGTCGAGTGGCACCGCGGACGGCGTGTACTCGGGAGGCTGTGGCGGCTCCGAGAGGACAACAGACGAGGACACCGGCTGCGAGTCCGAATGCGGCGCGCTGGGAGTGGCCATGGGGACAAGACTCCCCCCTCGCTCGCCGCGAGCGCCACTTCGCCACCCCGGCGGGGTGTCCGGCGGGACGAGGAAGCGACGCTCGCCGCTACGGATGGGTCAGCGGGTGCCCTGAGCGGCCGTCGCCTCGCGCCACAGGTCGATCTCGTCCTTGTTGCGGCGGCGGCGGACGGCGGTGAGGAGAGCCCCGGCACTCGCCGCCACGGCGATGAGAGTGAACTTGCGCATACCGACTCCCCTTGGTCGACTGCCACTACCCGCTCACCGTATCGCGCGTGAAACCGCTGCGCCGACGTCGAACGCTGTCGGATCACCGTCCAGACACAGGCGCAAAAAAGTCGGCGCCGACGAACGGGTCGGCGCCGACCGTGGGCGACCAGGTGACCGGCGACCGGGGTGACGTCCGCGGGAGCCCGTCCTGCGAGGACGGGCGTCCGGCCACCCCGAACGTGGTGGCCGGCAACGGCTGCCGAGGTCGCGCCCTGGGGCGGGGGCGGCTGAGGATCAGCGCTGGTAGGTCGCCCGCAGGACGCCCCGGGCCAGGGTGTGGAAGGTGAGGTTGAAGCCGACGACGGCCGGGGCCACGCTCGCGTCGATCTCGAGCTTCGGCACGTCGACGGCATGGACCACAAAGACGTAACGGTGCGGGCGGTCGCCCTCGGGGGGAGCGGCACCGCCGTAGTTCGGCGTCCCCCAGTCGCTGCGGACGTGGTACGAGCCCGCGGGAAGGCCGGACAGGTCACCGCTGGCCGCACCAGTGGCCAGTTCCGTGACGTCCGCCGGGATGTCGACGAGCACCCAGTGCCAGAAACCGCTGCCGGTGGGCGCGTCGGGGTCGAAGCAGGTGACGGCGAAGCTCTTGGTCTCTGCCGGGAAGCCACTCCAGGACAGCTGCGGCGACAGGTCCGCCCCGCCCGCGCCCCCGTACACCTGGTCCAGGCCGAGCGGGCTGCCATCCGTTATGTCGCTGCTGGTCAGGGCGAACGAGGGCAGGGCGGGCAGCAGGTCGAGCGGGTCCGGTGCGGTGTTCCGGTCCAGCAGGGACATCGGTCGGTCCTCTCGTCGAGATCGGATGGCGCCCGCATTGACGGGCATCATCCGGATTGGATGACAATCGCGAGACCGCGTTGTCATCTGTGGGCTTTACGCTTCTCCGCGATGAAACATCATTACGCCACCAGAGGTGGAGCCGGGTCTTGAAGCTCGTGACGGCGATCCTGCGCCCGCACCGCGTGGATGATGTCCGCGCCGCACTGACGACGTTCGGGGTACAAGGTATGACCCTGAGTCAGGTGACGGGCTTCGGCCTCGAGCTCTGGCGTACGCAGGCGTATCGAGGCAACGTCTTCCATGACGAATCCGTGAGCAACGTCCGGCTTGAGCTGATCGTGCCCGATGTCGACGCGCCTGATGTGGTGAACGTCATCCGGCGGGCCGCGGCGTCGGCAAGCAGTGGGGCCGGCAAGATCTGGGTCCTGCCGGTGGAGGGTCTTGTCCGGATTCGCACCGGGGAGCGAGGCCTGGACGCTCTCTGATCGCAACCCAACGTCACCCAGGGCAACCAGAATGTGTATTTTCGCACACGGAAAGTAACCACCCGATGCCCGTATTGCGCTAGTTCATCTTCTTTTCGGGGATAATTGGGCCGTGGGCGCGACGTAGGGCCGACCGGGCGGATACGGTAGCTGTGTTCCGGCGGGTGTCTCCCACTGAATCCCCCCGTATCAGTGGGTCGCCCGCCGGAACCCTTTCGTTTCCGGCACTTCGCCCCCGGCTGTCGGCTCGGGTGGCCTCCCGGCACAGCACAGCGGCCCGGCACAGCACAGTTGCGCGGGCCGATCCCGAGCGAGGCAAGCTCGCCGGCGACCACAGCCCGCGCGACGACGCTCAGCGATTCCGGGACGCCGAATGCCTGCCGCCACCTCCGCGCCGCGGGTTCCGCTCGATTCGCATCGTCTGCTCGCTCTCGCCCGGCCCCGCCGGTGTGCCCGCAAGCTGGTCGGCGTAGGTCCGACCGCCCGCGGCCGGATCGTGCGCACCACTCGCGCCCGTGCCCGCGGACTGGCCCCCGGTGCCACCGGCGGCCGCGGTGGCGGCCTTTCTGCGACGAGCCCGCAGATATTCCACGCCGATCGGCAGCACCGAGACCAGCACAAGCAGGATGAGCATCGCCTCGACGTTGTCCCTAACGAAGGCGATCTTCCCGAGGTAATAGCCGAGAACGGTGACGCCGCAGCCCCAGAGCAGCCCACCGATCACGTTGAAGGTCACGAAGGTCCGGTAGTGCATGCGGCCCACGCCGGCGATCACCGGGGTGAACGTCCGCACGATCGGAACGAACCGGGCCAGCACGATCGACCGGGGTCCGTGCTTCTCGAAGAACTCCTGCGCCTGGTCGACGTACTCCTGTTTGAACAACCGCGAGTCCTGACGCCGGAACAGTGCCGGCCCGACCTTTCGGCCGAAGAGATAGCCGACCTGGTCACCCGCGATGGCGGCGACAGCGATCAGCGCACAGGCCAGCCACAGCGGCGTGGACACCTCGTCCCGCGAGATCAGCAGACCCAGCGTGAACAGCATGGAGTCGCCGGGGAGGAAGAACCCCACCAACAGCCCGGATTCGGCGAAGACGATCAGCAGGACCATGACGAGGCCGGCCTTGGCCAGGCTGTCAGCGCTGATTGCGTCCGGCCCGAGGGCCAGGGTGTTCGACGCGAACGTGGTCACTGTCGAGGGCCTCCTGGGGATCGAACGGACCGCGCGCGGCAGCGCCGTAGGTAATTCCAGGGTCTCACGTCCACGGGGCGGCTCAGCTCCGGCCTCGGGCCGGACCGAGACCACCGGGACAGCGGGCGTACAGCAGGCCAGCGGTGGACGGGCGCCGGACAGGCCGCTGGACGGGCCGCCGGACAGCGGAAACACAGCTGACACCCAGATGGTGCCGACCCCGGCAAAGCACCCATAACCTTTCGGGGTGACGAGACCCCGGATCCGTCTCCTCTGCCTCACCCTCGGCGCCGCCGCTCTGACCACGCCACTCACGGCCTGCACCGCGCGCTCGACCTCCGCCACGGCCCTGCGTCCAACAGCGCCGACAGTGGCGTCGGCCACCGCGCCGACGAGGACGTCCAAAACGACGAATCAGCCCAGGGCAACCGGAACGGCGACGTCCGCCGCCAGCTACCAGCTGAGCGGCTACGGTCTGAAAGACCTCACCGTCAACGGCCGCGCCGGATCCGAGGACCTCGCCGACCTGCCCGCCGGGAAGCCCGGTGAGCTGGTGTCGACCGCCCCGGTGACCGCGCCGGACGGCCTGCGGGCCTGGCGGATGCTGTACCACTCCACCGGTCCTGACGGGGAGGACCGGCTCGTCACGGGTCTCGTGGTGGCCCCGGCGGCAGGCACGCCCGTTCCGCCCGGTGGCCGCCAGCTGGTCGCGTTCGGCCACGGGACCACCGGGATCAACGACAGCTGCGCCCCCTCGAGAGCGGACTCGCCGCTGTCCACCGTCGGCGGGACGCTCCAACTCGCCAGGGATGGGAACGTCCTGGCCATCACCGACTACACCGGACTCGGCGGGCCCGGTGAGCACCCGATCTACGTGGCCGACGTCGAGGGGAAAGCAGTTCTGGACGCCGCCCGGGCCGCGCGCTCCCTCACGGCCGCCCAGGTGGGCCGTGATGTCGTCCTCTGGGGGTATTCGCAGGGCGGCCAGGCGGTGCTCGCCGCCGGTGGTCTCGCCACCGCCTACGCGCCTGACCTGCCAGTACGCGGGGTCGCGGCGACCGCGCCCCTGGCCGATCTGCGGACGTCCCTGCGTGAGCTGCTGGCGACGCCGGGGGGCGTCGGCTACCTGTTGCTCGCGGTGCTGGGTGTCACCGTCGCCGATCCGGCTGTCAACCCGGCGGGCCTGCTCACCGCCACCGGCCGGAGGCTGAGCGCCTTGGCGCACAACCGATGCGCGATCGACCTTCTGCAGGCGAGCACCGGTGAGTCCGTCACCAGCGTGTTCACCAGCGATCCACTGCGCACGGAGCCGTTCGCCGGCGCCCTGGAGCGTCAGTGGCAGCAACTGGAGAAGCCGGGGCCGCCGAAGCTCGTGCTCCAGGGCGACCTGGACACCGTGATTCGCCAGCCCACCACGGACAACGTGGTCCGCGCGCTGTGCGCGGCTGGCGGCCCGGTGGAGTACCGCCGCTACCAGCTGGCCGACCACCTCACGGTCGTCAACGCGTCCATGCGGGACCTCTCCGCCTGGATCAACGCGCGCTTCGCCACCGACGACACGGCCGCGCCGGACAGTTGTTCACAGCTTTGACCGCGCCGACCCCCACGGCCGCGCGGCCGCGCGGCCGCGCGGCCGTGACCGCGGTCGTGACCGCGGTCACGGGCCAGGACGTCCACGTCACCCACCCGCGGGCAGGGTGCGAGCGGAGTCCCCGGCCGCGGCGAGGGAGTACTCGACGAGCCTGCGGTGGAAGGAGGTAACCGGCCCGGCAGCGTCCGGCCCACCTGCGGCGTTCGGGCTATCGCGGTCCGGGCCACCGGGGTCCGGGCCACCGGGGTCCGGGCCACCGGGGTCCGGGCCACCGGGTGGGATGCCGTAGCCGAAGGCCTGCCGCCCAAACGCCTGCCGGGTCAGCAGCACGCCCAGGAAGGCACTGGCGGCCAGATCGGTGTCCAGGTCCGGCCGGGTCTCGCCGCGCAGCCGGGCGTCGTGGAAAGCGTCCTGGACGGCTGCCGCGCACCGGTCCACCGACTCCCGCCGGAAGGCCGCGTACAGGTCGGGATAACGCGAGAGCTCGGCCAGACAGCGGGCGAGGATCGACATCCGCGGTTCGGTGAAGACAGCGTCGACCTGCGGCGCCAGTCTGAGCAGGTCCGCGCGCAGCGAGCCGGTCCGGGGTGGCACGAGACCGGCGGACAACGTGCCCAGGGCGGCGAGCACCAGCGCGTCGCGGGTGGGCCAGCGGGCGTAGATGCCGCGTTTCGCCACTCCCGCGCGGGCCGCGACGCTGTTGACGCTGAAGCCGCCGACGCCCTGGTCGGCCAGCTCCTCGACGGCGGCCCGCAGGACCCGATCGTCGATCGTCGCGTCCCTGGGGCGGCCCCGACGCGGCCGCGAACAGTCCTCGGCCGGATCATCGGGAGCCATCCGTCCAGGGTAGGCGTCTGACCGCAGCCCAGCGGAAACCACACAGCGTAGCCGCAGGGCGTGGGAGGTGGACCGGGTCCCGGCCGGGGGCGCGGCCTGGGTGGCCGGGCCTGCTCCAGGACGGGACTTGGCAGGTCGCGGATGGTTCGCACCCGAAGGAACCGTCTGCCCAATGTACGGACAACCACGTCGGGCCGGCCGTAGCACCAACTACGCTAAGTAGCCGGATTTGCCCGAAAGCAGCCGAAAGTATCCAGATTCCGTGAAGATCGGCGTCTAATGTCCTAGTGTTCCAGCAACGGCGCTGTCCACGGGCTCGCGGGACCCGTAGGAGGCCGCGAGCGATGGAGGGCGCACCGTTGCGGATTGCGTTGTTGTCGTACCGAAGTCTTCCTACCTGTGGTGGCCAGGGAGTGTACGTACGGCACCTCTCGCGTGAACTGGTTACGCTAGGTCACCAGGTCCACGTTGTGAGTGGGCCGCCCTATCCGGTGCTCGACCCGGGCGTGGAACTCACCGAACTGCCGAGCCTCGACCTCTACCGCGACGGAGACCCGTTCCGCTGGCCGGGGTTCCGGGAGTTCAGGTCCCTCGCGGACGTGGCCGAATTCGGCATGATGCGCACCGGGCAGTTCTCGGAGCCGCTGGCGTTCTCGATCCGGGCCTTCGAGGCGCTGCGCCCGCGGCGCGGGCAGGGCCGGCCGGACTTCGACATCGTCCACGACAACCAGACGCTGGGCTACGGCCTGCTGCCGCTGCGCCGGGCGCTGCGCCCCTACGGGATCCCGGTCGTCTCCACGATCCACCACCCGATCACCGTCGACCGCCGTCTGCACCTGGCCGCGACGACCGGGCGGCGGGCCCGGCTCGGTGTTCGTCGCTGGTACTCGTTCCTGCCCATGCAGGGACGGGTAGCCCGTGGTCTCGACGGAGTGGTGGTGCCGTCGGAGAGCTCGCGGCACGAGATCGTCGCCGACATGAACGTGCCGCTTGATCTGATGCACACCGTTCCGCTCGGCGTCGAGTCCGACGTGTTCACCCCGAGCCCGGCCGAACCCACTGGAGACCAGGGCGGCCAGGCTGCCGCCAGCACCCAGGTCCCCGGGCGGATCGTGGTGGTCACCAGCGCGGACGTCCCCCTCAAGGGCCTGATGGTGCTGCTGGAGGCGCTCGCGAAGCTACGGGTCGAGCGCCCGGCGCACCTGGTGTGCATCGGGAAGGTCCGGGAGGGCGGGGCGGCGCAGCGCCGGGTCGTCGAGCTCGGGCTCACCGAGGCGGTCACCTTCCGGTCCAATGTGCCCCAGCCCGAGATGGTCGAGCTGCTGCGCACCGCCGAGGTCGCCGTGGTGCCCTCGCTCTACGAGGGCTTCAGCCTCCCCGCGGTGGAGGAGATGGCCTGCGGGCTGCCGCTGGTCGCGACGACCGCCGGCGCGCTGCCCGAGGTGGCCGGACCGAGCGGGGAGGCCGCGCTGCTGGTGCCCCCGGGCGACGCCGACGCGCTCGCGGGCGCGATCAGGACACTGCAGGACGACCCCGAGCTGCGCGCACGGATGGGTGCTGCCGGCCGGCGCCGGGTCGAGGAGCTCTTCTCCTGGAAGGCCGCCGCGGCCGGCACCGCCGCCTGGTACGAGAAGGTGCTCCGGGAGACCAGGCCGACCGCCGGCCACAGCCAGGTATCCGCCGCATGCTGACCGTCGACTTCGACCGCTTTCCCGTCCCAGGGAAGGCCCTCGTCCTCGACCTCGGCTGCGGCGCCGGCCGGCACTCGTTCGAGGCGTTGCGCCAGGGTGCCCGGGTCATCGCCCTCGACTACTCGGCCGACGAGGTGGCCGGGGTGAACGCGATGTTCGGCGCGATGGCCGCCGAGGACCAGGTGCCCCCGGGCGGGCAGGCGGCGGCGGTGCGCGGTGACGCGCTGTCGCTGCCCTTCGCGGACGGCACCTTCGACCGGATCATCGCGGCCGAGGTGCTGGAACACCTCCCCGCGGACGCCGGCGCGATCGCCGAGCTGGCCCGCGTGCTGCGCCCCGGCGGACTCGCCGCGGTCACCGTGCCCGCGCGCTTCCCCGAGCGGATCTGCTGGGCGCTGTCGGACGATTACCACAACGTCGAGGGCGGCCACGTCCGCATATACCGCCAGGACGACCTCGTCGCGAAGCTGCGTGCGGGTGGCCTGGACCTGATCGGCCAGCACCGCGCGCACGCGCTGCACGCCCCGTACTGGTGGCTGCGGTGCCTGGTCGGTGTCCACGACGACAACCATCGGGCCACAAAGCTGTACCACCGGCTGCTGGTCTGGGACATGATGCGCCAGCCGGCGATCACCCGCCGGACGGAGCAGCTGCTCAACCCGGTCCTGGGCAAGAGCCTGGTGCTGTACCTGCGCAAACCACGACTTCAACCACCTGCCCGGACGTCCGATCGCTCGGCAGGTGATCACCTCACCGTGGGGGGCCCGCGTGCCGGCGAGTGACGCCTCGCCGACCGGACCGATCCTCGACGCCGCCCAGCTACGTGCCACCGCGGACGCCATAGCCGCCGCCCAGGAGCCCGACGGGGCCATCCCGTGGTTCCCGGGCGGGCACACCGACGCCTGGGATCATCTGGAATGCGCGATGGCGCTGTTGATCGCCGGGCGCGTCGACGCCGCGGACGCCGCCTGGGACTGGCTGTGCCGCAAGCAGCGCCCGGACGGCTCCTGGCCGGCGAAAACCGTCGGCGGTGTCATCACGGAGGACTTCGCCGACAACAACCAGTGCGCCTACGTGGCGACCGCGCTCTGGCACCGCTGGCTCGCCACCGGCGACCGGGCGTTCGTCGACCAGCTATGGCCGGTCGCCCGGGCCGCGCTCGACTTCGTCGTGGACATGCAGGCGCCCGCCGGCCAGATCTGGTGGGCCCGCGACGCCGCCGGGAACGACTACCCCGAGGCGCTGCTGACGGGATGTTCGTCCACCCTGCACAGCCTGCGCTGTGGGCTCGGGCTGGCGGCGCTCGTCGACGATCCACAACCGGGCTGGGAGCTGGCGGCGGGCCGGCTGTGGCACGCCCTGCGCCACCACCCGGAGAACTTCATCTCCCGGGATCGCTGGTCGATGGACTGGTACTACCCGGTGATCGGCGGCGCGCTGCACGGCGCGGAAGCGCGAGCCCGGCTACGCAGCCGCTGGGACGACTTCGTGGTGGACGACCTCGGCATCCGCTGTGTCGACGACGAGCCATGGGTTACCGGGGCGGAGACCTGCGAGCTGGCCATCGCGCTGCATCTCGCCGGCGAGTCCGACGAGGCCGCCCGGATGGTGCGCAACATGCAGCACCTGCGCACCGCGGACGGCGCCTACTGGACCGGCTGGCAGTTCGTGGCACGGTGCCACTGGCCGGAGGAGCAGTCGACCTGGACCGCGGCCGCGGTCATCCTCGCCGTCGACACGCTCACCGGCGGGCCCACCGAGCGGGCCTTCCGCGGCGACGGCCTGCCCGAGGCCCTGCAGGCCGCATCCGCCCCGCACGGGGCATCCGCACCGCACGCCGACCTGCCCGGACCCCGCCGGGCCCCCGAATCCCCGGAGCCCGGGTCCCAGAGCCCCCACCAGCAGCCCGCGGACGAGTCTCCGCGGGCGTGACAGGGGCCTGCTGACAGGGGCCTGCTGACGCGGCTCAGAACAGCCGGCGGAGAACCCGCAGGGATCCCGTCCGCGACATCTCGGTGAATCCGTCCCGGACGGCGCGAAGCAGCACGTGGTACGGCGCCTGGCCGCCGTCCGCCGGGTCGGGGAACACGTCGTGGATGACCAGCCGGCCGCCGGGACGCACATGGCGGGCCCAGGCCTCGTAGTCAGCCTGGGCCTGCTTCTCGGTGTGCCCGCCGTCCAGGAAAAGCAGGTCGATCGGCGTCGACCACCAGCGGCCGACCATCTCCGAGCGCCCGATGACGGGTGTGACGACGTCCTCGACGCCGGCGGCCTCCAGCGTGGAGCGCAGGGTCGGCAGCGTGTCCATCCGCCCGCTCCGCTCGTCGACGAGCGTGGTGTCGTGGTACTCCCAGCCCGCCTGGTTCTCCTCCGAGCCACGGTGGTGGTCGACGGTGACGACCACGGCGCCGACGAGCCGGGCCGCCGCGGCGAGGTAGAGGGTGGACTTGCCGCAGTAGGTGCCGATCTCGCAGATGAGCCCACCGCCGGGAAGCTCGGCGGCGGCCGCATGCAGCGCCTGTCCTTCTTCGGGTGGCATGAAGCCCTTGGCAGCCTCGGCCGCCTGCCGCAACGCCACGTCCACGTCGTCGTCTCCTCGTCCCAGGTGGGGGATCCGGGTGGGGATCCGGGGTCCGCGACCAGCGGGATGACCCGCTCGGCTCCCCGCCCCGTAGCCGATGCCGCCTGCTCGTCTTACCAGAACTGGCAAAGCGCATGCATGGGATGCGGGCCGACACTTCGCCCACCGGTTCGCGGCTCGCACCCATCCACCCGTGGCGTTCGTGTCGGCTTCCAGGCACCACTCACCACGATTGGCACCCACATACCGACCTATCCACAGGATCATCCACAGCTTTATCCACAGCCCTGTGCACAGACCCGTGGACAACCACAGGACCACAAGGCCCAGACCGCGCTAAGCCTCCCGCATCCCACCGGCGGTACCCGTACGGATTAACCCGAGGGCGATATCCACAAGGCTGAGCCGGTACAGGCCGGCGACGTCCGCCAGCGGGATCCAGGCGGCCAAATCGGTGGTGCCGCCCACCTCGGACCGCAGCTCACCGCCGACGACGTGGCCCGAGTACAGGATCCGCAGCCCGTGGAAGTCGGTGTTCCTGTCGGCCCAGAACTCGCGGATGGAATCGACGCCCAGCAAACCGGTGATCTCGACGTCGAGGCCGGTCTCCTCCTCGACCTCCCGAACGGCGCCCGCTTCCGGGGTCTCACCGTGCTCCAGCCCACCCCCTGGCAGGGTCCACCGCGCCGCGTCCGCAGCCACACTCGGACCCGTCCGAACCAGCAGCAACCGTTCATCCTGGACGCAGACCACGTAGGCGGCGATCCGCTGGTACTTCCGGGCGCCCCCACCACCCCCAGCAAGCCGCACAAGCCCTCCCAGCACCGATTCGTCCGCCCAGGCCGATTCTGTTGCCGCCAAGCCCCCACAGACCACCAAACCCCACAACCACCCGACCACCCCGCCGCCGTGGGCGGCCCCAGCGGACGCCCGAGGTGCTCAGCCCCCGCATCAGCCGAATCTCGCCCGCACGGCGCCCCCTTCGGCGATCCCGCACCGCCCCGCCGCATCGCCAACTCACCCAAGAGGGGCAAAAAGGGCACAGAGTCGCCTGGCAACCCGCAAGAAAGAAGGATTTTGGTCGTCGGAGCGACCAAAATCGTCCACTCTTGCGACCCACCAAACCGGGCCACCGGGCCACCGGGCGCTCGGAGGTCCGGCCACGTTCGTGGAGTGCGAACCTCCCCGCCCACCAACCAACGATCTTGATCGGCGCCGGTCCGCGACAGGTTCCCAACGACCAAAATCCTCAGATCGTGCCAGGCAGCAAAGGCTCCATCGCCCAAAGCCACACCGCAGGACCCGGGAGGATGCGACCAAGCAAACCCCATCAACCAGGCAACCCCGGCAACAGAACCCCCCAAATCCCCAGACCCACTGTTCTTCGGGGGGGTCCTCGTGGGGGGTCCCGGGGGGCTCGGCCCCCGACCAACATCCCGCGGGAGCCCGGGAGCCCCCACAGGGGGGCGAACACGCAAAGCCGATCGCGTGGACCTAGGTGGACTTGAACCACCGGCCTCTTCCTTATCAGGGAAGCGCTCTAACCGACTGAGCTATAGGTCCTTGGCTGTTGATGAGAGTACAGGATGGCGACAGCTGCGTGACGGCTGCCGCCATCCGAATTCTGGGAGATCTTCTACTGGTCGCTCAAGGTCACTTCGAGGCCGCCGATCATCTCGGCGCAGAGGTTGTAGAGGAGGGCGCCGAGGGTCGCGAGCGCTGTCATCAGCACCACGTTGATGGCGCCTACGAGCAGGCTGATCTGCATGGCGCGGCCGAAGGACAGCCAGTTGGACACGTCGGTGTTGGTGCCGTTGGTGAGCGTGTCGGCGGCGTCGGTGACGCTGTCGAAGACGCCGATCGAGTTGAGCACGAACCACAGCACCGCGACGGCGACCATCATGATCAGGAAGACGCACAGCGAGAACGCGAACGAGAGCTTGGTCACCGACAGCGGTTCGACCCGGGACAGGCGTAGTCGTGCGCGCCGGCCGCTGGCGGGGGGCGCCGTTCGGCTGCTTCCGCCCGGTCGCTCCGTAGTGGCTCGTAGCCGCCATGGTCGCGGCCGCCCTGCTGAGGGCTCTGGGGACCTCGGGGGCCGGCCTGGGGGCCGGGAGGGCCGAGCGGCCCCGGGCGGGACGGCATCGGGCCGTCAGGGGGGGCCAGCGGCTCGGTGGACAGCGCGCCCGGGCCGAGGCGGCCGGGGGGCGGTTGTACGCCTGGCGGCGTGCCAGGGCGGTCGTAGGGCGCGGTGCGGTCGGCGGGGGTGGGCCGGCCGGCCCCTGAACCGGCCCGTACGGGCTCGGGGGTGGGTCGGCGTTCCGCGGGCATCCGCTCGGTGACGGCGGCGCGGTCGGTCTTCTTCATGCTGTCGCCGCCGCGGTCGGTCGTGCTGCCGGTTCCGCGCCTGGGCAGGTTGGGTCGCACCAGGGAGATCGTGTCGGTGTCCCGCGGCCCGTCCAGTGCCGATGTGGGTCGGGCCGCCGGGGTCGCGACGGTGCTCTGCGCATCATGCTTTCTGGTGGTGTCGGATCTGGACCCGTCTGTTCGGGCGGTGTTCGGCCCGGCCGCCGCGGCGGGGGTACGGGTGTCGGTGCCGGTGCGGGTCTTGGCCATGGAGGGCTTGCGAGGGTCGCCGCCGGCCGGGTCAGCTGGGTCGCCGTCCCGGGTGGTGGCCGTGGCTGTGGTCTTGGATGTGCTCTTGATCGTGGTCTTGGCGGTGGTGGTCCGCGCCCCGGCGCCGCGGTCGGCGTCGCTGCCGCGGGGAGCCGGGGTGGCACGGTCGGTGCCGCCGGGCTTCCTCGCTGGCGAGGTACCGGAACCCGACGCGGATCCCGAAGTACCGGAGCCGGAACCGGAACCGGCGGACGAGCCGCCCTCCTTGGTGGGCTCTCCCGCCGCGGCGGCGCCGGAACGCGCCTCGCTCCTGGCAGCCCCCGGCGCCTTGCCCCGGTCGTTCGAGGAGCTGGAGTCGCGCCCGTTCCGCTGGAAGAAGGGACTGGACGCGCCTCCCGAGCCCGAGCCCGCCGAGCCCGCGGCTGATGCCGAGGGTCCACCACCCGCGGGGCGGCCGTCGTCGGCCCGGCTCTCGCCCCGGCCTGTCCCCGGCAGGGAGGAGCGCCTCGGCGCGTCGCTGCCGCCGTCGGCGGCGGCAGCGCTCGCGGCGTCCCCGGGCCGCCGGGTCAGGTCGGGATCGTCCAACCGGCCGGCGCCCACCGGTGACTCCTGGCGGCCCGGGGATGCGCGGTGGACGGCCGACCGGGCTGGCCGGTCACTTTGACTGTCGCTCACGGATACTCCCCGTCCACTCCTGGTCGCACGTGGGACTCGCCCGTCGGCCGTCCTGGCTGGCGCCGACGACGCGCGACGTGGCCGTCAGGCCGCCGGATCGCCGAACTCAGGTGGCCGGCCCGTCCGACCCCGCATTCTCGCCGCTGCCGTCACTGTCGTTGGCATCAGCATTGCGCGCCACACCGACGACCTGCACACCGGCCTCCAGGTCGATGAGCCGTACGCCCATGGTCTGCCGCTGTGCCCGACGGACATCCTTCGCTACGGTACGCAACACACCGCCGTTGGAGGTGATGGCGTAGAGCTGGTCGTCCGGTGCGACGACGAGCGCTCCGACCAGACCACCCCGAGTTGATACGATCTTGGCGGTCAGAACCCCCTTGCCGCCCCGCCCCTGGACGGGGTATTCCGCCAGCGGTGTCCGCTTCGCGTAGCCGCCACTGGTGGCGACCAGCAGGTCCGCGGTGGTGTCCGGCACGACGACATCCATGGAGAGCAGTTCGTCCGAGTCGTCGAACCGCATGCCGATCACACCGGACGTAGCCCGCCCCATCGGGCGGAGCTGCTCGTCGTCGGCGTGGAACCGGATCGACTGGGCGTTGCGGCTGACCAGCAGAAGGTCGTCGCCCGGGGCGACGAGGCGGGCCGAGATCAGCTCGTCGTCGTCGCGCAGGTTGATGGCGACCAGGCCGCCGGCGCGGTTGGAGTCGAAGTCGGTCAGCGCCGTCTTCTTGCACAGGCCCCGCTTGGTCGCGAGCACCAGGTAGGGGGCCGCCTCGTAGTCCTGGATCGCCATCACCTCGGCGATCCGCTCGTCCTGGCTGAACGCGAGGATGTTCGCGACGTGCTGCCCCTTGGCGCTGCGGGCCTGCTCGGGCAGCTCGTGCGCCTTCGCCCGGTAGACCCGCCCCTTGTTCGTGAAGAACAGCAGCCAGTGGTGGGTGGTGGTGACGAAGAAGTGCTCGACGATGTCGTCCTCGCGCAGCGCCGCGCCCTGCACGCCCTTGCCGCCGCGCTTCTGCGAGCGGTAGAGGTCGGTCTTGGTGCGCTTGGCATAGCCGCCACGGGTGACGGTGACGACGACGTCCTCGCGGGCGATGAGGTCCTCGACGGACATGTCGCCCTCGAACGGGACGAGGCGGGTGCGCCGCTCGTCGCCGTACTTCTCGACGACCTCCGCCAGCTCCTGACCGATGATCTCGCGCTGCCGGGCCGGCGAGGCCAGTATGGCCTCGAGCTCGGAGACCTTCGCCCGCAGCTCGGCGGCCTCGTCGATGATCCGCTGCCGCTCCAGGGCGGCCAGTCGGCGCAGCTGCATGTCGAGGATCGCGGTGGCCTGGATCTCCGAGAGGGAGAAACGCTCCATGAGCTGGCCGCGGGCGACGTCCGCCGACTCGGCGTTGCGGATGAGGGCGATGACCTCGTCCAGGTGGTCGAGCGCGATGAGCAGACCGTCGAGGACGTGCAGCCGCTCACGCGCCTTGCGCAGCTGGTAGCGCGTCCGCCGGACGATGACCTCGATCTGGTGCTCGACGTAGTACGAGATGATCTGGTCGAGCCGCAGGGTGCGGGGCACGCCGTCGACGATCGCCAGCATGTTGACACCGAAGGTGTCCTGCAGCTGGGTGTGCTTGTAGAGGTTGTTCAGCACGACCTTGGCGACGGCGTCACGCTTGAGGTCGATGACGAGCCGCTGCCCGATACGCGCGGACGTCTCGTCGCGGACGTCCGAGATACCGGTGATCTTGTTGTCACGGACCAGCTCGGCGATCTTCTCCGCGAGGTTGTCCGGGTTGACCTGGTACGGCAGCTCGGTGACGACGAGCTGGGTACGGCCCTTGTTCTCCTCGACGTTGACGACCGCGCGCATCCGGATGCTGCCGCGACCGGTGCGGTAGGCGTCCTCGATGCCGTTGCGGCCGACGATCAGGCCGTAGGTCGGGAAGTCCGGGCCCTTGACGATGCCGATCAGGGCCTCGAGCAGCTCCGCGTCGGTGGCGTCCGGGTGGTCGAGCGCCCACTGCACGCCCTTGGCGACCTCCACCAGGTTGTGCGGCGGAATGTTCGTCGCCATGCCCACCGCGATGCCGCCGGCGCCGTTGACGAGCAGGTTCGGGAACCGGCTCGGCAGGACCAGCGGCTCGGACGAACGGCCGTCGTAGTTCGGTGCGAAGTCGACCGTCTCCTGGTCGATGTCGCGCAGCATCTCCATGGCCAGCGGGGCCATCCGGGCCTCGGTATACCGCATGGCGGCCGGCGGGTCGTTGCCCGGCGAACCGAAGTTGCCGTTGCCGTCGACCAGCGGGTAACGCAGCGACCAGGACTGGGCCAGCCGGACGAGCGTGTCGTAGATCGCCGAGTCACCGTGCGGGTGGTAGTTACCCATGACGTCACCGACGACGCGGGAGCACTTGAAGTACCCCCGGTCCGGCCGGTAACCGCCGTCGTACATGGCGTACAGAACCCTGCGGTGGACGGGCTTCAGCCCGTCACGCACCTCCGGCAGGGCACGGCCGACGATGACGGACATGGCGTAGTCGAGGTACGACCGCTGCATCTCGACTTCGATGCCGATGGGTTCGATGCGGTCGCCGGGGGCGGGGGTAGGACGTCGACCACGGGGTCCTTCCAGGCAGTGGGAGCGATGAGTCGGCGGGTGCGGGCCGGGCGCCGGGCCGCGGGGGGTGGCCCGGTCCGTCCCCTGGCGTCCGCGGGCCGCTCACTCGCGGATCCGCCGGGATCAGATCGGTTTCAGCTCGGTTCCAGCTCGGTGCCGGATCGGTGCCACCAGGCCGCCGGGCGGGGTCGGCGGGCCCGGTCAGCGCCCGGACCCCACCGGCGAACTGGCCTAGATGTCCAGGAAGCGCACGTCCTTCGCGTTGCGCTGGATGAAGCTGCGGCGCGCGTCGACGTCCTCGCCCATGAGGACGGAGAACAGCTCGTCGGCGACGGCGGCGTCGTCCAGGGTCACCTGGAGCAGGATCCGCCGGTCCGGGTCCATGGTGGTGTCCCAGAGCTCGGTGGCGTTCATCTCGCCAAGACCCTTGAAGCGTTGGATCGCGTCCTTGGGCAGCTTGCGCCCGGCCTCGGTACCCCGCTCCAGCAGGCCGTCACGCTCGCGGTCGGAGTAGGCGTACTCCCAGTCCTCACGACCCCACTTGATCTTGTAGAGCGGGGGCTGCGCCAGGAAGACGTGCCCGGCTTCGACCAGCGGGCGCATGAACCGGAACAGCAGGGTGAGCAGCAGGGTGCGGATGTGCTGGCCGTCGACGTCGGCGTCCGCCATCAGCACGATCTTGTGGTAGCGCAGCTTGGCGATGTCGAAGTCGTCGTGGATGCCGGTGCCCAGCGCCTGGATGAGCGCCTGGACCTCGGTGTTCTTCAGAACCCGGTCGATACGGGCCTTCTCGACGTTCAGGATCTTGCCGCGCAGCGGCAGGATGGCCTGGAACTTCGAGTCCCGCCCACCCTTGGCCGAGCCACCGGCCGAGTCACCCTCGACGATGTAGAGCTCGCACCGCTCCGGATCGGTGTACTGGCAGTCCGAAAGCTTGCCGGGCAGGCCGGTCCCGCCGAGCAGGCCCTTGCGGCGAGTCAGATCGCGGGCCTGCCGCGCGGCGATGCGAGCCCGCTGCGCGTCCAGCGCCTTGCTGACGATGGCGCGGGCCTCGGTCCGGTTGACCTCGAACCAGTCCTTGAGCGCCGCGTAGCACATCTCCTGGACGAACTTCTTGGCCTCGGTGTTGCCGAGCTTCGTCTTCGTCTGGCCCTCGAACTGGGGCTGCGCGAGCTTCACCGAGATGATCGCGGTGAGGCCCTCCCGGATGTCGTCGCCGGAGAGCCGCTCGTCGGTGTTCTTGGAGCCGGCCTTGACCGGCTTCAGGAGGTTCTGATCCTTCGCGTAGGCGTTGACCGCGCTGGTGAGCGCCGCCCGGAACCCCTCTTCGTGGGTTCCGCCCTCGTGGGTGTTGATCGTGTTCGCGAAGGTGTAGACCGACTCGTTGTAGCCGGAGTTCCACTGCATCGCGAGCTCGGCCTCGATGCCCGTGCCCTTGGACTCCAGCGAGATCACGCTGCGGTGGACGGCGTCCTTGGTCGCGTTGAGGTGACCGACGAAGTCGACCAGGCCGTTGTCGTACTTGAAGGTGACCTCGACCGGCTCGGTCACCTCCTCCGCCGCCGCGGCCGGGGCGCTGCTCGCCTCCACGGCGGCGGTTTCGGCAGCGGGTGCCTCGGCCTCACCCGCCGCGGCCGCCGCCTCGGCCGCCTCTGCGGCCTTCGCGGCCAGCGCCGGGTTCTTGGCGGCCGCACTCCGCTCATCACGGAGGGTGATGGACAGGCCCTTGTTCAGGAAGGCCATCTCCTGCAGGCGCCGGTAAAGCGTCTCGTACTTGTACGTGGTGGTCTCGAAGATCGTCGGGTCGGCCCAGAACGAGATCGTCGTGCCGGTCTTCTTCGAGGTTCCGGTCTTCGCCAGCGGCGCCGCGGGGCGGGATGCCACATAGGGCTGGAACCAGGAGTGGCCGTCGGTCTCGACGGCCACGTCGAGCCGGGTGGAGAGGGCGTTCACGACGCTGACACCGACACCGTGCAGGCCGCCGGAGACCGCGTACGCCTGGCCGTCGAACTTTCCTCCGGCGTGCAGGGTGGTCAGCAAGAGTTCCACGGTGGGAATCTTCTTGACGGGGTGCTCGCCGACCGGAATACCTCGGCCGTTGTCGGTGACACGTACGCCGCCGTCGGCCAGCAGGGTCACGGTGATCGTGTCGCAGTAGCCGGCGAGGGCCTCGTCCACCGCGTTGTCCACAACCTCGTAGACAAGGTGGTGCAGGCCCCGCTCCCCGGTGGAACCGATGTACATGCCCGGGCGCTTGCGTACTGCGTCGAGACCCTCGAGAACCTTGATCGAACTAGCGTCGTAGGCCACGCGGTAGGTCCCCTCGCTCTGACGGAAGTATTCCTCAGTCTACCCGGCAACCCGTCGTAACGGACGCAAGGTGCCGTCTCAGCTGTGCGCTGGGCCCCGAACTCAGGTCGGCTGTGGCCCCCTACCAGCTCCACGCACCCTGAGGCCTTGCGTCCATCTGCGACCGGCCACCGAGGTCACCGCGACGGTCACCCGTGATCCGTTCGCCGACCGGAGGTCTCCTCACCGCGTCCGCGAGGCCCGGTTCGGCGGGACGTCCGGGGGTACGCGGGATACAGAGGCAGCGCGGGATTACAGAGAGAAACCAGCCGGGGTATGAGGTGTCATCCGTACGTATCCCGCGGGCCACGCCCACCGCTCGTGGACATACCGCCATGATTCCAGGAGGGCGCGGCCGGGCCCCGCACCGTGATCCGGCGGACGACGTGCGGTCCCAGCTCCTTGCGAAGGATCCCGAGAATCTGCCTGGACAGCATCCGCAGCTGGGTGGCCCAGGCCGTCGACTCGGCGACCAGTTCCAGCTCGCCGTCACGCAGCGAGACCGGCGAGCAGTGCGCGGCGATGTCCGGGCCGACGAGGACATCCCACCTGGCCAGCACCGACGCGTCTGTGGCCCGGCTCTGCCAGCCACGTTCCGCGACAAGGCGGGCGATCGACGAACCGACCACCATCGGCGTCCGCCAGTCGCGACCAGGTGCTGCGATACCCGGCAGCCGCGGGCGCGGCGGCGGATCACCAGGGCTTTCCCGCCCCCGCCGACCGGTGTCGTGCCCGCCGGAACCCGCACCGGTCTCGGCACCGTCACCGTCACCGGCACCGACGCCTCGACCCGATGACGTACCCGGGCGGCCCTGGCCACGCGCCCGGGCGTCCCGCTTCGCCCGGGCCAGCATCTCGCGAGCGAGGTCGGCGCCCCGCGCCACCGAAGCCGACGCGGTGGACGGGTCCGCGCCCGAAGCCGCGGCCGGACCCGAAGCCGTCGCCGGACCGGCGGACGGCTCTGCAGGTGACGCCGACGGCGATGACGACCGCCGTGATGACGACCGCCGTGATGACGGCCCTGCCGCACCGAACTGGTCAGCCGACACGACGTACCTCCCCGGAGCTCACCTCGAACCGCACCCCGGCCAGCTCGGCGGGGACGTCCGCCTCAACCGCCGCGGTCACCAGAACCTGCTCGGCCGGCGCGACGAGGGCGGCGAGCCGGGCCCGTCGTCGGACGTCCAGCTCGGCGAACACGTCGTCCAGCAGCAGCACAGGCTCCCGGTCGTCGGCTCGGAGCAGGTCATAGGAGGCCAGCCGCAACGCCAGGGCCAGCGACCAGGACTCGCCATGGCTCGCGTAGCCCCGGGCCGGCCGCCCCTTCACCGACAGCAGGAGGTCGTCGCGATGCGGCCCGACCAGGGTGACCCCGCGTTCGATCTCCTGGGAGCGGACCGCGGCCAGCCCGGTCAGGATGGCTTCGGCCAGCTCGGCCCGCAGATCCGAACGGCTGGGCCGGCCGCCGGGCCGCGCCGCGTCCAAGCCTTCGGCGCCTTCGGCCTGCCCGGCGCTCGGAGCCTGCCCGGCCGCCTGATCCGTCGGCGCGGACGAGACGTCGGGAGCACCTGGAGCGAGCTCGGTGCCCGAGTCGGTGTGGCCGGTAGCTGCCGTCCGGTCGGGTACCGCCCGGTAGGGGACCGTCGAGCGATAGTCGACGTCGGTGGGCGAGTCCTCGCCGGCGACCGCCGCGTAGGCGCTGCGCACCCGTGGCCTGAGCTCCTCGACCAGCGCGAGGCGGGCCGCGAGCAGCTCCGCGCCGTGGTCGGCGAGATGACCGTCCCAGACGTCGAGCGTCCTCAGATCGCCCCGGCCGCCGGATCGACGCGCCGCACCGGCGGTTCGCAGCAGCGCGGACCGCTGCTTCAGCACCCGTTCGTAGTCCGCCTGGACGGCGGCCATGCGCGGCGAGCGGGCGACAAGCAGCTCGTCGAGGAACCGACGCCGTTCGGCCGGATCGCCCTTCACCAGGGCGAGGTCCTCCGGCGCGAAGAGAACCGTGGCCAGCAGCCCGGCGACGTCGAGAGCCCGCGGTACCGGGGCCCGGTTCAACCGCACCCGGTTCGCCTTCCCCGGCACGATCTGGATCTCCACCAACGCCGCCCGGTCACCACGCACGATGCGTGACCGGACGACCGCCTGCGTGGTTCCCTCTCGCACAAGCGGAGCATCCGTCGCCACCCGGTGACTACCCAGCGTGGCGACGAATCCGATCGCTTCGATCAGATTCGTCTTTCCCTGCCCGTTCGAACCGACGAACGTCGTGACTCCCGGCTCCAGAACCAGATCGAGCCGTGGGTAGGACCGGAAGTCGGTCAGGGACAGGTGAGTGAGATGCACGTCACCCGTTGAGGCGAATTGGCATCAGCAGGTAGCGATAGTCGGGGATCTCAGTCTGGTCGTCGCCGCCCTTGCCCGTGAGGATCGCGGGCTTGTTCGCGGCCAGCGCGGGGTCCTCGTCGCTGGCGAAACCGATCCGGACGATGTCGGACTCCAGCGCGCCGAGCGCGTCCAGCAGGTATGTCGGGTTGAACGCGACCGTGAGCTCAGGCCCGTCGTAGGTCACCGGCAGCGTCTCGGACGCCTGGGCCTCGCCGCCCGTGCCCGCCTCGAGGACGAGGTGATCGGGCGTGAACGTGAGCTGCACCGGAGCGGTGCGGGGCGCCACGAGGGCCACCCGCTTCACGGCCTCGGTCAGCGGCGCGATCTCCAGCTGGGCGATCAGCGGTGAGCTGTCGGGCAGCAGCTTGCGGTAGGGCGGGAAGGTGCCCTCGAGCAGCCGGGTGGTGGTCTGGCGGGTGTTGCCCGCGAAGCCGGCCAGGGTCTCCCCCGACGGACCGGTTCCCAGCGCGATCGCCACCTCGACGCCGGTACCGGACAGCGACTTCGCGGTGTCGAGCAGGGTGCGAGCCGGCACGAGTGCGACGCCTGAGGCATCCGGCGTCGCGGGCCGCCACTTGAGCGTGCGGACGGCGAGGCGGTACCGGTCGGTCGCGGCGAGGGTGAGCGTGTCCCCATCGATCTCGAGCCGGACGCCGGTGAGGACCGGCAGCGTGTCGTCACGCCCGGCGGCGACCGCGACCTGCGCGACCGCGCTCCCGAACGCGGCGCCCTCGATGTGGCCGGTGATCTCCGGCATCGGCGGCAGGGTCGGGTAATCGTCGACGGGCAGCATCGGCAGCGCGAACCGTGCGTTGCCGCAGGCGACGACGAGCCTCGTCCCATCGACGCTGACGTCGACCGGAGCGGCCGGCAGCGAGCGGGTGATGTCCGCCAGCATCTTGCCGTTGACCAGGCCACGGCCCTCTTCGGTGACGGTGGCGTCGACCTCGCCCTGTGCGGCGACCTCGTAGTCGAAGGCGGCCACCTTCAGCGCCGGACCAGTCGCGTCGAGCAACAGGCCGGCGAGCACCTGCAGCTGGGTGGTTGCCCGGCTCGGCAGGGTTCGCGCCGTCCAGGCCACCGCATCGGTGAATTCGTCCCGTTCCACGCGGAACTTCATGGACACGTCCTCCCGTCGTTCCACGCCTGCCGTAGCCACGGCGAGCCGCGGAACCTGACATCACCGGTTGAGCCACCCAGCGCCGGCCGCCCGGATCGCGCCGCACCCGGAGACGGGTGCCGAACGACCACGGTGTCGGGCCTGAGCCCATCCAGCATCCCAGAGCCGGACCTGCGGATGACGAGCGGTCTGTGTTCCGAGGGTGGCACACCTGGCCGAGCACCGAGGACGGGTGCCGGTCAGGACGGATCCCGTCATCACGCGTCACCGCCTGCGCACTCGATCGGCGAGAGCAGCCCGGTGGCGCTGGTGGCTGGTTTCGGCGGTCGAGGGCCAGGGCAGATCCGACTTGCGGTTCGGCACCGACACGCTACCTCGTTCGCCCCGGGCACTTTCCGTGACGACCAGGTCCGCATCGAGCGCGCGCGTGCGTGCCCTGAAGTCGGGGACCACATCAAGATCGCTTCTGGGCGTTCATCCCCAGGCCCTACTGCTTCGAGCTTCTGATCTCTCCTTGAAGAAATTTGGTTCGTCGTAGTAGTAGGGGCTGTGGAAACTGTGGAAAACCGCTGTTTTCCCAGCTCAGGGCCCCTGAGCCCCTGTGCGCATCCTGGGGGTGGAGGTGTGGATGATCAAGGTACTTATCCCCAGGGCCCGATCGACTCCACAGCCGTCCCTCAGCTACACACAGTCTGTACACATGTTCATCCACTGGCTACCCACAGGTTAGGAGGCCACTGTCCCCAGGCTTCTGGCGCCCATGGACATCCCGACCGCCGCTCCCGGCCTGTGCACAGAGGTGGGAATTGCTACTTATCCACAGCCTTCTCCACAAGGTGTGGGTAAAGGCCACAGTGGTCCCTCGACCCGATCGATGCGGAGTCGGCCTGGGAAGACCACAGCGTCTGCAGGGCCGAACCCGACATCGCAGGAGAGGGACCCGTTCAGGTGCCTCTGATCGGATTCACCCGGTATAGCGAATTAACATTTCATTGGCGAGTTGTTTCCACTTGGGTAACCAGTGGATGCCTCAGGCACGGACGACGACACACGACGACACACGAGCAAGCGGCGACGGCACCCGAGCGGATGGCGACGCGGCGGGGCCATGGCGCGCCCACGTCCGCATCCCGAGCCGCAGCATCTGAGCGCCCGGCTGGCCGGCTGTCCCGGACGCCTCGGTCGCAGCGTGTGCCCAGGGCGCGCAGCGCTCGATAGCCGGTAGCAACCCGGACATCGGCCGACTGGTCGACCCGGCCGGGACGTTCGCACATGGCCTGAGCCGGCTGCATGCCGGGGCGGGCCTGGGCGGAGGGACGGGCGAAAGGGATGCCGTGCGGAAAGACATGTTGGCAAGGACATGTGCAAAGGAACGTGCGTGTCGGCCGTCATGGTGGTTCAGCCCGCGACGACCGGGGTCGTCACATTTCAAGGAACCGACCTCGTGGGTCCAGTGGGCCGTTTCCGAAAATCAATCCAGGGTGACCTAGGACTTGCGATGGTGATTTGTCCGAAGAGCAGGCGCATTGAATAGTTCGCCTGGGCGGCGAGGCACCCGCCGACCGACCCACCCCCTCGGTTTGAACGTGGGAGGTCGGAGGGTGAGAAATTCAGGATTTCGGTGGTTGAAGAGCCTTTGGCGTAGCCCGAGCCTCGGGCCACGGTTGCTGTCGAGCCGCGAGCCGGCGGTGGCGCCGAGCAAGATCTGAAGATCGTGGCTGCCAGGACGACCAAAATCCTCAGATCTTCGAGCAGGCGACATAGTGCTGCCGCCCGATCACCGATCTTGGTCGGCGCGACCTTCGTCGGCAGGCTCTGGAACGACCGAAATCTTCAGGATCCTGCCGACGGGGGCAGGAGCGGACACGGTTCCACCGCGGCCGGTGGACAGCGCATCAGGCGTGCCGAGCCTGCGCGCGGATCCGGTTGGTCAGCTCGGTGACCTGGTTGTAGATGGCGCGTCGTTCGGCCATCAGACCGCGAATCTTTCGGTCCGCGTGCATGACAGTGGTGTGGTCGCGGCCGCCGAAGTGCTGGCCGATCTTGGGCAGTGACAGGTCGGTCAGCTCCCGGCACAGGTACATCGCGATCTGCCGGGCCGTGACCAGCACCCGGCTGCGTGAAGTACCGCAGAGGTCATCCATCGAGATCCCGAAGTACGCGGCGGTGGCGTTCATGATCGCTGCCGCGGTGATCTCGGGGTTCGCCGCGTCGGGGATGAGGTCGCGCAGGACGATCTCGGCCAGCGTGCGGTCGACGTGAGACTTGTTCAGACTGGCGAAGGCCGCGACCCGGATGAGCGCGCCCTCGAGCTCGCGGATGTTCCGCTCGATGTGGGTCGCGATGTACTCGAGGACGTCCGGCGGTACCGGCAGCCGCTCGGTCGCCGCCTTCTTGGAGAGAATCGCGATGCGGGTCTCCAGGTCGGGCGGGGTGACGTCGGTGATCAGCCCCCACTCGAACCGGCTGCGCAGCCTGTCCTCCAGCGCCGCCAGCTGCTTGGGCGAGCGGTCGGAGCTGATGACGATCTGCTTCTCGGTGTCGTGCAGGACGTTGAAGGTGTGGAAGAACTCCTCCTGCGTCCGCTCCTTGTTCTCCAGGAACTGGATGTCGTCGACGAGGAGAACGTCGATATCCCGGTAACGACGCTGGAAGGCGAGCTGCCGGTCGTCGCGGATCGAGGCGATGAAGTCGTTGGTGAACTCCTCCATGCTCACATATTTGATCCTGCTCTCCGGGTAGAGCTTGACCGTGTAGTGACCGATCGCATGCAGCAGGTGAGTCTTGCCGAGTCCGGAGTCACCGTAGATGAACAGCGGGTTGTAGGCCTTCGCGGGAGCCTCCGCGACCGCGACCGCGGCGGCGTGGGGAAACCGGTTGCTGTCACCGATGACGAAGGTCTCGAACAGATAGCGCGGATTGAGCCTGGCGGGTTCGGACGGCCTCGGGGACGGATCACGGCCAAGACCCGGCGAAACCCTGCCGGGCGGGGGCCCGTCGACCCGGACACCGTCGACGCTCTCGGCACCCTCGTTCAGGGCGGTGCCGGATCCCCCGCCCATCAGGTGCTGGGTCAGGTCCGCGGTGGTGGCGGGCCGGATGAGTGGTCCGGTCATCGGCTCGGGGTCCGGTGTGTGCTCCACGGTGACCGCGACCCGGATCTCGCGTCCATAGGCTCTGGACAAGGCTGTGGACAGGAACGGCCGCAGCCGCGAGTCGAGCAGGTCCTTGGTGAACTCGTTCGGTGCGGCGAGCAGGGCCGTGTCCTGCACCAGGCCGAGCGGGCGGGTCAACCTCAGCCACGCGCGCTGCTGTGCGGACAGCGCACCGTCCGCAACGCCCGCCACAGCCTGCTCCCATACCGCCGACAGGTCGGGATCTGATGGCGGTGTGGCTCCCCGGGACGGCAGACCTGCGACGGAATCGGCGCTGAGGTCGGTCACTGCGGGGCTCCTCGTGGTTCTTCGTGGCTGTTCGGAGGGACGACACGACCGTAGGTAGCCGAAGTCGCTGGCTGACGCTGACTGGCAGTGTGACCCGTGGTGTCTCTGGTAGCCGTCCTGTGTGGGTAATCGTCGGAAGTGTCGGCAGGACGACCCCGCCGAGGTGATCGACGGGCGTGGATCCCGGCAGCGGCGCGGTCGGTTCGCTCCCAGGGCCGGCCGTGCCCGGGCCGGCGTCGCCCCTGGCGACGATGCGACGTCCACTGCCGGCGGCACACAGCATCCTCCGAGAAGAGTTCTCCACATCGTCGTCCACAACCTGTGCATGGACATGACACCGCATCGGGCTTGGCATCGCCGGCAGGGCCACAAACTGGACGACAGCCGGGAAGCCACGGAGTGCGTTGCGCCGACGAGCGGGTGGTGATGGTGCTGCCACCTACAGCCTCCGCGCGCTTCGTGGAGGGCAGGCGGTTCGCGGACGGAGGTGACGGCGGCACGGACAGAGCACCAAACGTTAACAGCCCGGTCCTTGGCGCGGGATTCGGGCCTCCCTGCGATCCCCCCGCGACTGCCCGGCGGCGACGGGACCGTGGCCTACGGTCAGGACGGACCCGGCGATGGTGGCATCGTGTGTAGGCTAGGGAGAACCACGGCGACGGTCGGCTCCCACGTACCTCGGTGACATCACGTACCTCGGTGCCATGGGGCCTGGCTTACCGGATGTTGGGTTTTGGCGAAAGGCACCCTCCGCACAGGGGGTCCGGCCGGTCGGCGACCCAGGTCCATGCCCCGTAGCCGAGGCGTCAGTCATGACCGGCAATCCACGCCGGTGTCCCGCCGTCTGTGTCTCCGGAGTCCTCACGTGAGCAAGCGCACCTTCCAGCCGAACAACCGCCGGCGGGCCCGCACCCACGGGTTCCGGCTCCGGATGCGGACCCGCGCCGGCCGCGCCATCCTGTCCGGTCGCCGCCGTAAGGGCCGCAACGAGCTCTCCGCCTGACGGCGGAACCGACGCGCCTGCCGCCGTCCAGCCATGCTCCCCCGGGGCTCGCGAGTACGTACGAAGACGGACCACGCCAACCTCGGGCGGTCCGGCCGGCGTATTCGGGCCGGGTCAATCGTTGTCCACAGCATGCACACCGATGTGGACAGTCCACCCCGGGCGGGCTTCGTCGTAGGGCGGCGTGTCGGTAACGCGGTGGTTCGTAACCGTGTCCGTCGGCGTCTTCGTGAACAGACCCGGTCCCGGCTGCCTCTGCTGCCGCCGGGAACCGCGGTTCTGGTTCGAGCGTTGCCTGAAGCGGCGACCGCGACGTCGGCAGATCTGGGCCGATCGCTCGACTCGGCCTTCGGCGCGGTTCGTTCCGGCCGGTCCCCACGATCGGCGCGCTTCGGATGAGCGTGGCCCGGTACGCGGGGATCCTGGTGGTCCTGATGGCACTCGTCGACCTCGTGCTCGCCGCGCCGATCACCGCCAGGAGATTTCCCACCCTGGCCCGGACCTCCGACGAGGCGGTCCGTGGGCCTCTCGCGTGGGCTCTCACGGCGCTGGTCCGGCTGTACCGCGCCGGCTGGTCGGCGCGGAACGCGGGCTGCTGCCGGTTTGAACCGTCCTGTAGCGCCTATGCCCTGACCGCTCTGCGGCGGCACGGTGGCGTCGTCGGTGGTTTTTGGGCTCTCCGTCGGCTGTTGCGTTGCCAGCCGCTGTCGGCTGGCGGCTACGACCCGGTGCCAGGTGTTGGGTCCGGTGGCGCTGGCAGCCCTGGCAGGGGTCCTGCGGCCCCGAGCCCGACGGGCATCGACCGGGCAACGGGCATCGACCGGGCGGATGTCGCCCGGGCCGCTGCCGGGCCCGGGCATCGCACCGCGTCCCCGCTCGGGGGGACGCGTTCCGAGATCGTCGGTTCCCGTCGCGGAACGCGGGTGTGAGGAGACAGACAGGTGTTGGATCCGCTTTACCATCTCGCGGCAAACGCGATCGTCTTCTTCCACAAGGGCTTCGGGCCGATCTTCGGCAGGGACAGCTTCTTCGCCTGGGCGCTGTCGGTCATCCTGCTCGTCATCTGCGTCCGCATTCTGATCTTCCCGCTGTTCGTCAAGCAGGTGAAGTCCCAGCGGACGATGCAGATGATGCAGCCGCGCATCAAGGAGATCAAGGAGAAGTACGGGCACGACAAGCAGCAGATGCAGCTGGAGATCATGAAGCTCCAGAAGGAGCACGGCAATCCACTGCTCGGCTGTCTGCCGATCCTTCTGCAGATCCCGCTGTTCATCTCGCTGTTCCACGTCTTCACGCACCTGGCGCCGATGAACGAGGGCCCGGGCGGCTCTCTCGTCTGGCGTCCCCGGGTCGGGCTGTCCGCCGATCAGGTCGAGCAGATCGCCACGGCGAAGCTGTGGGGCATCTCGCTGTCGAGCAAGTTCACGTCGTCACCGGACTTCCTGGACTTCCTCGGCGCCAACGGGATGCACACGAAGATCCTGGCGGTCGTGCTGATCGTCACGATGGGCGTGACGACCTTCCTGACCCAGCGCCAGATCATGAACCGTGCCGGCACCGCGGTCGACCCGCAGCAGGCGATGGTCCAGAAGATCCTGCTGTACGGTTCGCCGCTCATGCTGGCGATCTTCGGATTCCGGTTCCCGATCGCCGTCCTGCTGTACTGGCTGACCACCAACCTGTGGAGCCTCGGCCAGCAGTTCTTCGTCATCAGGAAGATGCCGCCGATCCAGCCGCTCGCCGCCGGCGGCCGGGTTCCCGGGGCACGTACGGCCACCACGGACGGCGCGACGGTTTCCCGCCCGGCGCCTGGTGCCCGGCCGGCTCCCGGCGCCCGCGCGGGAGCGAAGTCGAAGAGCCTCGGGGCCCGGGCGGCGCAGTCCACGGCGGGCACGGCGGCAAGCGGCTCGGATGCTGGCACCGACGCGCCTCGGCCGGGCAGCCGCCCGTCGAAGGCTCCCCCCGGAACCCGCTCCAGGTCCGGTGCCGCGGCCGGCAACGGCTCGGCGAAGCCCGCTGCCGCCAAGGGCGCCCAGACGAAGGCTGATTCGTCCGGTGCCGGTGGAGGCAGTGGCAAGGGGCGCCTGACGAAGGGCGGGGCGGCGGGCACCGGTGGAGCGATCTCGCCACCGACCGCGGCCGCAGCCGGCGAGACGTCGGGCGCGAAGAACGGCATCGTCGACGGCGCGGGTGAAAGCAAGTCTGGTTCGGCGTCGGCGTCGGCGGGAACCTCTCGTAACGGTGTCGCCGACTCGGATGCCGCTTCCCGGTCGTCCCAAGCCCCCGTCCCCGCCGGCGCGCGGCGGGCTCCCGGCGGATCTCGCCCCGCCAAGCGTCGCGGAAAGGGCAAGCGGCCGGGCGGGCGTCGCTGATGGGCCGGCGGTCGCCGCTAGTGCGTGCGTATCCGGTCGCGGCCGCCGCTGGGCGACCTGGCCGGATGCCGGCCCTGCGCCCACCCCTGAGCATCGTCCGGGCAGTCAGGCCGGGACGACACGGAACGTCCGAAGCGGCAGCGCCCCGCCAACGTCGCGTTGACCCCGCGGCGGTCGGACGTGCCGTACTGTCGGCATCGCCGCCCACTTTCCCCTGGAGTAACGCTGATGACCGGTTCGGCACCTGACCTCGCCGTGGAAGAACCCGAGGCCAACGAGGACAGCCCTGCGGCCGGGGCCGACGAGGCCGTGACCGACTCGGCCGCGGAGACCGGCGGGTCGGGGTCCGCGGGCGGCGGTGAGCGCCGCATCGCCGACCTGGAGCAGGAAGGCGAGATCGCCGCGGACTACATCGAGGGTCTGCTCGACATCGTCGACATGGACGGCGACCTCGACCTCGACGTCGAAGGCGGGCGTGCGGTCGTCGCCGTCGTCGGGGACGGCCTGGACAAGCTGATCGGTACCGGCGGCGAGACCCTGGAGGCTCTCCAGGAGCTGACCCGGCTCGCGGTGCTGCAGAAGACCGGTGTCCGCAGCCGGCTCATGCTCGACGTGGGCGGGCATCGCGCTCGTCGGCGGGTGGAGCTGCGCAAGGTCGCGACCTCGGCGGCACACAAGGTCCTCGATACCGGCGAGCCCCGGAAGCTGGCCGCGATGACCCCGTTCGAACGCAAGGTCGTGCACGACGTGATCGCCACGATCGACGGTGTGCACAGCGAGTCCGAGGGCGAGGAGCCCAGCCGTCGGGTCGTGGTTCTGCCCGACTGACCTCGCGTGTAGCGTCGGCTGGGCTTTCCCGGGCTCGGCCGCGTGATCCCTACGTGACGTGACGCCCCCGCGCGGACCTGAATCCGCGCGCGGGCGTGGAACGGCGGAACCTGCGGCACACGCCGGCAGGTCAGCGGATTCCCGATCCCGGCTGCGCAGCGAGGCGATCGGGAGGCGCACGGGTGGTTCCGCCACGGGCACAGGCACCGGCCATACCGCCCAAGGCGGTGAAGCCGTCGGCGCCGGCCAGTCCTCTCGCTGCCGCAACGGCTCCTCCCACGGCGTCGCCGTCGTCCGCAACGGTCGCGGCACCTCCCGCCGCTGACACCGCGGCCGAGGCCCCCTCTCAGCGCCCGCGGTTCTCGCGGTTCTCGCGGTTCTCGCGAGCCTGGCTGATCGGGTGGGTGGTGCTCCTGCTGACGGGGCCCGTGGTGCTGCTCGCCTCCTACTTGCGCCGACCGTTCTGGTACGACGAGATCTGGCGTGGTCATTTCGTCAGTGAGCCCCTGAGTTCGGTGTGGTCCGAGCTGGCGGTTGCCAACACCCCGTCCGCGCTCGGGTGGTTCGGACTCGTCCGGCTGTCCGGGGAGGTGTTCGGCTGGCACACCTGGGCGCTGCGACTGCCCGGCCTTCTCGCGCTTGCTGTGCTGGGCGTGGCGGTCGCGGTTCTCGTCCGCCGGTTCGCCGGGTCGGTGGCGGCTGCCTTCGCGGTCTGCTGGCTGTGCCTGAACGCCACCTTTCTCGACCTCGCGACCCAGCTCAAGCCGTACACAGTCGAGACCGTCGCGACCGTCGCGGTGGTGCTGCTGTGGCTGGGGCCGGTGCGGGGCGACGACACCCGTGGCCGTGGTGTCCGCAGGATGGCCGCCGGGGTGGTCGCTCTGTGCTCCGTTCCGGCGGTGTTCGTGATCCTGCCGCTCGCGGCGGTGGACGTCCTGGGCGGCGGCGGCCGAAGCCTGCTGCGCCGAGGCCAGTTGCGTCGAAGCCAACTGGGCCGGCGCCTGCGTGAGACGTTGCCGGCGGTCGTGCTGGTGACGGTGCACACCCTGGTCTTCCTCGGCCACCAGTCCGCCCAGCGCGCGGGGGACTACTGGGACACGCAGTTCCTCGCCGGACGGGATCCGTGGGAGGCCGTGTGTTTCGTCGGCGATCAGCTCTGGAGGATCCTCGCCGGCTCACCGCCGGGAATCGACCAGTTCGATCCGAGCCTCGTGCCGGGGTACCTGCACCTGCCGCACTATCTGCCGTGGCTGCTTGCTCCGCTGACCGGGGTGTTCGGTGCGGTCGGCATCGCCGCGCTGGCCCGCCGGGCGGACGGGCGGCGGGTCCTGGCCGCGCTCGTCGGAGCCGAGGTGCTCATGCTCGGCGCGAGCGCGGTGCGCTTCTGGCCGTTCGGGCCGACGAGGACGAACCAGTTCGTCGTGCCGCTGCTCCTGCTTGTCGTGGTTGTCGGCGTGGATCGCGTCGTCCGACGGGTGGTCCGATGGGTGGTCCGCGACCGGGGTGATGCCGCGCCGCGTGACCGACTGCTTTCGGCGCTGGGGGCGATGTCCGGAGCGATGGTGCTGCTGATCGTCGCGGGTGTGGCGCTGGCGGGCGGCCTGTCCGGGGACCGGCTCCTGTGGGAGCGGCGGGACCGCCTGCGCGGACTGGATCTGATGGTCGATGCGACGGTGGCCACCCGGCGTCTGGTCCGTCCAGGCGATGTCGTCGTTGTCGGTGGGCGCCTTGCCCGTCCGGGCTGGATCTACGCCATGGAGGTCAGCGATGACCTGCCGCGTCGGCCGGAGGCGCTCCCCCCGGTGCCGGCTGGGACCGCTGCCGGGGCGGAGGCACCGCGTGTCGCGCGAGCCGACACCGTGTTCGTCGTCCCAGGCCTCCTGCGTCGCGCCGAGCTCGCGACTTCCACCGCGGCTGACTCGGCGACTGCGGCCGACTCGGCCGCGGCAGCTGACTCCGTCACCGCGGTGGACAAGGCGGCTGCCACTTTGGCGGACACGGCCGTCACCGGCTCCACCACCGACTCCGATTCCGCCGGCGCGGACAACGGGGCTGATGTCGCCGCGGTTGCTCACCTCGAGCGATCGAACCGGCTCGTCGTCTTCGTTTTCGACATCGAGGAGAAGGCGATGGCCGCCGACCTGGCGGCGCTGCGGCAGGACGGCTGGTGCCCAGGCGAACAGGGGTCCTTCCGGCTCACCGGCTCGGTGACTGTCTACGAGCGGTGCGTGGCCCGAACTGCGCAGAGCGCGAAATGATTCACGGGAAACATTTCCCGTAGGACGGTCGTCCCCGGCCTGATTCCCGACACAACGGCTATCCGGAGCAGCACCTGACGCGCGTGCGCCGGTTCACCGGGGATGCTGGGTCCGTGCCTTCATGCCCGACCATTACCCGTCATCCCGGGCGCCCGGCTTCGCCTGGATGCCACTCCCCTGCCGGCCGGAGTCCGTCCGCCGTTCCCGGGAGGGAGGTCAGTTCCGGTCTCTCTAGTACTCCAGCCCGACTTTTGTGATCAGTTGAGTTGTAGGGCTTCGGCCTGGCGGTGGTAGTGGCTGATTTGTGCGCGTGCCTGGTGGCGGCGTCGCCACCGGGACCAGGCCAGCACGAAGCCGGCGGCCGGGGCGGGTCGGGGCATCGCGAGCTGGATGATGAGGTGGCGGACCTCGTTGACGGTGAGCGGGATCAGCCCGTCGGCGGGTTCGGTGTCATGGGCCCGGGCGGTGGTGACGGCGAGGAAGGCGTGGGCGAGCATCGCGAGCAGGGTCCAGCGGTGCCAGCTGGTCCAGCGGCGGACCTGGTGCTCGTCGAGGGCGGCGAGTTCCTTGGAGGACTGGAAGTCGTCCTCCACGTTCCAGCGGATCCCGGCGACGCGGACATAGGTGGCCAGCGGGACCGGGGTCGGGTGGTGGGTCCGGTAGAACGCGTACTCGCCGGTGGTGATGTTCCGGCGGATCAGGAGATGGTGCTGGCCGGGTAGGTCCTGGTCG
>NZ_ADGX01000007.1 GCF_000177675.1 Parafrankia sp. EUN1f
GGGGGACGCCCCCGCGGCCGCCCACCCGCGACGGCGACCAAACGGCCGCGCGCCGAATACCGGCACCCCGTCAACTCAATGACTTCTCGGGCTTCCCGGCCGGTCCGCACCGGTGCAGACCGCTGGCCGCAGCCGCCTCGGGCCCCGGTCTGGCGCCCGACCCGGATCACTGCGACCGACCCCGGCGGCGAAACCCCCAGCCGACCTCCGCACACGGCCACCGCTCCAGCACCAACCCGCGGATGCGGGCCTCGACAGACATGGACGCCGATGCCGTGACATCACCTGTCGGTCGACGCCGACAGGCTCGACATCGGCCGCTATCCGGATGATCCGTCACCGGTTTTCCCGCCCGACGCACGTGGATCCGTCCACTATTTGGTGACCGCCGTCACTGTCGGGAACGCGGGACCTGCGCTCACCCGGGACGACGGGGTCGGCCACCCACCGACAAAACAGTGGCCTCGACCACATCCGCCGCCATTCCGGGCACCGCCGCGAGTCCACCGCGACCCGCGCCGAGGCCGGGCCGGACCCGACGGTCGAGCCCCCTCCAGAATTCACAACAGCACCATTCACAAGGCTTATAAAGACTCGGGAACGTTATTTCCGAAAATTAGATATAGCACTCCATCATACGGAAATTCGATGTCCGAAATGTCGCTAAACGGGTCTGCAACTTTCATGATCATCCATCCCGCGGCGGCTCCGAACCTTTTGGCGAGCGCCTGATCGAAGGGTCGACAGACAGCTCTGTCGGCGACCGTCAACCTCCCCGAGGAATGTTGGCAACGGCGCCATCTACGGCTATAACGGTGCCCACGCCATATCGCCGTATTCGCCCTCAGTGAGGAACTCGGGTCAGTTCGGTCGTTGTCCGTGCGACCTTCAGACGATCAAGGAAGCGAGCTGTATGCTGCTCACCGCTGCGCGCCGTATCGGCCGCGCCCTGCTCGTGGTCTTACTCGTGACCATGGGGGCCGTGGCACTTCTCAGCCTGGCGCCGGGGTCGGCGGCCTCAGTGATCCTGGGCGAGAACGCGACAGCCGAAGCGGTCGACGCCCTGAACGCCGAGCTCGGGCTCGACCGGCCCCTGTGGTCACAGTACGTGCACTGGATCGGCGACGCCGTCACCGGTGATCTCGGCACATCGCCGATCACCCACCAGCCGGTGCTGGACGCGATCACCGAACGTCTTCCGGTGACGCTGGAACTCGCCGCGCTGGGCCTGCTCGTCGCGCTCCTGGTCGCCGTGCCGCTGGCGGTGGCCTCGGCGGCCTGGCCGGGTTCCCTGCTCGACCGGGCGATCACCGCCCTGTCCTCGGTCTTCCTCTCCGTCCCCGCGTTCATCGCCGGGCCGGTGCTGGTCTACGTGTTCGCCCTGCAGGCCGGCTGGTTCCCCGTAACGGGCTGGACCCGCATCAGCGAGGACCCCGGCGAGAACCTGCGCGGCGTCATCCTGCCCGTCATCGCCATCGCGCTCACCGAGATCGCCTCGTTCCACCGGCTGCTGCGCACCGACCTGGTCGGAACGCTGCGCGAGGACTTCATCGGCGCCGCCCGGGCCAAGGGCATGAGCCCCGGCTACGTGATGGCCCGCCACGCCCTGCGTCCCTCGTCGTTCTCCCTGGTGACACTGGTCGGCATCAACCTCGGGCGCCTCATCGGCGGCACGGTGATCGTCGAGTCCTTCTTCTCCCTGCCCGGGCTCGGGCAGCTCGTCATCTACTCGATCACCGCCCGCGACGTCATCACCGTCCAGGGCGTCGTCGTGTTCATCGCCGTGGTCTACGTGGTCATCAACATGCTCGTGGATCTCAGCTACGGCTGGCTGGACCCGCGCGTCAGGAAGGCGGCGACCGCATGACCAGCCCCGATGTCGTGGCGAACACCACCGCCCTGTCCAAGACCGCACCGGGAGGCACCACGGCCGACGGCACCGCGCCCGACGGCACCGCGCCCGACAACACCCCGCCGCCGGCCGCGGCGGCGCCCGGCGCGCTTCCCGACGTGCCCGCGGTGCGCGAGCGACGCTCGATCCTGGTAGCGCTGTCCTTCGGCTGGCTGATCGCCATGATCCTGCTGGCCGCCATCGCGGACCTGTTACCGCTGACGTCCTACTCGGTGCCGATCGGCCGGCCGCGCCAGCCACCGAGCTTCGAGTCGTTCGACATGCTGCTGGGCACCGACCAGCAGGGCCGGTCCATCCTCTCCCGCTGCATCTACGGCGCCCGGGTGTCCCTGCTCGTCGGCACCGCCGCCGGCCTCATCGGCGCGGCCATCGGCACCTTCTTCGGGATGCTCGCCGGCTACCTCGGCGGACGGACCAAGGCCGTCATCGGCCTGATCACCGACGCCATGCTGGCCTTCCCGCCGCTGATCCTGCTGCTGGCCCTGTCCTCGATCCTCACCCCCAGCGTACGGACGCTGCTGGTCGGTCTGACACTGCTGATCATTCCGACCTTCGTGCGCCTCGCGCTGGCCAACACCATCGCCTGGTCGTCGCGCGAGTTCGTCACGGCCGCCCGGAACATGGGCGCCGGCCACGGCCGGATCCTGGTCAAGGAGATCCTGCCCAACCTGCTCCCCCCGCTGGGGGCGTTCCTGCCCGTCGTGATGGCGGCCCTGATCGTCGCGGAAGGCTCGCTGAGCTTCCTGGGCGTGGGCATCCCACCGCCCCAGCCGAGCTGGGGCGGCATGATCGCCGACGGCAAGGACGCCATCGAGAACGCCCCCCACATGGTCTTCGTGCCGGCCGCCGCCATCTTCCTCACCGTGTTCGCCCTCAACCAGGCAGGCGACCACCTTCGCCACCGCTTCGACCGCACCATGCGCGACTAGCTCCGGGCCGGACCCTGCCGGGGCACGGCGTCGGTCACGGCGTCGGCCGCGACCGCGCGCATGGTCACACCGCCGCACAGATGACCATCCGGACGGCCCCACGGCCGCTCGACGCCGATCCCACGCGTTCCGCTGCTGGCTGTCCGCTGTACGGCGTCGGTTCGCCACCGCCTCGACGTACCGGCCCCGTCGGCCGGCCCGGCCGGCCGTGCCCACGCCGGCTGCGGACAGCCGCGAAAGGTCAGTTCACGGCTCGGCTCACCAGGATGTCCGCCATCCGGGCGACGGTCGGGACGCCGTTGCCCGCCCGGATATCGACACGATCCACCACAGCGAAAGGCAGCAAATGTTACGCAGGACCCGAACTGCCGTGGCCGCCATCGTGTGCGGCACGGTCCTCGCTCTGGGGGCATGCGGCGGAAGCAGCGACAAAGCTGACACCACGTCGACATCCGGCGTCACCGGCCAACCGGTGGCCGGCGGCGAGGCGCGGATCCTCGCACTCAGCGAACCGAGCAGTCTCGACCCGGTGGTGAGCGGGAACAACGCGGTCATCGCCGGCGTCATCGGCAACGCGCTCTACGGCTCGCTGATGATCGACGATGCCGACGGCAAGGTCGTCTACCGGATGGCGGAGTCGTTCGAGACGACCGACAAGGGCGCCAGCTTCACCCTCAAGCTGCGCCCGGGCCTGGTCTTCTCCGACGGCACCCCGCTCGACGCCGCGGCCGTGAAGTTCAACTGGGACCGGTTCCGGGACCCGGCCAACCGCTCGACGTACCTCGCGGACGGATCACTGATCGCCTCCACCGAGGTGGTTGACAACGTCACTCTCAAGGCAACGATGGTGAGCCCGGTACCGTCCTTCGCCGGGGCGATCATCAACAGCTCGCTGAACTGGATCGCCTCGCCCGATGCGCTCAAGAAGGGCAAGGCGGAGTTCGACAAGAACCCGGTCGGCGCCGGCCCCTTCAAGCTGCAGAGCTGGTCCCGCCAGGCCGAGCTCCGCCTGGTGAAGAACCCGAAGTACTACGACGCGCCCAAGCCCTACCTCGACAGCCTCGTCGTGCGGGCGGTGACCGACGCCGGCCAGCGCATCAACACGGTGACCAGCGGCGGCGCCGACATCGAGATCGACTCGAACCCGGTCAACATCGACAAAGGCAACTCCGCGGACCTCAACGTCAACGTGGCTGTTCTCAACGGCGGCTTCTTCATGGCGTTGAACACCCGCCGGGCGCCGTTCAACGACATCCGGGCCCGGCAGGCGTTCAACGCCGCGATCGATCTGGACGCGGCCAACCTGGCCGTCTACAACGGCACCGGCGAGGTCCCCGAGACGCTGTTCACCAAGGACTCACCGCTCTACGCGGACGTCCCGCTGCACAAGACCGACCCTGCCAAGGCCCAGAAGCTGTTCGACGAGCTGGCAGCCGAGGGCAAGCCGGTCGCCTTCACCTTCACCTCGTTCGCGAGCACGGAGAACCGCACGCTGGCGGAGAACATCCAGGCGCAGCTCAGCCGCTACAAGAACGTCAAGGTCGAGGTCAAGGTCGTCGACTACGCGGAGGTGCCCAAGCTGCGCAGCACCTATGACTTCGACGTTCTGGTCAGCTCCGCCTTCTTCACCAGCCCCGACCCCCGGCTGACCACGGCCTTCGCCAGCGGCTCGGCCGCCAACCTCTCGGGCATCGAGGACAAGGCTCTGACCGACGCCCTCGCCGCCGGGCGGGTCGCCACGACGGACGCGGAACGCAAGACCGCGTACACCACGGTGCAGAAGCGGCTGGCCGAGCTCTCGCCGCTGGTGTTCTACACCCGGCCGAACTTCGCCGCGATCGCCGGTACCGACGTCGGCGGTCTGCACCAGTACGGCAGCGGCTCACTCCTTCCCGAGGAAATCTGGATCAAGAAGTAGTCGGTCGTCCGCAGGGCGGAGGAGAGGTCCCGCATCCCATGAGCATCGAGCCCGTCAAGAGCGCTCCGCAGGCAACGAGCGCCGAGCCCACCGGCAGCGCTGGGCCTGTTCTGCAGGTGCGTAACCTGCGTGCGTACATCGGCACCCCACGCGGTGTCGTCCGGGCCGTCGACGACGTCTCCCTCGACCTCGACCACGGCCAGGCGCTCGGCGTGGTCGGCGAGTCCGGGTCCGGCAAGTCGGTGATGGCCCGGGCGATCATGGGGCTGATGCCCGGACGGTCCGGCTGTTCGGGTGAGGTGCTGTTCCAGGGCCGGGACCTGCTCTCCCTCCCCCGCCGGCAACGCGCCGAGATCTGGGGCAAGCAGATCGCGATGGTGTTCCAGGACCCCGGTCGGTCGCTCAACCCGGTCGTCCGGGTTGAGCGCCAGCTCACCGAGGGAATGCGACGCCATCTCGGCGTCAGCCGCGGCGAGGCGCACACCCGGGCCCTCGACCTCCTGCGGGAGGTCGGGGTGCCCGACCCCGAACGGCGGCTGCGCAACTACCCGCACGAGCTCTCCGGCGGGATGCGCCAGCGCGTCATGATCGCGACCGCGCTGGCCTGCGAGCCGACGCTGCTGATCGCCGACGAGCCGACCACGGCGCTGGACGTCACCGTCCAGCGCCAGATCCTCGACCTGCTGCGGCGGGTGCAGCGCAGCCACGGCATGTCCATGATCCTCATCAGCCACGACCTGGCCATCGTCGCCGGACGCACCGACCGGACCGCGGTGATGTACGCCGGCCGGCTCGCCGAGGCCGGCTCCACCGGCGAGGTCTTCGGCGCGCCGCGGCACCGCTACACCCACGCGCTGCTCGAGGCGACACCCACCATCACCCACGAACGCCACGCGCCGATGCGTCTCATCACCGGCTCCCTGCCCGACCCCACCGATCCGCCGGCGGGCTGCCGGTTCGCGCCGAGATGCGCGCACGCCGACACCGCGTGCTCCGACCCGGGGCCGACGATGACCTCCGTCGGCGCTGACCACCAGGTCGCCTGTCTGCGCCCCGCGCAGACAGGCACCGAGAACCTCACCGGAGGTGAGCTCGTTGGCCGGTAGCGGGACCGCGCATCTGCGTGGCGAGGAAGCCCTGCTCAGCGTGCGGGAGCTGGTCGTCGAGTACCCGACGGGCGGCGGGGTCGTGCAGGCCGTCTCGAAGGTGAGCTTCGACGTCCTGCCCGGAAAGACACTCGGCATCGTCGGCGAGTCCGGCTGCGGCAAGTCCACCACCGGTCGGGCCGTGCTGCGCCTGGACCGCCTCACCGCCGGCGAGATCACCTTCGCCGGCGAGCGCATCGACGGTGTGAGCGAGAACCGGATGCGTGAGCTCCGCCGCTCCATCCAGATGATCTTCCAGGACCCGGTGGGGTCGCTGAATCCCCGGCGCGCCGTCAAGGACATCGTCGTCGAGGGCCTCGCCGTCGCCGGGGCGCCGAAGTCCGAGCGGGCGACCGCCTCGGCGGAGGTCCTGTCACAGGTCGGGCTGGGCAGCGAGCGGTTCGCCGACATGCTGCCGCGCCAGCTTTCCGGCGGGCAGGCCCAGCGGGTCGCGATCGGGCGCGCGCTCGCGCTGCGGCCCCGCCTGCTGATCTGCGACGAGCCCGTCTCCGCGCTGGACGTCTCCGTGCAGGCGCAGATCCTCAACCTGATCGAGGAGCTCAAGGCCGAGTTCGACCTGACCGTCGTGTTCATCGCCCACGACCTCGGGGTGGTGCGGGCGGTCAGCGACGACGTCCTGGTCATGTACCTCGGCAAGGTATGCGAGTTCGGCGACGCCGACCTGGTCTACGACCAGCCCGCGCACCCCTACACCCGGGCGCTGCTCGACTCGGTGCCGCTGACCGACGCCGCTCGCGGCTTCACCGGCCCCGCGCTCGAGGGGGACCTGCCCTCACCGCTGGCGCCGCCGTCCGGCTGCCGCTTCCGGACCCGCTGCCCGCGGGCCGAGGAGCGCTGCGAGGCCGAGGAGCCGCCGGTCCTCGAGATCCGTCCCGGACAGTTCGCCGCCTGCCACTTCCCGCTGACGCCGGTGACGCTGGCCGCGTCGGCCACACCGGCGGACACCGCCGTCGAGCCGGAGCCCACCCCGATCGCCGATGCCACGCCCACGCCCGATGCCACGCTCACGGCCCAACCCACGCCCACGCCCGAAGCCGAGCCGGCCACCGGGCAGAAGACGACCAAGGTGCGCAGCGGCCCGGACGCCACCGAGTGAGCCATCCGGTGAGCCACCGGCAACCGCCTCGACCGGTTCTGCCGGAACCCGCGATACCCACGGAACCGTCGGCAGCGCAGCTTCAACGAGCGGTGCGGGCGACGGTGGCGACGCAGTAGGGCTTGCCGGCCGGCCCGCGGGCGGTCACCTTGTACACGGCGACCGAGCGCCCGCGGTGCTCCGGCACGACGTCGTAGCTGACCGAGGCATCCACCTCGGCCCTGCGCAGGTAGTGCACGGTGACCGAGGTCGTCCGCAGGAGGCCTTCGGGGTCGTCAGCCGCCACCGCGGCCTGCTCCATGCCGCAGAACAGGATGCCGCCGTGCACGGCACCGCTGCCGTTGCCGAACTCCGGGCGGGCCGGCACCACGATCCGCGTGCCGCCCGTGGTGTCACCCGACCCGGCCACGGCGGCGACGGCAACCGCGGACGTCCGGGCAGGCGCGGAGGAGGTGAGGGAACCGTTCCACGCGGCGGGACCGAGGACGTCGAGGGCTGACAGCTCGCTCACCCCGGCCACGGTCGTCGCGCCGATCCGTTGGGGCTGCGCCCAGCCCGCGGCGACGAAGCGCAGGTGCGCACGCCCGGTGGCGACCAGCCGGCCCGCACCGTCGACGATCTCACAGTGCGACAGCCCACGCGCCGCGTCGACGTCGACGACCGTGCCGTATGCCCGCAGCAGCGGCCCGGACCAGGGCGGCGGCGTGACGATCTCGACCGAGAGCTCGAACGTCACAAGGTGGCTCCCGGCGGGGCGCGCCATGAAGACGGGCCGGCCGAGAACATCGTCGACCAGCACGCCGAGCGAACCGACGGCCGTGGTGGCGCCGACGCCGGTGAGCCAGGGGCCGACCCCCATGGTCAGCTCGGCGCCGTCGGGCCGCTGCCGGTAGCCACCGACCCGGAAGATCGCCTGTGGCCCGCCGATCTCCTCATCCGCCGTGGCGGCCATGGCCGCCACGGTCACCGTCGCCGCAGTCGGAACGGACGGACCTGTCGCCAGGCCGAAACCACTGTTGACATCCTCCCCGGTCTGACGGCCGGTGATTCCCACCCTCACGGGCAGGTTTTCCTGCTTCATCGACAGACGCCTCCCCATTCTAGGAACGGGGTGGTCTGACTCCGTCTCCACAGGCTGACACCGTGAGCCCCACGGCCAGAATGTTCCGCGCCGCGTTCACATCCCGATCGTGCACCACACCACACCGGCAGGCCCACTCCCGAACAGTCAACGGCAGAACCTCGACCCGCGCCCCGCAGAACGAACAGGTCTTCGAGCTCGGATACCAGCGGTCGACAGCGATGACCTCCCGGCCATACCAGCCGGCCTTGTACTCCAGCATCCGCCGCAGCTCCGACCACGACGCATCCGAGATCGCCCGGGCCAGCGCACGATTCCGGACCATGTTCCGCACCGCCAGGTCCTCGACGACCACCGTTTGGTTCTCGCGGATGATCCTCGTGGACAACTGGTGCAGATGATCCCGACGCCGGTCCGCGATCCGACCATGGACCCGGGCGACCCGAGCCCGGGCTTTCGCCCGGTTCGCCGAGCCCTTCGCCTTGCGGGACAGCGCCCGCTGCACCCGGGCGAGGCGTTCCCGATCCCGCCTCTCGTGCCCCGCGTTGGCGACCTTCTCCCCGGTCGACAACGTGACCAGCGACGTGACCCCGGCGTCGATCCCCACCCGCGCCCCGGTCTCGGGCAGCTAGGTCGCCGAATCGGTGGTCTTTCCTTTCCTTTTGAACGTCGGGTAGCCCGCCCGTTTCGCCCAGAAGTTCACATACGCGGCCTGCAAATACCGTAGCGTCGCCTGCAGCGGCCCCTTCGACGGCTCGGCGAGCCACCGTGTATCCGGCCCGCGTTTCCACCCGGTGAGTATCCTGTCGGTCTCGGCATGACCGAACCTGCGCTGCTCCTCGACCCAGGCCCGATGCCGTTCGGCCAACGCACGCGCGAGGTTCTCTACCTGTTCCGGATTCGGGTAGAAACGGTACCTGTATGCCCGCTTCACCACCCGATTCCCTATAGCCGGCAGAATACAACACGCCGCGGTCGCCCTGGCGGCGGAGTTGATGCGCTGACCCCGCCCTGAAGGACGGGGCCTGCGCGCTACCTTTATCGGTCACGAACGGATGCCCTCCATGCTCGTCCGCTGCGGCGTCTCCGCCACGAGGTCCGGACGCATGGTTCGTGCCGCGGCAGCAGGATTCAGTCTCCGCATCCTGCGGTCCGCTCCGTCGCCCGGACAAGCCGGGGACGCCTGCGTGTCAGCAAAGACACATTCCGGGCACCGGTCGAGGGCAGGGTGTCAGCTCGGCAGGAACGGGTTGTCCCAGGTGTCGAGAGCCGTCACGGTGCCCACCGGGCGGCGTCGCACCGGACCGTGCTTACCCTCCGGCCAGCCGGCCGCGACCAGCGACGCGATCCGCCAGTCGTCCGGCATCCCGATGACCGACCGAAGCTTGTCCTCCCCGAAGGTGAACCATGTGCTCGGCACCGTGCCGAGCCCTTCGGCCCGGGCGGCGAGCAGGAAGTTCTGCATGGCGGGGAAGATCGAGCCAGCCTCGATGAACTCGGACACGAACCCGGACAGGCGGTAGCAGAACAGCACGTAGACCGGCACCTTCTCGAAGTTGTCGACCAGGTGCAGCATGGTGCGGGTGAGCCGGGCCTGGCGTGACATGTCGTCGGGGGCCGGCGGCTCGGCGGACTGGCCGTAGATGGTGCGGACCCAGTCCCAGCCCTCGCGGAACGCCGGGCCCAGCACGGCCCGCGCCTCGGGCGACCGCAGGACCACGAACCGCCAGGCCTGCGCGTTCGAACCGGACGGAGCCCAGGTCGCCGCCTCCAGGCAGCGGGCGAGCACCTCGTCCGGCACCGGGTCGGGGCGGAACCGGCGCAGCGAGCGCGCGGTGCGCATGGCCTCGCGCAGGTCAATGGTGGGCGCGGTCCCGGGTTCGGAATCACTCATTCGGCTTTACACTCCTTCGGCACCGCGCCCCTGGACGGATACGACGCGGCATGAGGGAAACGACAGCGGTGACGACGTGGCTGAACGACAGCGGGGCCGCGCGGTCAGGCCAGGGCCTCGTCCGCCCATGCGAGCAGCGGCGGGGCGAGCAGGGGCCAGCGGGCGAACAGGCCCTCCTTGACCGCCTCGGGGGCGTGCCGGTCGTTCCACTCGGTGTCACCCCACGGCGGCTCGGCGAGCACGGCCCGCGGGAGCAGCTGCGCGATGCGCTCGGAGGTCTCGCGCCGGTGGTGCAGATCGCTCTCGCCGCTGCGGAACACCAGGGCCGGGATGTCCAGGCCGCGCGCGTCGTCGTCGGGCAGGCCCGGGACCAGCTCACCGTCGCGCGGGCTGTAGACCGCCATCCACCGCTCCATGGTCGCCAGGAACTCCCGGCGGTCCTGGTCGAGGATGCGCTGGCGGTTGGCAGGGTTGCGGGTGATGGGCTCCTGCCATTCCGGCAGTGCGGCCACGGCCCCCATCCCGCGGTGCCAGGCGGCGGTGAAGGAGCCCGCCGCGTAGTGGACGCCGATGCTCATCAGGCCGTACACGCCGCCGCTGAGCCACCAGATCGCGAGGCCGGCGGCGATGTCACGGTGGCGCGCCGCGGTGAGCAGGGAGACCCGGGAGCCGCCCGAGCCACCCGCGATGACGGTCGGGCCGAGGTCGAGGTGGCGGATCAGCCCGGCGAGGGCGTCGGCCTGCATCTGCGACTCGGACTCGCCGTCGAAGCAGACGTCCGACTCGCCGGTGTTGGGACGGTCCCAGACCAGTACCCGCCGGCCGGTGGCCGCGATCTCCGCCGCGAGCTCACGGATTCCCGGATCGTCCTTGCTGTACCGACCACCCGGAGTAATCACCCAGGGCTGTCCGGCGGCGCCGATCAGGTCGTAGGAGATCGATAATCCGTCAACCGTTGCTAGTGCCATGGCTCACATATTAACATTGATGTCTATGTCAAGTTCCCTAAAAGAGAGTGGCCTGTTCATCGTCGACGCGGACTCCCACTGGTCCGAGCCGCCCGATCTGTTCACCAAGCGCGCGCCGGCGGCGTACCGCGACCGGGTTCCGCGGGTAGCCGATGTCGACGGCACTCCCATGTGGATCTTCGACGGCAAGCCGGTGGGGCGCTTCAGCGCCGCCGGTGTCATCGGGCGCGACGGCCGCAAGGAGGCCGCCGACATCGCCCTGCACCACTGGACGGTCGACCAGGTGCATGTCGGGGCCTACGACCCCCAGGTCCGCCTCGGGGTGCTCGACGAGTGCGGCATCGACGCCCAGATCATCTTCCCGAGCACCATCGGCCTGGGCGGCCAGGACCTCGGCGCCGCCAGCGACCCGGCGCTGACCAGGCTTTCCGTCGAGATCTACAACGACGCGATGGCCGAGATCCAGAGCGACTCGAACAACCGGCTGCTCCCGCTGCCGCTGATGCCCGCCTGGGACGTCGACCTGTGCGCGCGGGAGGCGAGGCGGGTGCACGCGCTCGGCGCCCGTGGGGTCAACATGACCTCCGACCCGCAGGACCTGGGCGCCCCGGACCTGGCCAACCGGGCCTGGGACCCGTTCTGGGAGGTCTGCACCGAGCTGCGGCTGCCGGTCCACTTCCACATCGGGGCCAGCGTCACGACGATGACCTTCTACGGCAAGTACCCGTGGGAGTCCCACGGCAGCAACACCAAGCTCGCCATCGGCGGCACACTGCTGTTCATCGGGAACGCCAGGGTCGTCACCAATCTCATTCTCTCCGGTATCTTCGACCGGCACCCGGGGCTGAAGACGGTGTCCGTGGAAAGCGGCGTCGGCTGGATCCCCTTCATTCTCGAGGCCCTTGACTACGAGATGGCCGAGAACGCGCCGGAAGAACTCGCCGCGCTCGGCAAGGCGCCTTCCGAGTACTTCCGCAGCAACATCTACGCCACCTTCTGGTTCGAGAAGAACCGGAACAACCTACCGGCCCTCATCGAGGCCGTCGGCGAGGACAACATTCTTTTCGAGACCGACTTCCCGCATCCGACCTGCCTCTACCCGAGCCCGCTGGAGACCGTCGCGCCCAAGCTGGCGACGCTCGCTCCCGAGACCCGGGCGAAGATTCTCGGGGAGAATGCACGCAAGCTGTACCGGCTCTGACGCATCGCCGCCGCGGTGGCCCGCTCCTCCCGTTCCCGGCCACCACGGCATCCCCTGTCCGCCACCGCAGCAGGCCCGGCGCCTGGCTGCGAGTCAGGAGTACGCCCGCGTGAAGACGATCGGCCACTGGATCAACGGCACCGCCGCAGCCCCCTCGGACCCGAGCCGCCTCGGCCGGGTGTTCGACCCGGCCCGCGGGGTGCAGACCGCCGAGGTCACTCTCGCGTCACCGGTGGATGTCGACACCGCGGTCCGCGCCGCGGTGGAGGCGGCGCGCACCTGGGGCGCCTCCTCGCTCTCCCAGCGGGCGACGCTGCTGTTCCGGCTGCGTGAGCTGCTCGACGGCAGCCGGGACGAGCTCGCCGCGGCCATCGCGGCCGAGCACGGCAAGGTCCACTCCGACGCGCTCGGCGAGGTCGCCCGAGGCATCGAATGCGTCGAGTTCGCCTGCGGCATCCCGCACCTGCTGAAGGGCGCGCACAGCTCGGAGGTCTCCCGCGGGGTGGACGTCCACACCGAGCTGCACCCGGTCGGGGTCGTCGCGGGGATCACCCCGTTCAACTTCCCGGTCATGGTGCCGCTGTGGATGCTCTCGAACGCGCTGGCCTGCGGCAACACGTTCGTTCTCAAGCCGTCGGAGAAGGACCCGTCGGCGTCGCTGCTGCTGGCCGACCTCATCACCCGGGCCGGCTTCCCCCCCGGCGTCTTCAACGTGCTCCAAGGTGACGCGGAGGCGGTTCGCGGCCTGCTGGCCCACCCGGACGTCGCCGCGATCTCCTTCGTCGGCAGCACGCCGGTCGCCCGCAGCATCTACGAGACCGGCACCGCGGCGGGCAAGCGGGTGCAGGCTCTGGGCGGGGCGAAGAACCACATGGTCGTGCTGCCCGACGCCGACCTCGACGCGGCCGCCAACGCCGCCATCTCGGCCGGCTACGGGTCGGCGGGTGAGCGGTGCATGGCGATCTCGGTCGTCGTCGCCGTGGGCGACATCGGTGACAGGCTCGTCGAGGCGATCGCGGCCCGCATTCCGGACATCGTCATCGGTCCGGCTACGGACGAGTCCTCGCAGATGGGCCCGCTGATCAGTGCGGAGCACCGTGACCGGGTCCGCTCGTACGTGCAGCGGGCGACCGACGAGGGTGCCCGTGTCGTCGTCGACGGCGAGACCGCCGGCCGCCCGGACGGATACTTCGTCGGATGCTCGCTGGTCGACGGGGTGAAGCCGGGAATGCGGGTCTACGACGACGAGATCTTCGGCCCCGTTCTCAGCGTCGTGCGGGTGGACACCTACGACGACGCCATCGCCCTGATCAATGACAACCAGTACGGCAACGGCGTCGCGCTGTTCACCCGCGACGGCGGCGCCGCCCGCCGGTTCACCCGGCAGGTCAACGTCGGGATGATCGGTATCAACGTGCCGATCCCGGTCCCGGTGGCCTGGCATTCCTTCGGCGGCTGGAAGGCCTCCATCTTCGGCGACGCGCCGATCTACGGCCCTGAGGGAATCCGCTTCTACACCCGCCCGAAGGTTGTCACCTCACGGTGGCCCGAAACAGCCGCCGTCAGCGCCGTCGACCTGGTCTTCCCCGCCAACCGCTGACAACCGCTGGCCCCACCTGCCGACGCGCCCACCAGAAACCGGTCGGCCGGCCGATCAGAGTCGATCGGCCGGCCGGCTCCCCCGCGTTGCCGGCTCATGTTCCCGGCTCCCGCGTTCCCCGCTCCCGCGTTCCTACCGCGGCGCGCGGCGCAGGATCTGGCGGGCCTGCGCGACCAGCGGCGCGTCGATCATCCGGCCGTCGAGCAGGAACACCGCGCTGTCGGTGCTGCCCGCCACGACCTTCTCCGCCCAGGCGACCTCGTCCGCGGACGGGCGGAACGCCTCACGCACCACCGCCGCCTGCGACGGATGAATGCAGGCCTTCGCCACGAAACCGGACGCGACCGCCTCGTCGGCCTCCGCCCGCAGCCCCACCGCGTCGGCGGTGTCGAGGAAGACCGTGTCGATCGCGGGCACACCGGCCACCGCGGCGTTGAGCAGCACCGTGGACTTGGCGTACCGCGCGACGTCGCGGTATCTCCCGTCGGCCAGCCGGCTCCCGCTGCCGCCGATCGAGGCCATCAGGTCCTCGGCGCCCCACATCACGCCCGCCAGGTTCGACGCCTGCGCGATCTCCGGGGAGGCCAGCACCCCGCGGGCCGTCTCGCACAGCGCGACCACCTGGTACGGCGCCGCTTCCTCGACCTGGCGGACGCTCTCCGCCTTGGCCAGCATGATCACGCGATAGTCGGTCCGCCCGAGGGCGCGGAGGTCCTCGTCGTAGTCGGCGGTGGTGCGCGGATTGACCCGCACGATCACCCGCGACGGATCCACCGGGTGCTCGACGAGCGCCTCACGGGCCAGCGGCCGGCGCGCCGCGGAGACCGCGTCCTCAAGATCGAGGATCACCGTCTCGGCGGCCGCCAGCGCCTTCTCGTACCTGTCCGGCCGATCGGCGGGGCAGAACAGAAGGGATGCTCCCAGGGTCCACTCGGTCACGCTTTCTCCAACCTCGACAAAGACCGGCGAGAACTCATGCCCACCGGGATTCAGCCCGCCGCATCCGAATCGGCCTCGCCGGCCGGAACCCGCAGCATCAGCGCGGTACGCTCGGCGAGCGCCACCAGCTCACCCTTCTGGTTCAGGGCCCGGTGCTGGAAGACGACGATTCCGTTCGTCGGCCGTGACCGGGAATCCCTCTTCGACAGCACCTCGGTCTCCGCGTAGAGCGTGTCTCCGGCGAAGACGGGGGCCGGAAAACGGATTTCGCCGAACCCCAGGTTCGCGACTGTGGTGCCCTGGGTGAGCTGCGCGACACTGAGCCCGACCAGGATGGAAAGGGTCATCATGCTGTTGACGAGACGCTCGCCGAACTCCGTCGACGCACTGGCGGCGGCGTCCAGATGCAGGCTCTGCGGGTTCATCGTCAGCGTGGAGAAGAGGGTGTTGTCCGCCTCACCGACCGTACGGCCCGGACTGTGGGCGTAGACAACGCCGGTCTGCAGTTCCTCGAAATATAGCCCTCGCTGCTGAATTCGCTTCACATCTCCACCCGAATGTATCCGCAGTTTTCCCAGCCGCACAACATCCTGTACTGTACGGAGGAAGCAAGACGACTGTCAACGTTTACACCGACCCGTCCACACGCGACCCGGCCCGACTCATATCAGTTTTTCCGGTGCCGGTCGAGCCGGCCGCCCTTCACGGTGGCCAATATCGCTTTTCGATGTCGGTCGTGATGTCAGCCCGTATTCGAATTCCCGATCGGTCCGGAGCCTGCCGCGCCGGGTGGCCCGGCTCGCCCACACGTGCCGGGCCAGGCGGCCCGTCAGACCCGCCGGGCCCGCGTTCCACCGGTTCGGCGACGGTACCGGACAGGTCGAAGGACCGGCCCTGCTCGGGAAACAGGTCGCGGCCGGCGGGCCCACACCGAAACCGACAATGACTCGTGGCACGGACGGATGACTGCGGTGCGTTCTGGGAGAACCGCTACCGCCAGACGGAACGGATGTGGACGGGCGCTCCGAACGAGCTGCTGGTCCGCGAGATCAGCTCCGTCGGACCGACCACGGCGCTCGACCTGGGCTGCGGCGAGGGCGGCGACGCGGTCTGGCTGGCCGCGCGCGGCTGGCAGGTCACCGCGGTCGACATCGCGCCCACCGCGTTGGAACGGGTGCGGGAGGCCGCGCGGGCCGCCGGCGTCGCCGAACGCGTGACCCCGCTGTGCCGGGACCTCGCCTGCGGGCCGCCGCCTGGTGAGTTCGGGCTGGTCGTCGCGATGTTCCTGCACTCACCGGTCGGCATGCCACGCGGCGAGGTGCTCCGCGCCGCGGCGCAGCGTGTCGCCGCCGGCGGCACCCTGCTGGTGGTGGGCCATTCCGGTGCCCCGTCGTGGCAGCCCCGGACCAGCCCGCACACCCGCCTCACGACCCCCGACGACGTGCTCGCCGAGCTCGGCACAACGGTGCGGGGGTGGTCGGTGGACCTTCGGGAGGTGTACGAGGCACCGATGTCCCGCCCGAACGGGCAGGTGGGCTTCCGGGTCGAGAACGCGCTGCGGCTGGGCCGCCCGGTCTGAGACCGGGCGGCCGCGCCCATCGCCAGGTCGCCAGGAGGCGGGTCAGGCGGTTCGAGCGGTTCTGGTGCGTCAGGTGGTCACGATCGACACACCGGCCGTTCCCGGCGCGCCGTAGAGCTGGGCGTAGCCCACCCGGGGGTTACCGGGGACCTGCCGCTCACCGGCCTGGCCTCGGAGCTGCAGGACCAGCTCGTGGATCTGGCGCAGGCCGGAAGCGCCGACCGGCTCGCCGTTCGCGATCAGACCGCCGTCGGTGTTGACCGGCAGCCGACCGCCGATCTCGGTCGCGCCCTCGGCGAGGAGCTTCTCCTGCTCACCGTCGGCGCAGAAGCCGTTCTCCGCCATGTGGATGATCTCAGCGCCGGAGTCGGTGTCCTGGACCTGGATGACGTCCACATCGCCCGGGCCGATCCCGGCCGCCTCGTAGGCCGCGCGGGAGGCGTAGACCGTCGGCGCCTCGGCGGGCTCGACCGCCGCCCAGGAGCTGTGCACCTCGTGGGCCCCGTAGGTACGGGTCCGCAGCACGCTCGTCCGCAGGTAGATCGGGTTCGACGTGTACCGGCGCGCGATGTCGGCCCGGCAGAGCACGACCGCGGCCGCCCCTTCGTCCGGGCTGCAGAACATGTACTTGGTGAGCGGGTAGTTCAGCATCGCGGAGGAGAGGATCTCCTCCTCCGAGATCGCCTTGCGGCGGAACGCGTTGGGGTTCAGCACACCGTTGCGGTAGTTCTTCGCCGCCACCCGCGCCAGCGTCTGGTGCGAGATCCCGTGGTCGTGCATGTAGCGGTTGATCTTCATGCCGAAGAACTTCGTGGTGAGGAAATGGCCGATATCCCCGTACCACGGCGGAGCGCTGTAGTGGACCGGGTCCGCGGTGAAGGCGCCGAACGCGTGCTTGTCCATGCCGACGGCCACGCCGATGTCGTACTTGCCGAAACGGATGGCGTCGGCGGTGAGGTCCAGTGCGGTCGCGGCGGTGGCGCAGCCGTTGTAGACGTCCATGAAGGGGATGCCGGTCAGCCCGAGCAGGCCGACGACCGCGTCGGGGTTGTCCACCTCGCAGCTGCCACCGAAGGCGAACTGCACCTGCTTCCACTCAAGGCCCGCGTCGGCCAGCGCAGACCGGATGGCCTCGGCGCCCATCTGGATAGCGGACTTGTCACCGAAACGCCCGAAGGGGTGGATGCCCACCCCGATGATCGCGACGTCCTCCATCTCAGTTTCCTTCCTCTGCCGGCGCGAACGCGTAGGACATCACCTGGGTGCCGTCCCCGTCGGTACGGAACGGGTAGATCACCAGCTCCAGCTTCATTCCGAAGCGGATCTGCTTGGGATCACTCACGGTCAGGCGGCCCTCGACGCGCACGTCGTCGCCGAGCTGCACCAGACCCATCCCGAACGGCTTGAAGGTCTGCGGGGTCTCACCACTGGCGTAGGGCTCCTTCGGCAGGAAGTCCTGCGTCGTCCACGTCCACAGGGTTCCTTCCCGCGGCAGCAGGAGCTGCTCCATCTCCAGCTTTCCGCACCGCGGGCAGGAATCCTGGGCGGGAAAGGTCACCGCCGCGCAGCTCGCGCACCGCGCGCCGATGAGCTGTGGTTTCTCCGCGGGCCAGGTGAAGACGTCCGGAGCAAAGGGAACTTGGGCCATCAGAACACTCCTAGCATCTCGACCAGCCCGTAACGTGGTCACCGGCTTTGCCCAGGTGAATGAATAAGCCTTTTCCGTCGTCGACGCGAACCTGCGTCGCTCCTGACCGTGGGCCCTGAGCTGGAAAAGGCCGGTGGGAGCGGAACCGCGCCGCGCCGGAACGCGGCCGTCCGCGAAAGCGCACCGCCGACCCCCCTGCCAGGCGCCCGGCCACCCCTGCCCGTCTGGTGGTTGCGGCTGGCGCAGCACGGCCGGTGCGGGGACGGCATGCAACGGATTCCAACCCTCCGCGTGGTCAGCATCGTTTCGCCGGACGACGGCGATCAGCAGCCGGCGAATGCCGGCGGCCTTCGGGTAGGAGGAGCATATGCGCATCCGACCCGCACCCGCACGATAAGGATCTCCGCCGCAGGCGACGGCAATCCAGGCCGGACCAGGGCGGATACCCCTGGCACGCCGCCGTGATCCGGGCCGGAGCCGCGCAGGCCCGGCAGCACCGTGACCATGCCGACATGACAGGCCATGCCAACCCGATTCTGTGCTTTCCTCCTGCCGAGAACGCCACTCTCAGCCTGACGGCCACGCGGCCGAGCTCGGCGTCGACCCCGGCCAGATCTTTCTCGCCGGCGCCTCGGCCGGGGCGCATCTGGCGGCCATGTGCCTCGTGGACGACTGGCTGCCGATCACGTTGCGGGTGCGCGGCGTCATCCGGGGGGCCTGCCTGGTCAGCGGTGTCTACGAGCTGGAGACACTGCGGCACTCCTACCTCGGGGAGGCGTTTGGCCTCACCGCGGCCGAGGCCGTCCGCAACAGCCCGCTGCGCCACGTGTTCCGGGCCGCGAACCGTGCGCACCGGGCACACCAGCCCGGGGCGGGGCCGAACCAGCGGTCGGCGGGTGTCTCACACCGGCGGTGACCCACGGCCCGGCCGCATGACCAAAGTCGCTGAGCGCTCCTGCTTGTGACCCACAGAGAGTGATTCCGCCGATTCGCCACGTATCTTCGGGCGAAATGGCGAAATATCCGCTTCGTTCAAGTTGCGGGCGGTTCCGGTCCAAGGAGGGCTCGGCGGTGGCGGAGAAGATTGGTCCGGAGTTCGGTCCGTTGGCGGCTCTGGCCGGCGTATGGGAGGGCGACCAGGGCGTGGACGTCGCCTTCGGCAACACCGAAGGCAAAATGATCACAACGCCGTTCCGGGAGAAGATGACGTTCAAGCCGTTCGGCCCGGTGAACAACGGCGCCCAGCAGCTCTACGGGCTGGACTACCACATGATCGCGTGGCCGCTCGGCGAGGACAAGGCGTTCCACACCGAGATCGGCTACTGGTTGTGGGACTCCGTGCTCGGCCACGTCATGCGCTGCTTCATGGTGCCCCGGGGCCAGGCACTCATCGCCGCCGGCACCGTGGCGCCCGACGCGACCAGCTTCACGCTGCGTTCCGACCTCGGGTCCACCACGTACGGGATCCTCTCCAACCCCTACCTGGCCCGCGCGGCGAACACCACCGCCTACGAGGTGACCGTCACCGTGCGCCCGGACGGGTGCCTGGAGTACGAGGAGACCACCACGATCAACCACGCGCGGGTCGCCGACCCGGTCGCCCACACCGACCGCAACGTGCTGCGGAAGCTGTCCGCCTAGGCCTGGGCATCCCCATGACGGCACCCGGGCCGATCGGGGCCGTGCCTTTGAGCGTGACCGGGAACGCACGACGGTTCCGCGCGCTCACCACGGCCCCGTCTCCCAGGTGCCCACGCGACGTCCCTCGCCCACGCCCATCGGCCGGGAGCGTCCCGGTCGGTATCCCGCTGATCCACGACGGCCCCTCGCGGCGTCACAGACTGCTCCCGACACTGACGACGTAGACTGAGAGCCTTTCCGACTTATCCGGTCGGCTTTTCGTGGATTATGTCGTCAGGGGATGCCGCATATGAGCGCAACAGATGACCTGCTGGCCAACGCCGCCGCCTACGCCCGCGACTTCGACAAGGGCGACCTGCCGCTGCCCCCGGCCCTCGGTGTCGCCATCGTGGCCTGCATGGACGCCCGGCTGAACGTCTACGGCCTGCTCGGGCTCAGCGAGGGTCAGGCCCATGTCATCCGCAACGCCGGCGGCGCGGTGACCGACGACGAGATCCGCTCGCTGGCGATCAGCCAGCGCCTGCTCGGAACCCGCGAGATCATCCTCATCCACCACACCGACTGCGGGATGCTGACCTTCACCGACGACGGCTTCAAGGCCCAGGTCGCCGCCGACACCGGTATCCGCCCGCCGTGGGCGGCCGAGGCCTTCACCGACCTCGACGAGGACGTCCGCCAGTCGATCGCGCGGGTCCGGTCCAGCCCGTTCATCCCGCACACCGACGCGGTCCGCGGTTTCGTGTACTCGGTCGAGAAGGGCACCCTCACCGAGGTCAGCTGACCCTGCCTCGAGACATCCTGACGGCAGGATGCCGGGCGCCCGGCACGACATGTCCGGCGCCCGGCACGGGGCACGGGAGCCGGCGCCGCGCATCCGAACCCCGCGTATCTCCACGCCGCGCGGCCCAGCCGTGCCAGGCCGCGCCCGCCCCCCGCGGTGCCGCTCCCAGCCCGCCGACGGCTTCCTGCGCTGGGAATTCATGCTGACAGCGGTAATAGCGCCACCTTTGCCAGCCGCACAAAGCGGCACCTTTACCGGGCGCACAAATTCCGCGAAAAGCCGCATATCTGTTGACAGATCGCCGGCGCCTCACGAAGCTTGGTGACGCACCGAAACCGAAACGGCCACCGCGTCCACCGGCATCCCGAGCAGTCGGTCCCACGTGTCGGTCCTGGAGTTCCCGCCACCGTCTCCCACCCTCTTCGCGCGGTTTCCCTCCGTGCCGATTCATTCCCCGGCGTCCCGCGCCGCGGCCCTTCGCCGCGGAGTTTCTCGTCACGCCGCCACGATGCCCGGTGGCACGCGTGCCCGTTTCTGGAGAGGCGCTCGACCGAGCGCCTAATTTCCCGTGGAAATGGAGCCCAACATGGCCGAGCAGACAGTCGACTCCCCACTGGCCACCGACGGCCTCAGCCGAAGGAGGTTATTCGGCACGGCCGCGGTCGGGGCTGCCGTCGCCGGCGGCATCGTCGGCGCCGGCGCGTCGCCGGCGCGGGCCGCGACCACGGCGGCAACCGTGCCCACCACCGTCACGCGGGAGCGGGCGGTGGTCATCGGCAGCGGCTTCGGTGGCGGGGTCACCGCGCTGCGGCTGGCCCAGGCCGGTGTGTCGACCCTGGTGCTGGAGCGTGGGATCCGGTGGCCCACCGGCCCGAACGCCACGACCTTCTGCCGCTTCTCGAACATTGACAACCGGTCGTCCTGGCTGACCGACCACGCCACGATCGGCGGCGTCGTGAAGACCTGGGATCCCTATGTCGGCGTCATCGAGAGCGTGGCCGGCAACGGGATGACGATCAACTGCGGCGCCGCCTACGGCGGTGGCTCGCTGATGTACCACGGAATGACCCTGCAGCCCACGAAACAGCACTTCGCGAAATCGATGCCCGTGGCGGCCGGCCTGTATGACGAGCTCAATCTGTGGGCTTACCCGCTGGTCGCCCGCATGCTGGGAATCTCGACCATTCCCAATGACATCCTGAACACCGACCCCTACAAGTCGTCCCGCCTCTTCCGCGATGTCGCGCCGCAGGCGGGGCTGGAGCCGGTGGCGGTTCCACTGCCCATCGACTGGAGCTACGTGCGCGGTGAGCTGGACGGCCGCTACACGCCCACCTACACCACCAGCGACCTCGCGTTCGGCGTCAACAACGGCGGCAAGCGTTCGATCGACGTCACCTATCTCGCCGCGGCCGAGGCCACCGGCCGGGTGCGGGTGGCGACGCTGCACGTCGTCCGGGACATCGCGCTGGACGCGAACAAGCGCTGGGTGCTGTCGGTCGACCGCATCAACACCGGCGGAGTCGTCCAGGAACGCAAGAGCATCGTCGCCGACGCGGTCTTCCTCAACGCCGGCTCCGCCGGCACGACCCGCCTGCTCGTGAAGTCCAAGGCAAAGGGCCTGGTGCCGGGCCTGCCCGACGCCATCGGCACCCAGTGGGGCAACAACGGCGACCGCATCTACGCCTGGATCGGCATGAACGGCGACCCGGGCACCATCCAGGGCGGACCGGCCTGCGTCGGCGGCCGCGACCCGAACGCGACGATCCCCTACACGATCATCCATGCGGGCTCACCCGTGCCGACCGGCGGCAACAAGGTGCTGACCGTCGTCGGCCTGGGCATCGTCGACGCCGCGGGAACCTGGGCCTACGACGCGGCCAAGGACGACGCCGTTCTGACCTGGCCTTCCAGCGGCGACGCCGCGCTGCAGGCGCTGATCGCCGCGAAGATGCAGCAGATCGCCCAGGTCGGCGGCGGCATCATGAGGGACACCAACGCCCAGGCGGCGTCGACCTGGCATGCCCTGGGCGGCGTTCCGATGGGCTCCGCGGTCGACCTGACCGGCCGGGTGCTCGGCCAGCGCGGTCTCTACGTGCTGGACGGCGCGCGCATCCCGGGCTCGACCGGCGCGTGCAACCCGTCGATGACCATCGCCGCCCTCGCCGAGCACAGCATGGCGAAGATCATCCTCCAGGACGTCGGCCGCGTCTTCTGAGGCCGTTCCCTTCCCTGCCCGGCTGCCCCGGGCGTGACCACCACCGCCGTCCGTGCCCGGCGGCCGACGCGGAATGGTGGCGCGGCCCGGCACCGGGCATGGTTGCCCTGGGAGCCGATGCGACCAGGAGGTGCTCATGGCCAACGTCTCCGGTGCCGGCGCCGGGCTGCTCACCGACGCGTTCGGGCGGATCCGCGAGGTCGTGCACGAGGTCGTCGACGGGCTGAGCGCGGACGAGCTGAACAACCGCCCAGGCGGCCGGGCGAACTCCATCAGCTGGCTCGTCTGGCACCTGAGCCGGGTCCAGGACGACCATGTGGCGGACGTCGCCGGGTTTGACCAGGTGTGGTTCTCCGGCGGCTGGGAGCAGCGGTTCGGGCTCCCGGCGACGGCCGGCCCGGCGAACCGCTACCGGTCGATCGGGTACGGGCACAGCTCCGCCGACGTCGACACCGTCCGCGTCACCGACCCGGGCCTGCTCGTCGGCTACCACGACGCCGTCCACGAGCAGACCGTGCGCTACCTGGCCGGACTCGCCGACACCGACCTCGACCGGGTCGTCGACACGTCCTGGGATCCGCCGGTCACCCTCGCGGTGCGCCTGGTCAGCGTTGTGTCGGACGACCTGCAGCACGCCGGTCAGGCGGCGTTCGTCCGCGGGCTGGTCCACCCAGGCTGATCACCGCCGGCCCGCTGCCGGTACCCCGGCCGGCCCGTCAGTCGGCCGGAGTACCGCCTACGGGCACTGACGGGGCTCGGACTTCTCCGCCGCGGGCATCACGACGTCGTAGGCCCGCGCGGTCAGGGACAGCCCGTCCGGGCCGCTGGACGCCTCGACGATGTTCAGGTCCAGCGGCAGCTGGCCCACCGGGATCGGCAGCGCCGGCAGCAGCGAGCCGCCCGGAATCGGGATGGAGAAGTTGATGGCACCGCGCAGCGCGACCTCGCTGGGTACCAGCGTCAGGACGTTGTTGCGGACCTCGAAGGTCGTCACCCCGCCGACCTCCTGGGCCCCGAGCAGCGGGATGTCGACACGCCCGGAGATCTCGATCCGCCGACCGCCGTCGACCGGGTTGACCTGGATCTCACCGGGCAGCCCGGCCAGGTAGGTGTTCAGGTCGGAGTAGTCCAGCCGCACCGTCGCCCGGATGTCGTCGACGGGGACCTCCCCGACGTTCCCGGAGATCATGTCCCCGAGCGGCACGTGGATGCCGTTGAGCCTGGCCTGCACCCAGGAGATCCGCGGCCCCGGCGTGGGGATCCCCTCGATGGTCACGCCGATGTCCTTGAACGTGCCGGACAGGATCTGGGTGAGGAACGGGAAGCCGCCGATGGTGACATCACGCACCGTGGGCGCCGGCACACCACAGTCCAGGCCCTCGAGCACCGCGACCTTGATCTGCTTGGCCATCTGCCCCTCGGCCACCGCGACCGCGGCGCGGTCACCCGCGATGAGCAGGACCAGCACCACCAGCAGCGCCACCACGGCGCGCACCCCACGGCGGCGACGCCTCGGCGTCGGTGCCCCCTGGGCACCGACGGCCTGGGGACCATCCGGAGGCATCCCGGCACCCGCAGGCGGCCCGCCGACCTCCGCGGGCGGTGCCCCCCAGTCGGCGGGAGGGCTCCCATCACCCGGGTACGGTGCTTGCGTGACAGCGGCCGGAGCCCATCCGCCGGGATACGGGGCCCCCTCGTCGGGCGGCCGTGACCAGACGCTTTCCTCGGGGTGGGGCCACCCGCCATACCCGGGCCCGCTGCCTTCCGCGGACTCGTCCAACCGCCAGGTCGGCGTGGCTGCTGCCTGGCGGGTCGGCGGAATCTCCCCCACCGTCGGCACCGCGAGCTCCGCCGGATCCACGTGGTACGCCGCTTGAGCGGAATCCGCCTCGCGGCCGGCGTGCTCGGCATCGGCGTGCTCGGCATCGGCTGGTGTCAGCGGAGCCTGCGGCTGGGCACGACGCGGAAGACGCATCGTCGGATGGTCAGTGTCGGTGGACGGTGGTGCTGACGCCGCCGCCGGGCTCGACGGATCCACGGGCTGTTCCCCGTCACCGCCGTGATCCACCGGAACGTCTCCCGTCCTGTTCCAGTCCTGGAGACCTGGTAGCCGCCCTCGTTGCTCTGGGCATTGAGCCTACTGCGCTGCCGGCCCGATCCAGCCACCTCGACACCGCACGAGTTGACAGCATCCCGACTCCTTCGGGACCGGACCGGCGACCTCCCCCGCCACCGGCGTGTCCCGGACCAGGCGCGTCAGAGCAGGGCTGGCCAGGACAGCCCGGCCGGGCTGGTGCGCCGCAGCGCTTCGACGGTCTGCGCGGAGACCGGTGCGGTCACAAAGCCAGCGACGCCGTCCAGCAGGTCCATCACATGCACTTCGAAGGGAAGCAGCGGCCGGTCGCTCGCCCGGGCGCGCTGCCGCTCGGCGGTCGCGTCGATGATGAGCGCCATCGCCTGTGAGATCCGGTGCGCGCGCATGTGCTCGGAAAGGAACGGCAGGTGGGCTCCCAGCTGTTCCTGAAAAGCCCGTGTCGATGCCCGCATCGACGGTGACATGCAGTCGAAGACGTCACGCCGACCGTACTGCTTCAGCATTGCGACGAAAGTCAGGTAGTAGCTGTCCACCTCCTCGCTGTGCTCCATGAGGGTGCGGACCTGGCATTCCAGCAGGGAACGGAGGTCGTGTGACACCCGGGTTGCGACGAGATCCGCCCGGCGCTCGTGCAGGCGCGGCAGCCGGTATTCGAAGATCGCTCGAATCAGGCGGTCCTTGGAGCCGAAGTGGTACTGCACGGCGGAGTTGTTTCCGTTGCCCGCCGCGGCACCGATCTGCCGCAGCGAGATCCCGTCAATACCGTGAAGTGCGAACAGCCGCTCGGCGGAGAGGACGATCTGCTTCTTACTCGAAGTGGTGACCACCGGCATGGGCGGATGAAAGCATCAGGCGGCGCTCCCGGTCAAGCGACCCAACAGCTGATGACAGCGCGGCCTGCCCAGGTGACACCACGCCTGGACAGGCCACCGCGATACCTTCAGGGCTTCCTGCCGACACCGCAGGATTCCAGTGGCGCAAACGGCCCGTCCGGCTCCGGGTTGTTACGCCAGTATGGCGGCGAGACGATTCCCGGCGCGACGAGCTCAAGCCCGTCGAAGAAACGGGTGATCTGATCGACGGTTCGGTAGTGATATCCGTTCCCGACCGTGGTGACCTCGTTGAGGTCGGCCATACTGAGGTCTTTGTTCGTCGCCGGTACCGGTGCCGGGTCCGAGGTCCGGTCGTCGGAGCCGTCCTCCAGCACGAGGAAGCTTCCCGACGGCAGTTCCCCGAGCAGGTGGCGCACGATGGAGTAGGCCTCGTCGAGGTCCGCGATCAGACCCATGATCGACATGAGCATCAGGCCGACGGGCTGGGAGAAGTCCAGCGTCTGGCGGGCGAAGGCGAGGATGCGCGCGGGGTCGCGCGCATCGGACTCCAGGTAGGTGGTGACGCCCTCGGGCGTCCCGGCCAACAGCGCACGGGCGTGAATGAGCACCATGGGATCGTTGTCGACGTAGACGACCCGCGACTGCGGCGCTATGCGCTGCGCGACCTGGTGCGTGTTGTTCTCGACCGGCAGTCCGGTGCCGACGTCCAGGAACTGCCGCACCCCCTGTTCGGCCGCGAGGTAGGTGATGGCGCGGGCCAGAAACGCCCGTGACGCCCGCGCCACGTCCAGGATCTGGGGGAAGACGGCGATGGTCCGATCGCCGTGCTCCCGGTCGACGGGAAAGTTGTCCTTGCCCCCCAGGTAGTAGTTCCACACCCGGGCCGAATGCGGGCGGCTGGTGTCGAAGGTCGGGGGCGGATAGTCGGTCATGCGGTGTGGGCTCCCGTTCCGGACCCGGCCGGGCTGGGCGGTTCCTGACGGTACCGCCCAGCCCGGACCATGGTGGCTTCCGACTCCGCGCCGGCTGGTCACGTGAACCGGCTGGTCATGTGAACCGGCTGGTCATGTGAACCGGCTGTCGTGTGCCGGCTAGTTGAGCGAGATGTCGGTGTCGATGAACTCGTCGGTGACGACATCGGCCGGCTTCAGCCCGGCCGCCGGCGGGGTCCCGGCCTCGGTGAGGCCAGGGGTCAGCCTTGTGATCAGCTGCTGGACCCGCTCGGTGTCGAAGGTGCCGTACACGCCGTCCGCGCCGTTCGCGACCAGCCCGAGCTCACGCTGCCTGGTGTTGCCATCCGAGAGCAGACCGCTGGACAACTCGTACCCGGCGGTGTCCAGCCGGGACGTGACCTCGATCATCAGGTCGTTCGCCGGCTTCGGGTCGGCCAGGTAGTCGACCATCGCCCGCTGGAACAGGGGCACGAGCTTCGACAGGCACTCCCGGTTCTCCGCCAGCTTGTCCTTGCGGATGCCCAGCACGTTGGCGTAGGCGGGGTACTCGTCGCCGACCATCAGGTACTTCACCGGCTTCGCCCACTCGGCGACGTCGTGCTCCAGCCGGTACGGCTCGTCGGTGACGAAGCCGACCTGGACGAGCTTGCCGTCCTCGGCGACGAACCGCCGCAGGTCACCGTCGTAGGAGTTGTCGATCTGGGAGCGCTGGAAAAGTCCTTCACCTACGAGCGCGTTGAGGTACGCCTCGTCACCGACCAGCACCGTCCGGCCCGACCTGCCGATGTCGGCGAGCGTGCGGAAGTCCGACGACGGATCGCCCCAGAAGAACATCAGCGGCGTCTTGGCGTACGGCGCCAGCACCCCGACGGACGGGTGCTCGGCGGAGTTGCGGATCACCTCGTCCAGGTCGAGGTAGCCCAGCAGGATGTCGTCGTCCTTCTCGAACAGCGCGGAGGTCGAGTCGAAGGACACCGCCGGCCCACCGGAACGGATCTCGAGGTTGACCCCGGTCGCGCCGAGCGGCCCGGACACCCGGAACCTGCCCTCGTCGATCTTCGGGTTGGCCCCGAGCAGCTGGTAGGTCGCGCCGTAGTCGACCTCCGGCCACCAGCTGGTCTGGACGACCACGGTGTCGGGGCAGATCCCCTTCAGCGGCGTGTTGTAGCTCGCCGACGCGGCGGTCCCGGCACCGGCGGATGCGGACGGTTCGGTCTCGGACTCGGAGTCCCCACACGCGGCCAGGCCCACGGCCAGGCCCACGGAGCAGACCCAGGCCGCCACCGAACGAAGTCTCGTCACGTGCTCTGCTCTCCTCGGTTCAGGAAGGACGGGCAGAAGGGGAGGCACGGTCAGGCCCGGCTCGGGGACCGGCGAATCGCCAGCGTGAGCGCCCCGTCCGTATTCCGTGACCTCCACTTCCGGGCCAGCCTCCCACGCCCCACCAGACCTACAGCAACCAGGTGTCTCCATCACATTGCATACCGAAGCCGATGGAGACTTACCGCAACCATCCGAAGCGGACTGAAGTGGCTGATACCGACCGACCGCCGAGATAGGGTTCCGGCGTGCCAGACGGCCACCTCCCCCTACCGCCCGCCGCCGCGCCCCCGGCCGGTTCCCCACGCCTGCTCGGGCTCGCGGCGCGAACCGCGCGGACGGTCCTGCCTCCGCTCGCCGTCCTCGGCGTGGTGCTGGCCATCTGGTACGTCGTCTCGTACTGCTTCCTGGCCCCGCGGCGCCGCTTCCTGCTCCCGCCGCCCCACGAGATCGTCGCGGAGGGCTTTCTCGACCGCCGGGCCGCGGGCGAGATCCTCACCGCGCTGGGCGGCACCGCCGAGGTCGCCCTCGCCGGCCTCGCGATCGCCGCGGTGATCGGTGTCGCCGCGGCGATCCTGATGGCCCAGGCCCGCTGGATCGAGAACTCGTTCTACCCCTGGGCGATCCTGCTGCAGACGATCCCCGTGCTGGCGATCGTGCCACTGATCGGGTTCTGGCTCGGCTACGGCTTCTGGTCACGCACGGTCGTCTGCGTCGTCATCGCCATGTTCCCGATGATCACGAACACTCTGCTGGGCATCCAGTCCGTCGACGCCGGCCACCACGACCTGTTCACCCTGCGCCGGGTCGGCCGGTGGCGCCGGCTGATCCACCTGGAGCTGCCCAGCGCGCTGCCCGCGATCTTCGCGGGCCTGCGCATCTCGGCCGGCCTGGCCGTGATCGGCGCGATCGTCGGGGACTTCTTCTTCCGCCGGGGCGACGTCGGCATCGGCGCGCTCATCGACAACTACACCCGAGACCTCTCCTCGGGCCGGCTGTTCGCCGCGATCATCGCCGCCGCGTTCCTCGGCCTGGTGGTGTTCTGGATCTTCGGCCTGGCCGCCCGCCTCGCCGTCGGCTCCTGGCACGAGTCCGCACGCGGCTGACCCTCGTCCGCGGCTGTCAGTAACGCGATAGGGCAGGCCCACCCAGGGCGGCACGAGGCGGTCCGCGATGGACGCAACGTCGCTAACCTGATACCCAGCGGCGCCGCAGGCCTGACAGCGGCGGCGCCCAGCCAACGCGGGGGTGTCGGCGGTGCGAGGTATGCGGAGTCTGCGGGGGCACGCTGTCCGTGCCGGCTCGGTCACGCTCGCCGCGCTACTCGCCGTGCTGACCCTGCTCGGTGTGCTGGGTACCAGCCCCGGCGCGGCCGTCGTCCGTGTCACCGACGGCGGCGCCTGGCTGTGGAGCGCGACCAGGGGCTGGGTCACCCACGTGAACGGCCCGTCCGGTGAACCGGACTTCAACGTGGGTCTCGCCGCGGCCCGCGGGCATCCCGTCGAGCTGGCGCAGGACGGTGTGTCGGTCCTGGTCACCGATCTGCAGACCGGGATCGTCAGCCGCATCGACCCGGCGACGATGGATCTCGCCTCCCGCCGGTTCGGGCCGGCGGGGCCCGACGGCTCCGCCGGTGCGGTGCGGGTGGTGGCCCGCGACGACCTCGCCTTCGTGATCGAGACCGACACCGGCCTGGTGACCCGGATCGATCCGCGGACTCTCGACGTCATCGGTGAGCAGATCGCCGTCGGGGCACCCGTCACCGGCGCCGGCATCGACGCGGACCGTGTGCTCTGGGTGGTCGTCGCCGAACGCGGCGAGGCCATCGCGATCAGGGACGGCCAGCGGCTGGCCACGGTACCGGTCGCCACGCCACGTTCCGCGCTGGGACTCACCATCGCCGGTGGGCGGCCCGTGGTCGTCGACGCGACCTCACCCGCGCTGGTGCCGGTGACAGCCGCCGGTGCCCGGCCCGCGGTCAACCTCCCCGCACCGGCGGGCGGTCACCGGAACCTGCTGGTAGCGCCGACAATCGAGGGCCGTGTCGTCCCGGTCCTGGTCGAAGGCACCGGCACCGTGCTGCTCATCGACCTGGACGCCCATGGCGGGCACGGGTCGACGCAGCCGGTCGAGCTGGCCGGGCAGCGACCGTCACCGGACCTCGGCGCCCCGATCATCGAGGCGGGCCGCTTGTACGTGCCGGACAACGGCACGGGCCGCGTTCTCGTCTACGACCGGTCAGCGCGGCGGTTCGAAGCACCGATCCAGCTCGCCGGCGGCGCCGGCATGCTGACGCTGTTCGTCCGCAACGGCACCGTGTGGGTGAACAAGGCCGACGGGACGAGTGCCGTCGCGGTCGATCCGGAGGGTCACCGCCGCGACGTCGACAAGTACGCCTCGGACATGGCGGTGCCGGTGGCGAACGCCAGCACGAGTGTCCCGCCGCCACCGGTTGTCGTGCCGTCAGCGCCCGGGCGGCGGGTCCCGCCGACCGCCCGCCCGAGCCGCACCCCCAGGCCGACCGTGCCCGCACGCGCCCAGCCCGGTCCCGACCCGAATCCGGTTCCCGGCACAGGCCAGCCACCGACGACATCGGCTCCGGCTCGGCCACCGGACACGGCGACGGCGCCGCCGATCATCACCCTGCCGCCCACGACACCGCCGGCGGCCGCGCCGGGCCAGCCGTCCGTCACCGCGAGCTCCGCGTCCGGAGCCGTCATGTTCACGGTGGCCGCAGGCGCCGGCGGGCCTGCAACCACGTTCACCGTGAGCACGAGCCTGGGTACGAGCGAGACGCTGCAGGGCGCAGGGACCCTGACCGTGCCGACGACTGGCTGCCAGACCGTCTCCGCGACGGCGACCGCCACCGGGCCGGGTGGCACATCCATCTCCTCGGCACCGGCACAGGCCCTGGGCTGCGTCCCACCCGGGCAGGTGCGAAACCTCGACGTGGTCTCGGTCGGTCTGGGGACCGACGACCCGAAGCGCAGAATCACCTGGCAGTCGCCGCTCGCCGACGGCGGTGGGCCCCTTGAGTACGTCATCACCATCACGAACTTCGGTAACCCGGGTGAATACCCGCCGGAGACCTACACCACGACCGGATTCGTCTACGAGGTCGACGCCTACACCGGCGGTACGGACACCTGCGCCGCGTGCCAGGACTTCACAGTCCAGGCACGAAACGCGGCGGGTACCGGCCCGGGTCAGACCACCAGGGGGCGTTCCGGGTGACATCGGATCATGCCGGGGTGCCGGACCATGTGCTTCGAACCGGAGACGAACCCGTGCCTGCGGGCGGGGCCGTTCTCGGTGTGTTCTGCCCGCCCACAAGCTCGCCGACCAGCTCCCGCAGCAGCTCGAAGCCGTCCTCGCTGAGCACCGACTCGGGATGGAACTGCAGGCCGGCGAACCCCGGCCCGCGCAGCGCGTGGACCGCGGCGCCGGGGCCGCCGCGATGTTCCTCGGTGTCCCGGTCGAGTTCGACGGTGCCGTACGGGGTGGCGAGCTGGCTGTGCGCGGCGACCGCGGTGAACGTCGAGTAGAAACCGACCCGGCGCCGGTGCCCGAAGACGTCGATCTCGCGGCTCAGCCCCTGGCAGGTCTGCTCCCACCGGCGCAGGCGCAGCCCGAGCAGGTCGGCGAGGATCTGGTGTCCCAGGCAGACGGCGAGCAGCGGCTGGCGGCGGTCCAGCGCCGCGGTGACGACGGAACGCAGCGTCGTCATGCGCCGGTCGTCGCGCACGGTCGGGTCACCGGGGCCGGGGCCCGCGACCACCAGGTCGAAGCCGGTGGTGTCCCCGACCTCGTCCCAGCCGCGCACCGTCACCGCCAGGCCGAGGCCACGCAGCTGGTGCGCGAGCATGCCGCTGAACGCGTCCTCGCCGTCGGCGATCAGCGCCGACCGGCCGTCGAGCGCGGACCGGGTGCGCGGGCCGGTGCCGCGGTCACGCAGCCAGAAGCGGGCCAGCCGCTCGGTGCGGGCCGCGAGCGCGGTCACGACCAGCGGATCGTCCTGGAACGACGGCGCCTCGAACGACGGCGCCGCGGGCGACAACGCTGCCGGCGACGGCGGCACCGCGGAACCGGGCAGCCCCGAGCGCCGTGGCCGGGGCTCGGGGCGTACACCGAGGGCCGCGAGTATTCCGGCTGCCTTGGTGTGCGTCTCCGCGGTCTCGCCGGCGGGAGTGGAGTGACGGACCAGGGTGGCGCCGACCGGCACCCGCAGCTCACCGGTGGGTGAGATCTCCGCGGTGCGGATCAGGATCGGCGCGTCGAGGGTCTGGCAGCCGGCGTCGTCCCGGCCGAACAGGGCCAGCACGCCCGCGTAGTACCTGCGGCCACGCCGCTCGTGCCGGGCGATCACCCGGGCCGCGTTCTCCAGCGGACTGCCGGTGACCGTCGGCGCGAACATCGTCTCCCGCAGGACGTCGCGCACATCGAGGTGGCCCCGGCCGACCAGCAGGTACTCGGTGTGGACGAGGTTCGCCATCTCCTTCAGATACGGCCCCAGCACCTGACCGCCCGCCTCGGCGACCCGGGCCATCATCTTCAGCTCCTCGTCGAGGACCATGTGCAGCTCGTCGATCTCCTTGCGGTCGGCCAGGAAGCTCAGCAGCGCGTCCCGGTCGGGGCCGGTGGCGGGCAGCCGGTGGGTTCCGGAGATCGGGTTCATCATGACGAGTCCGTCCGACACGCTGACGTGCCGTTCGGGGGTGGCCCCGACCAGCACCCGGGTTCCGGTGTGGACGACGAACGTCCAGTAGGTGCCGCGTTCGCCGACGAGCAGCCGGTGCAGCACCGCGAGCGCCGCGGCCAGCGGCGGGCCGGCGATGGAGGCGGTGTAGGTGCGGTGGATGACGAAGTTCGAGCCCTCGCCCTGCCCGATCTCGTCGCGCAGCACCGCCGCCACCGTGCGCGCGTACTCGTCGTCGTCGATGTCGAAGCCGCCGCCCGCGCAGACGACCTCTCGCTCGGGCAGGCCGCTCAGGGCCTGCAGGGCAACCGGCAGGGCGACCTGTTCGGAGCCGCCGATGCGCAGGCATTCCAGCGGGGTGCCGTCGTCGACGCAGGTGAAGCCCCGTTCGGCGAGCTGCCGGTAGGGGACGAGGGCCAGCACCTGCGGCCCGGCCGGCCCCGGTGGCAGGTCGATGTCGGCGAGCCGGGTAACGGTCTCGACCGTGCCGGTGAGCACGTCGAGATGGTCGGCACCGTCGCGGCGGATCATCGCGAAGGGGCCGGGGTCGGTTCCAGCGGCGAGCGCCGCGAGCAGGTCGTGCAGCAGGGGCATCGTCATGTCCTCGGTGGCCGGGGGCCGCCGCGACCGGGCAGCCCGCCCGCGATGAGGAGACGACGGCGGCCGCCCGAGGGGGCGGCCGCGTGAAGGGAGCTACGCGCGAAGGAGGTGGGCCGCCGCCGGAGCGGGCCACCAGAGATTCGTCAGGGTCGTCAACGCGCGCACCCGGTCACTGTACCCGGGTCGCAGCGGGAATCCAGCCGCCCCGCCGGGCAGCGGAAAGGGCTCCGGGCACCCCCCGACGAGCGGTTCGGGGGTGCCCGGAGCGCGGTGCGTTCTCCACTGACGGTGGCGGTCCGGTAGGACGCGACCGTCAGGGCTGGGCCGTCAGGACGCGACGGTCTCCTTCACGGCGGTCGTCTCCTGCGCGGCGGTCGTCTCCTGCGCGGCCGGCGCAGCGGGTGCCGGCTGCGCCGCTTGCGGCGCCGGGGCGGCCGCGGGAGCCACCGCCTGCGTGGCGGCGGCAGGATCGATGATCCGGTCGCCGAGCACGGCCAGGTCGAAGGACTGCCGCGCCATCCAGAACCGCAGGAAGCCGGTCAGCGAGTACCGCAGGAACAGCGCCGCGCCGGCGACAGCCGCGGTGACGCCCCCCAGTCCCAGGGTGATCGCGTCCCGCTGGACCAGCGGGTCGCGGGTGCCGTGTGACATCGCGTAGGAGGTGACGGCCAGTGCCGCACCCGCCACCATCAACACCACGCCCAGGCGCATCCACAGCTGTGGCCGGCCGGCCGCCGGGTCGGGGATCTTCAACTCCCCGAGCTCGCGGACGAAGCGGTCCGCGCGCGAGTCAGTCGTCATGTGGAACTCCCCAGATAGAGGGCGGATAGTTCGGCGCGCAGCTCGTCGGGGGCGCCCTCCCGTTCGACCCGGCCCCGCACCAGCACCGCCGCGTGGTCGGCGATGCCGAGCACCGCGGCGGCGAACTGCTCCACGACCAGGACGCCGACGCCGTGGCTGGCGATCTCGGCGACCTGCTCGTAGAGGCGGGCCACGACCAGTGGGGCGAGCCCCATCGACAGCTCGTCGAGCAGCAGCACGGCGGGGTCGGTGGCCAGGCCCCGGGCCAGCGCCAGCATCTGCTGCTCGCCGCCGGACATGCTGCCGGCGGGCTGGTTGGCCCGCTGCGCGAGGATCGGGAACCGTTCGAACGCGATGGTCTCGATCTCGTCGCGGGAGTGACCGGTGAAGGTCATCATCAGCAGGTTGTCGCGGACGGACAGGTTGGGGAAGACCCCCCTGCCCTCGGGGATCAGGCACACGCCGGCCCGCGCCAGATCACGCGGGTTGGCCCCGGTCAGGTCCCGCCCGCCGAGCATCAGCTGGCCGGACAGCGCCGGATGGGTTCCGGCCGCGACGTTCAGCGACGTCGTCTTGCCGGCGCCGTTCGGGCCGAGCAGCGCCACCACCTGCCCGGCCGACACGCTCAGGTTCACCCCGTGCAGCACGGTGATCCTGCCGTAGGCGGCGCGGACGTCGCGCAGCTCGAGCAGCGGGGGCGGCTGGGGCGCCGTCACCCCGCCCGCCCCACTCGCACTGGTCATGCCGGTCATGCCGCATCCCCCAGGTAGGCCGCGAGCACGACCTCGTTGCGCCGGATCTCCTCCGGACGCCCGGAGGCGATCACCTTGCCCAGGTCGAGCACGTGCAGGTCGTCGCAGACGCTCATGACCAGGTCCATGTCGTGCTCGACGATCAGCACGGTGGTCCCCTCCGCGGCGAGCGAGCGCAGCAGGTCGGCGAAGCGCTCGGTCTCGTCGGGGTCCTGGCCGGCGGCGGGCTCGTCGAGCAGCAGCACCTTCGGCCGCGCGGCGAGCGCCCGGGCGACCTCGACGAGGCGGGCGACGCCGGTCGACAGGGTGTCGGCCGAGGTGTCCGCGAGCCGGGTCAGGCCGACCCGGTCGAGGATCTCGTCGACCAGCGCCGCGGCCTGGCGCCGGTGCGCACCGAGCTCGGCGGCGACCAGCAGGTTGTCCCGCACGCTGAGGCGACCGAACAGCTCCAGCCGCTGGAACGTGCGGGCCAGCCCGTGCCGGCTACGCCGGGTGGGACCCAGCCGGGTGACCTCGTGGCCGTCGATGAACACCTGCCCGGACGACGGCCGGCGCAGGCCGGAGATCACGTCGAACAGCGTGCTCTTCCCTGCCCCGTTCGGGCCGATCAGGCCCGTGATGCGGCCTCCCTCGACGGAGATGGCGACGTCGCTGAGCGCACGCACCCCGCCGAAGGCGACCGTCACATCCCTAACCTCCAGCAATGCCACGGGCCAGCACCTCCTCGTCCTCCCGGCGCCACCCGCGGCGCACGCCCCACCATTCGACGGGGACGTCCGATGCGGCGGATCTGGCCTGCCGACCTTCCAGGGCCTGCGCGATGGCCTGGGCCGCGACCAGCGCGAGCAGCGCCAGCCAGAAGGTCGTCCAGCCGTCCAGCACGTCCTGGAGCTGGAGCGCCCACAGCGCCGCCAGCGCGACGCCGAGCACCCCCAGAACGGGCTTGTTGCGGCCCACCGCCTCGTAACCACTGCGCACCTCGGCAACCGCCCCGTCCGGGTTCTTGGCGAGCCCGAGACCGGCAAGGGCCGGCATGAGCGAGGTGACGTTCTGCGCGAAGGTCCCCGCGGCGGCGATCACCGGGAAGGAGCCGCCCAGCGCCAGACCGGTGAACAGGCCGTTGCCGACCGCGGTGAGACCACCGACGACCGCCACCAGGTACAGCGGCAGCCCCGCGACGAAACTGAACTGGTCACCGCTGACCGAACGCTGCTGCATGCCGTAGAGCGCACCGCCCAGACCGGCGATGCCCGCGGAGAGCGCGAAGACCGCCATCTTGGCCAGCAGCAGGTTGCCGCCGAGGGTGGCGTACGCCGCCTCGGAGTCGCGCAGGGCGATCAGCTGACGTCCGAAGCGACCGCGCCGCAGCGCCATCACCGCGATCGACGCCAGCGCCAGCCAGACGGCGGCGAACACCATCAGCTCGGAGCCGTCGTCGAGGTGCCAGCCGAACAGCGACGGCCCGGCGACGTCGACCGCCCCGCCGTCGAACAGCGAGATCTTCAGGCCTCCGATCTCGAACGAGGGAAGGGTGAAGATCCACCGGTCGAGGATGAACGCGAACGCGGTCGTGCCGAGCGCCAGGTACACGCCGGACAGCCGCAGCGCGGGCAGCGCGATCAACGCACCGACCACCGCGGAGACCACCACGGCCAGCGCGAGCGCCCACAGCTCGCCGTGCCCGCCGGCATGGGCCCAGACCGCCGCGCCGACACCGGCCACGCTGAGCTGGCACAGCGAGATCTGGCCCGCATAGCCCGCGAGCGGGATGTAGGACAGCGCGATCACACCGAAGGAGAAGATCTGCCCATAGGTGATCAGCTCACCCTCGCCGAGCAGCGAGGCGAGCACGAGACCGAACACCACGATCGCACCGGCGAACAGCAGCGTCCCACGGACCGACGGCACCGGCACCGGGCGTGCCTTGGTGTCCCGGCCCCGCAGCCGCCGGTGCGGGAACACCAGCAGCGCCAGGAACAACAGCAGCGCGGGGGCCGCCAGCCGCAGACCGGGCAGGTACTGGTTCTGCGGCAGGTAGCCGGTCAGGTAGCTCTCCAGGCAGCCGACCACGATCGCGCCCACGAAGGTCAGCGGCAGGCTGCGCAGCCGGCCGAAGATCGCCGCCGTGTAGGCGCTGACGATCAGCAGCGACAGCTGGGCGGCGTCCAGGGTGACCGCCGGGGCGATGAGAATGCCCCCGATGGCCGCCAGCTGGGTGCCGAGGATCCAGGCGACCTTGTTCGCGCGCACCGGATTGGCCCCGGTGAGCCCGACCAGGGCCCGGTCGTCGACACTCGCCCGCATCTCGGCACCGACGCGGGTCCCGTAGAGCAGGACCCGCAGGCCGATGGCCACCACCACCGCCACGATCATGGTGATCGCCTGATGCCAGGTGATCGTGGCGGGGCCGATGTCGATCGAGTCCGCGTTCTCGAAGAACTTCGGCAGCGACCGGGCCTCGTTCGGGTCCCAGACCCACCGTGAGATGGCGATCAGACCGCTGAGCATCGCGACGGTCATCACCAGCCGTTCGGCGTCGCCCATGCCCTGCACCGGGCGCAGCACCAGGCGTTCGACCAGCAGGCCGAAGCCGGGCGCGAGCACCGCCAGGACAAGGATCAGCGCGAGCGGTACCGGCAGCCCCCAGCCCTCGGTGAGCTGCCAGTACGCGAACGCCGCCATCATGCCGGCCGCACCGTGCGCGAAGTTGAACACGCCGGTGGTGGTGTAGGTGAGCACCAGACCGCTGCCGATGACGGCATAGATGGCGGCGGTGCTCAGACCCACAATCCCGAAGGTGAGGAACTGTTCCATAATCTACTGGAAGTCGCTCAGGCTCTTGCCGACGCTGGCCAGAGTGAGTGGTTTCCCGTAGTCGCCCGTGAACTTGATCTCGGGTGCGTCGCATCGGTAGAGGTCATCGGTGTCGGGCTTGAAGTCGGCGATCTCCCAGCCCTCGCCCTTCGCCTGCACGACGTTGAAGCACTTCACCGGGGCGTCCGTCTCGGAGATGTCGACAACGGTCTGCAGACCGCCGGCCGTCCAGTCCGTCTGCTCGCGCGCGGTGTCGTAGAGGCACTTGCGGGTGAGGTCGTCACCGCACTCCGTCGCCGACGTGGCGAACAGCAGCCACGCGGAGAAGGCACGCAGCGCCGGGAAGCTGATGTCGGCCTTCGGCGCGTACTTCTTGTACAGATCCTCGACCTGCTGGAGAGCGGGAACGTCGTCCGCCGCCTCCAGCGGCGCCACGCCACTGAGGTCGGCGTAGTTGTTCTGGAAGGTGATCGCGTCGCCGCCGAGCTCCTGGAACGACGAGCCGTAGGCGTTGCTGTTCGCGTCGATCCAGTCGAGCTTGTAGTCGATCGACTTCAGCACCTGCTCCAGCTTCGCCAGGCTGCGGAAGTCACCCAGGAAGACCAGGCCCTTGACACCCTTGCTCTTGATCGCCTGGGCGTAGGGAGTCCAGTCGGAGACGCCGACGGCCGGGTACAGGTCGTCGTAGACGACCGTGCCGCCCACCGCCTTCATCCCCTCGACGTTCTGGGCCCCGATGGTCTTGGTGACCGGCGAGTCACCGGAGATGAAGCCGACGGCACCCGCCGAGTCCGGGTGGGCCTCCGTGATCAGCCACTTGTAGTAGCCCACGTAGCGGGCATACGAGTGGCCGGCACCGATCGCGTCGATCTGTAGGTCCGAACCGATGTTATCGACCATGCTGGTCTGCGCCGGAATGTCCGGGAGCAGGCACTTCAGCCGCTCCTCCACACCGCCGGAGTCGAGTGCGGCGCCGCCGCCCACAAGGGCGAAGTCGTCGCGACACGCCTCGATCATCCGCTGGCGGACCTCGAGCATCTTCGTGTCACGCAGGTTGTAGACGATCTTGCGACCGTTGATGCCACCCGCGTCGTTGCACCACGAGGTGAAGACCTTCGCGGCGTCGTCGAACTCGGAGTTCTTGGTGAAACCGACGTCGCTGAAGACACCGACGTTGATCTCGCTCGCCGTGACGCCCTGCGCGGACGCGGTCTTCGCGTCGCCAGCCCCGCAGACGTCCTTCAGGGAGCCGAAGTCGCCAGCCGCGGTGGAGGCGGCCTCGGTGGCCGGCGCGTCCTCGGCGCCTAACTCGCCGCCCCCGCTCCGGCCGCACCCGGCAGCGAACACGGATACCGCCGCAACGGCGGCGATGGCCGCGACAGTTCTACGCGGTTTCACGGAGTTCCTCCTCCTTGCTATCCCGATACGGCCACAGACCGCCGCACCGCGCCAGGCCAGGCCGCGTCAGGGCGCGGCACGGCATGGCGGCGGTGACGGTCAGGTCTGGTCGGGTCCGGTCAGGTCCGGTCGAGCTGGGCATGGTCGAGCCGCCGAGCAGCACCGGGGACACACGAGCGCGCCGTCTCGCGTCGTCGGTCAGGGCAGGTCCGACGACAGCCCACGCGGTTCGATCATGGCGTGAGCATCACTCGCGGTTTCCGGAAGGGATCTTCTCGGTGTGAGGAAACTATCGGCTCCCATCACGAGAATCAAACCCCATTCGTGTAGTGCCGACAGGGCAGCGCCCAGGCAATGGACACCCTATGCATGCATATGAATCCGGATAGCCACCTGCCGGTCGGCCGGCAGGTGCCCACACCACCACACCCGCACATCGGCCGCCGCGACCAACCCGAGGGCTAGCCGTTCGGCAAGCCACTCCTCGCCGATGCGGCATCGATCACCCACGCCGCCGGCCGATTCGCCGACTGCCGGCGACAACGCGGGAATCTTGACTGCCCCCGCTGGGATTCCAGCCGCCTACCTGCGAGTCCGCACCCCTCCACGGACGGCGCGAGCTCCGGGGGAATCGTCCGCGAGGCTACGCCGACGGCCACCCTCGGCGCCCATCGACCGGATGCCCGTCGCGGGAGATGCACCCGAGGCCGGCGGCGTCAACGGCTACTCAAGGCGAAGTCGGCGCAACTCATGCCGGCCAACCGTGGCACCAACCAGCGGTGATGAAGCTCACACCAGCCGCCGAATCAATGCTCTCGTGTACGAGAACTACGTTTCCAATATCTGCACGGCCTGCTGGCCCGCAGGCGCGGTCGCGTGTCCCGTGGGCACGGCCGCAAGCCGACGATGAGTGAGGACGGGGAACTCTGCACGGACCGCCGCGAGCCGTGCCGGGTCGAGCTCCGCCCGCAGCATCCCCGCCGCGGTGTCACCGCGGGCGAGGACCACACCCCACGGATCGACGACCAGGCTCGTGCCGGCCAGCTCTACACCGGAATGGCTGCCGGCTGCGTTGCAGGCGACCACGAAGACCTGGTTCTCGACGGCCCTGGCCCGCACCAGCAGCTCCCAGTGCTCCAGGCGGGCCATCGGCCAGGCCGACACGACCACGACCAGTTCGGCGCCGCCGTCGACGAGCAGTCGGAACAGCTCCGGAAACCGAAGGTCGTAGCAGGTGGCCACGCCCAGGCCGCCCCAGGGCGTGCTCGCCACCAGTACCTCGTCGCCGGCGGTGAGCAGTCGCGCCTCCGCCGACTGGTAGCCGAACAGGTGGATCTTCCGGTAGCGGCCACGGAGGCCGCCGTCGGGCCCGATCACAGCGGTGGTGTTGTGCAGCGCTCCGCTCTCGCCACGTTCGACCAGGCTGCCGGCGACGAGATGGAAGCCGCGCCGCGCGGCCATCGCACGCAACGCCGAGACGGCGGGACCGGCCAGCCCCTGGGCGTCCGCCTCGTACCGGTCGAAGTGGAAGTACCCGGTCGCCCACAGCTCGGGCAGCACGACCAGATCCGTCTCGTCCGGATCGACGGCCTCCAGCGCGGCCAGCACTCGTTCCGTCCTGGCTGGCGCGCTCTCCTCGTCCGGCGAGGCGACCTGCAGGAGCACGGCCCGCAGGGGCGGCGGGCTCGCCTGATCCGTGCTGACCACATCGGCTCCGTTCGCTCACGTTCCGCGGCCGACACCCTATGTTGAGGCCCCAGCCGACGGGCAGCGCGCCAGTGCCGTGCACCGCGCGACCCGGACCGGCCCGGCGAGACCTGCGGTCATCAGTCGGACAGGACCGGCGGTTCCGGTGGAAACCCCGGAGATGGCAAAGTGGGGCCTATGTCAACACCACCCGGCTGGTACGACGATCCATCAGGGGAACCCGGCACCCGCTGGTGGGACGGCAACGCGTGGACCAGCCACACACAGCCCGCGTCGCCTCCGCAGCAGCAGGCCACCGCACCGGCACCGCTCGGGCCGGGGACCGCACCGGCGGGCCAGACGCCGGCCCAGCAGCAGTACCAGCAGCAGTATGGGCAGCAGCCGTACGGGCAGCCGCCGGCCCAGCAGGTTCCGGCGCAGCAGCCGCCGGGTGGCTGGGGTGGGCCGCAGGGCTACCAGCCTCCGCCCGTCCAGACCAGCGCCACACCGGACCGGATCCAGCGGCAGGTCCATGAGCGTGCCGGTGTGCACGTGCCCGCGCAGGGCGGCGGCACGTTGTTCAGTGAGCCCGTCCTGGTCGTCAACCAGAAGACGAAGATCATCGAACTGACCAACGAGTACGCCGTCTTCAACCAGCAGGGAACCCAGATCGGCTCGGTCGTGGAGGTCGGCCAGAGCGCGCTGAAGAAGGCCGTGCGCCTCGTCGGGTCGATCGACCAGTACTTCACGCACCGGCTGGAGGTGCGCGACACCGCCGGAGTTCCGCAGCTGGTGCTCACCCGGCCGAGGAAGCTGCTCAAGTCAAAGGTCATCGTGGCGCTGCCGGACGGCCGCGAGATCGGCCGCATCGCCCAGCAGAACGTCTTCGGCAAGATCCGGTTCAGCCTGGAGGCCGACGGCGTGAGCGTCGGCATGATCAAGGCCGAGAACTGGCGGGCGTGGAACTTCTCCATCGTCGACCAGACCGACACCGAGGTCGCCCGGGTGACCAAGACCTGGGAAGGCCTGGCCCGCACCCTGTTCACCTCGGCGGACAACTACGTCGTCCAGCTGCACCGCCCACTGCCCCAGCCGATGCTCAGTCTGGTCGTAGCCTCCGCGCTGACCATCGACACCGCGCTCAAGCAGGATTCCCGAGGCTTCAACTGAGCAGGTCCATCCCGATCTGCAGGTTCACCCCGAACTGATCCGGGGGCCCTCGCCGCCCACGGTGGTTCAGCGCGCCAGCACGGCGCGCTGAACCACCGGCCGCCGTCAGGTGGTCTTCGCGTCGCCGAGCTCGAAGCTGAAGCTCGCGGTGTCACCGTCGACGCCGTCGACCGTGACGTTCACCGGGTAGCTGGTGGAGTCGGTCGGATCGGTGAGCGTGCACTGCAGGGTCGCTCCCGTCTCGGCCCGCAACGCACCGGGGCAGTCGACGGCGAGGTCGGTGCGGTCGAACTGGCTGCCGAACTTCGCGGCGATCTCCTGCTCGACGTCCTCCGAGGCCACCTCGCGCCCGCCCAGGGAGACCGAGCCCTCACAGCCCACCAGCAGCAGCGCGGCCAGCAGGCCGCCACCGATCAGCGTGAACCGCCCGCCACGCCGTGTGGTCCGGATGTTCCCAGTCATTCCAGTCCCCTTCCCAGTCAGCCGAAACTCCCGCCGGGAAGCATTTCGGCATAATCGGGTCCGCAACCCGCGCGGAATGCGCCGGCCCGAACCGTCGAAGAATTCCCTGCCAACGGGGCGGCCTTTTGACCGCGACCCCCACGCGGCGCCCCGTCGTCAAGGTAGCAGGAGATACGAGCGGTTCAGCCGGTAAAACAATGTCACTACTGCGACAACAGCAAAAGGAAACCGGCAGCCGACATCCTCGCTGTCGGCTGCCGGATGGACAGCCGCGCGGGCCGCCCGGCGCCCGCCACGCGGCCACCGTGCGGTCACCGAGGCTCACAGCGACTGCACAGCCTGCGCACAGCGCGACCTCGGATGCGCCCGGCACCCTTCGAGGGGAGACACCGGTAACGGGACACGTACGACCCGACCTGACGGACGACATCCGAAGTGGAGCGACGATGCACGAGCGCGACCCCGCCAGAAGGCCGATACTGCCGGGGCTGGCGCAGCGCCCCGCCGCGGAGGCTGTCGACCAGGATCCCACCGCCGGCCTCGGCGTTCTGGTGAACCGGCGCCGAATGCTGACCTTCCTGGGTATGGGGGCCGCGACAGCGGGACTCGCCGCCTGCGGAGGATCGACCGACTCGTCCAGCACCGGCGGCGCCGCCGCGGCGAGTTCCAACAGCGCGGAGATCCCGGAGGAGACCGCCGGCCCCTATCCAGGTGACGGGTCCAACGGGCCCGACGTCCTGGAGCAGGACGGCATCATCCGCAGTGACATCAGGAGCAGCTTCGGTGACGCCAGCGGGACCGCGCAGGGAATCCCGATGACGCTGGAGCTGACGATCACGGACCTCGCCAGGAGTGCCGCGCCGTTCACGGGAGTGGCGGTGTACGTATGGCACTGTGACCGCGACGGAAAGTATTCGCTGTACAGCGAGGGAATCACCGGCGAGAACTATCTGCGCGGCGTCCAGGTGGCGGACGAGAACGGTGTGGTCCGCTTCACGAGTATCTTCCCGGCCTGCTATTCCGGGCGCTGGCCGCACATCCACTTCGAGGTGTATCCCGACCAGTCCTCCATCACGGACTCCACCAAGGCGATCGCCACCTCACAGATCGCGCTGCCGAAGAAGATCTGCGACGCGGCCTACGCCGAGACCGGGTACGAGCAGTCGGTGACCAACCTGGCCCAGGTCACCCTCGACAACGACAACGTCTTCGGCGACGACTCCGCTGCACGCCAGCTCGGGACCGTGACCGGCAGCGCCACCGCGGGCTACCAGGTCTCGCTCACCGCCGGCGTCGACACGACGACGACCGCGGGCGGGGGAGGCCAGGCCCCCGCGGGCGGCGGCTCAGAAGGCGGAGCAGGAGGCGGCCAGCCGGGTGGCTACGGCGCGCCCGGCGGACAGCCGCCGTCGGACGCGCCCGGCGGACAGCCCCCGAGCGTCTGAGGCCGCATGGCCCTTGGGCGGTCCTCCGGATCGCCCCAACCGGCAGGTCGGACGTCGGACGGTCAGCCGGGGAGGTCGGGGTCAGGGGGTCGGGCGGCCGGTCAGAGATCGGGGCCTGACGACCGGTCGCCGGCGTCGCCGTCCAGCGCGCCACCCGTGAGCGCGGGCGCGGGCCCGCGCAGCAGCGCGGCGCGAGCGTCGTCCAGCGTGTCGGCCACATGCTTGAGCGAAACGGTCACCGCTCGGCCCACATCACGCGCCCGGTAGGCGCTCACCAGCTCGTGATGGTCATGGTCCCCACGTTCCCGCCGCCCGCTGTCGCCCCCGAGCGAGACGCCGACGTAGAGGGTCGACAGATCGGACATCCGGGTGAGGATCTCCAGCAGGTGGGCGCGCCGGCACGGCGCGATCAGCACCGCGTGGAACCTGCGGTTGAGGTCCACCCACTCGGCCGGGTCGCTGGTGGCCTCCATCGCGGCGCCCAGCGCCTCGGCCTCGGCGAGATCGCTGTTCGTGGTGCGGTCGACCGAGCCCTGAACCGCCGGCGGGGTCAGGCGGGTGCGGATCTCGTAGATCTCCTCGAGCTCGGCGAGCGTCGGTGAATGCACCGTGGCGCCCCGGTAGGGGTCGAAGTCGACGAGCCCCTCCCCGACGAGGTCCCGCAGCGCCTCTCGTACCGGCGTCACGCTGACCCGCAGCCGCCTCGCCAGGTCCGCCTGGACGAGCCGGGTGCCGGCCGGCAGCGCGCCGATGAGGATCGCACGCCGCAGCCGGTCGATGACGTCCCGGTGCGTGGTCCGGGCGGCCGGGTCTTCGCCAGCTTCGGTGCCGGCCGCTGGCAGGTCTTCCGCAGCCTGGAGCTGCCCAGCGCGCTCACCCAGGCCAACGCCGCCGTGCATACCGCCGCCGCGCTCGCGGTGGTCGGCGCCGTCGTCGCCGAGCTGCCCGCCGGGTCCACCGAGGGCATGGCCGTCCTGGTGCTCTCCTCGGCGCAGTTCTACAACTTCGAGCCCGCCGCCCTGTGGTGCGCCGCGATCACCACCGCGATCGGCGGTCTCGTCACGGTCTACCTCGCCCAGGCGATCTTCACCCGCCTGGCGAAGCTCGCCCTGCGGACATCCAGCCTGCCGACCGGAGACCACTGATGCCGAGGACCACCACCGCCGCACCGGCCGCACCCGCACCCGCACCGGGACACGCCGCCCTTGCCACACCCGCACCCACACCCGGCCCCCACGGGCACAGCCGGTGACGAGCGCGGCGCCATCGAGCTGCGCGGAATCTGGAAGTGGTTCGGCGATCCGTCGGCACCCGTGCTGCGGGAAATCTCGTTCCGGATCCCGGCCGGCTCGTTCGTCTCGGTGATCGGTGCGTCCGGCTGCGGGAAGTCGACGATGCTGCGGATGATGGGCGACCTCGCCCAGCCCAGCCGCGGCGAGGTCCTCACCGGCGGGCATCCGGTCTCGCAGGCCCGGCAGGCCCACGAGATCGGCTTCGTGTTCCAGGCCGCGAACCTGTGCGCCTGGCGGTCGGTGCGGCGCAACGTCGAGCTGCCGCTAGAGGCGATGAAGGTCGGGCGGGCCGAGCGCCGTGAGCGGGCACTGGCCGAACTCGACCGCGTCGGCCTGGCGGCGGCGGTGAACCAGTACCCGGCCGAGCTCTCCGGCGGCATGGCGCAGCGCGTCGCGATCGCCCGCTCGCTCGTCACCGAGCCACCGATCGTGCTGATGGACGAGCCGTTCGGCGCCCTCGACGAGATCACCCGCGACCGGCTCAACCTCGACCTGCACGAACTGTAGCGGCGCACCGCGAAGACGATCGTGTTCGTCACCCACAGCATCCCCGAGGCCGTCCTGCTCTCCACCCAGGTCGTGGTGATGGGCCGCCGCCCGGGACGAATCGACCGCACGATCGACATCACGCTGCCCGACGAGCGCACCGCCGAGACCTCCCGGACACCGGAGTTCTTCGAGGCCGTCACCGAGGTCCGCGACGCACTGTTCGACGTGATGGGGCGTGACCTTTGAGCACCGTGACCGGCCCCCACCCCACCGGCACCCACCCCGCCGCCACCGCCACCGCGCAGACCGGCACCGCGCAGACCGGCACCGCGCAGACCGGCACCGCGCAGACCGGCACCGCGCAGACCGGCACCGACGGCACGGTCGCCGGAACGGGCGAGGCCCCGCTCCCGGCTCGCACCGGTCGCGGGCGGTCCGCGGGCCGACGGGTCCTGAGCGCGGCGGTCGCCGTCGCCGTTCCGGCGGCTGTGATCGCGGTGCTGCTCGTGCTGTGGGAGCTCGCGATCGAGGCGTTCGACGTCAGGCCGTTCGTGCTGGCCAAGCCGTCCGCGATCTGGGACGCATTCGCCGAGAAGCCCGACGTCTACATCGAATACGGCTTCAACACGCTGCGCGAGGCCGTGCAGGGACTGGCCTTCGGCGTCGCCGTCGGCGTCGCCGTCGCCGTGGCGACCTTCCGGTCGAAGCTGCTCTCCGAGCTGGCGCGGGCCTACAGCGCGGCCCTGCTCGCCCTGCCGGTCGTCGCCGTGATCCCACTGTCGAACGTCTTCTTCGGGCTGCAGCCGGCGTCACGGGTGTTCGTCGTCGCCGTGGGCACCACACCGATCATGCTCACATACACGCTGACCGGGCTGAAGGCGACCGACGCCGGGCTCGCGGAGATGTTCCGCGCGTGCGCGATGCCGCGCTGGCGGTCGGTGCTCTCGCTGTTCCTGCCCTCCGCGCTGCCGTACTTCATCAGCGGCGTCCGGGTCGCGCTGCCCAGCGCGTTCTCCGTCGCCATCATCGGCGAGTACTTCGGCGGCGAGCGCAACACGCTCGGCACCTACATCAAGACGGCAGCGGTGCAGTCCAAGGTCGCCGACCTGTGGGGCGCGGCGATGACCGCCTTCCTCTTCGCCGTCGCACTGTTCGCCCTGGTCGCGCTCGCCGACCGGCTGCTGCTGCGCTGGCACCCGTCCCGGGCCCGCCGCGGCTGACCCACCACGCCGGGCAGCGCGGGCCGGCGAGCGGTCAGCCGGCGGCCTGTCGGCTGCGGAACCGGTCCACCACCTCGCGGTCCAGACCGTAGCTGAGCAGCCCGACCGCCGCCTCGAGCGGTAGCCAGCGCAGCTCGTCCACCTCCTCGTTGGGGACGAACGTGCCGCCGGTCGCCCGTAGCGCCCAGTAGCGCACGATCTTGGGACTCCTGGTGCCGTGCCGCTCGACCTCGTAAGTCACGTCGCCAAGGGACTCACCGACCTCCACCGCCAGACCGGTCTCCTCCGCGACCTCGCGGACGGCTGCCGCGAGCCAGGTCTCCCCGTCGTCGAGCTTCCCCTTCGGCAGCGACCAGTCCTCGTGCCGCGGCCGGTGGACGACCACGATCTCCACCCCGCCGGGCGCGGCGCGCCACACCACTCCCCCGGCGGCGCGCACCAGAGGTTCGTCCGGCTCCGGCTCGTTGCCCATCATCGCTCCTTCGTCCGGCCGGTCCCGGCCCCCGCGGATCCTAATGATGTCGTGGGAGCCAGCCGTCCGGCAGACTCCCGATCGGTAGCCGCTGGCAGGTGAGCACTCGTGGGTCCTGGACTTCGAGTCCTGTTGAAAGACCGTGCCCCTGCCGGTTGGCCGGGAGAGTTGATCGCTGATGGGATGTCGTGCCCGCCCCTACGGCGTGAGCACTGTGTTCATTAGGTCGCTGACTGTTCTCCCGCGGGCTGCTCACGGTGATCGACACAGAGGGCGGGAGACGTGTTGCGACTGTTCGTGGGAGACGACTGGGCGGAAGATCACCATGATGTGGAGGTGATGGACGCCTCGGGCCGTCGGCTGGTCAAGGCACGGCTGCCCGAAGGCGTGGACGGGATCGCCCGCCTGCACGCCATGATCGGCGAGCATTCCGGGGACGATCCCGACGGCATCGAGGTGCTGGTCGGGATCGAGACCGACCGCGGCCCGTGGGTGGCGGCGCTGGTCGCCGCCGGGTACACGGTGTTCGCGATCAACCCGCTGCAGGCGTCCCGGTTCCGGGCCCGGCACGCGGTGTCGGGCGCCAAGAGCGACGCCGCCGACGCGCACATGCTCGCGGACATGGTCCGCACCGACGCCCACCAGCTGCGCCCGGTGGCCGGGGACACGGCCACCGCCGAGGCGGTCAAGGTCGTGACCCGCACTCACAAGACGCTGATCTGGGAACGGACCCGTCATACCCAGCGGCTGCGGCACGCGCTGCGGGACTACTTCCCCGCCGCGCTGGTCGCCTTCGACGACCTCGACGCCGCCGACACTCTGGAGCTGCTGGCCAAGGCGCCCACCCCCGCGCAGGCCACCCGGCTGACGATCAGCCAGATCAGTGCCGCGCTGCGCCGTGCCCGCCGCCGCGACATCCCGGCGAAGGCGGCCGCGATCCAGGCCGTGCTGCGCGCGGAGCATCTCGGCCAGCCCGACGTCGTGACCGGCGCCTACGCGGTCTCGGTCCGCGCCCTGGTCGCGGTCCTGACCGTGCTCGACGGGCAGGTCAAGGCCCTGCAAGGGCAGGTGGAGGAGCATTTTGGCCGGCACCCGGCCGCTGAGATCATCCGGTCCCAGCCCGGGCTCGGACCGGTTCTCGGTGCCCGGGTGCTCGCGGAGTTCGGCGACGACCCCGACCGCTACACCACCGCCAAGGCCCGCAAGAACTACGCCGGCACCAGCCCGATCACCCGCGCCTCCGGCAAGAAGAGAACCGTCGCGGCCCGCTATGTCCACAACGACCGGCTCGTCGACGCCCTCATGACCCAGGCGTTCTCCAGCCTCCAGGCATCCCCGGGCGCCCGCGCCTACTACGACCGGCAACGAGCCCGCGGAGCCAGCCACAACGCCGCCCTGCGCCAGCTCGCCAACCGCCTCGTCGGCATCCTCCACGGCTGCATCAAGACCGGCAGCCCCTACGACGAGACGACCGCCTGGCCCTCCGCCGAACAGATCGCGGCTTGACATGTCAGCTCCTGGGATGTCTTTCATGCGCGCGCTCGGGAGCATTCCGCGCCGGCGACCGAGGCCGCGATCGAACATGTGTTTGGTATCGTCGGGAGGGTGAGGGCAGCTCCGTTCCAGGCGTCGCTGCTCGACGTGCTGCTCGACGGGCAGGCCGATGCCGTCGTGGAGCCGCTGCGCGAGGGCCTGCGCCGCCACGATCTGGCCGCCGGCGCGTGGGTCGACCTGCGCCGCCGCTGGGTCACCGGCGCCGACTCGCTGTTCGAGCGCCTGTGCGCCCAGGTTCCCTGGCGCGCCGAACGCCGCCCGATGTACGACCGGACGGTCGACATCCCCCGGCTGCTGTCCTTCTACGAGGAGGGTCAGCCCCTGCCCGACCCGGCGCTCGTCGCGGCCAGACGTGCGCTCGACGCGCACTACGCCCCGGAGTTGGGTGAGCCGTTCGCGACGCTCGGCCTGGCTCTCTACCGGGATGGTCGCGACAGCGTCGCGTGGCACGGCGACCGGATCGGCCGCGGCTCCAGCCACGACACGATGGTGGCGATCCTCGTTCTCGGCGCTCCCCGCGCCCTGCTGCTACGGCCGCGCCCCGGTGGGCCGGCGGCCACGAGAACAGCCACGGCCACGGCCACGAGCGCGACGATCCGGCTCACACTTGGGCACGGCGACCTGCTCGTCATGGGCGGCAGCTGCCAGCGCACCTGGGATCACGCCGTGCCGAAGACCACGCGCCCCGTCGGCCCCCGGCTGAGCGTCCAGTTCCGCCCACGCAACGTGCGCTGACGCGCCGGCGCGGTAGTTGCCAACGGCTCAACCACCCGCACCGGCTCAGCTGAGGATGAGTGCGAGGGCCAGCAGGCCGCACACGACCGCGGCGACCGTGAGAAGCGGAAGAGCCCGTCCCGGATGCACCCAGCGGCCCGTGGGGTCGACCATTCCCTGGTGGTAGCGCCGTGAGGCGGTCAGCCACGCCGTCACACCGCCGGCGGTCGCCGCCGCCGCGGCTGCCCAGCCCAGCGGGCCGCCGCCGTAGTCCTGGGGGTTGTGCATGAGCAGCGCGGCCAGTCCGAGGAAGGCCAGCCCGGTCCGCCGCCAGGCAAGGTAGGTCCGTTCCGGCTGGGTCTCCCCCGCAAGCAGATCCGGTGCCGTAGGGAGGCCGCCGCGGCCCGGTTCCGCGGAACCGCCTCCCGAGGTGCCCGCCGGCCCCGCGCCACCCGAACGATCCACGCTGCTCGGAGCACCCGCGGCACCCGCACCGCCGGCGGTACCCGGGCCATCCGCGGCATCCGCGTTCACTGGGGGCCTTTGCCGGCCACCAGCACGAAGATCAGCGCGACCAGGCTGAGCAGCGCCACGCCGGCCGCGAGCACGCGCGGCAGCCCCGAGACGGGCAGCGATCTCCGTTCACGCATCGCCTTCTCGACGAGCGCCCACCGGCGGTAGCTGGTTGCGGCGACGGCGATGCTGAGCAGGATGAGCGGCACGCCCAGAACGTGCCGGGCGCCGGAGAAGCTGAAGTCGGGCACGACCTGCACCACAGCGATGCCGCCGGCCAGCAGGGCGAGCGAGGTTCGCAGCCAGGCGAGGAACGTCCGCTCGTTCGCGAGGCTGAAACGCACATCCGGATCCTGCCCGACCTGACCGATGTCCGCCGGGCGGCGCCACCAGTCGCGCACGGCCGACACCCAGCGATTTCGCTGGCGGTGGGCATCCGCGTCATCGTCGCCGCCGCCCACCGGCCCACCGTACTGTCCGCCAGGTGAGCGGCCCGACCGGTCACCCACCCGTCTGAGCCGTTCCCGCGCCGGTGACCACCTCCACGGGAGTGTCCGCCGACATGTCGACCGTTATCCCGGCGGGCTCGGTGGTCTCGGCGGGCCCGGCCGCCCCGGCGGGCTCGGTGCCGCGGTACCGCAGGAAGGACGGCATCGCCGCGAGCAGCACGGCGAGGCCGACCAGGCAGGCCACGCCTCCGGCGACGACCCTGAACTGGGCCGAGGTGAACCCGGCGACCAGGCCGGACTCCAGGTCACCGAGGCTGGGCCCGGCGGTTACCGTCACCATGAACAGGCCCGCCATCCGGCCACGGACGGCGTCCGGGGCGGCGACCCGCAGGATCGTCGTGCGCAGCACCGCGGAGACCGTGTCGGCGCCACCCGCGACGGCGAGCAGCAGCAGGGCCAGCGGCAGCGTCCCGACCAGGCCGGACAGGGCGATGGCCGCACCCCAGACGGCGATGGACACGGCCACCACCAGGCCCTGGCGGCTCACCCGGGACAGCCAGCCGCCGGTCACCGCGACGATCGTGCCGCCGATGGCCATCGCCGCGTAGAGCAGGCCGGTGGTCCGCGGGCCACCGTGGAACTGTTCGACGGCGAGCACCGCGAACAGCACTCGGGGCATTCCGAACAGCATGGCGTTGATGCCGACCAGGAAGGTCATCGCGAGCACGGGACGTCCCCGCAGGAAGCGCAGCCCGTCGACGACGCTGCGCGGCCCCGCCTGGGTGCCACCGCCTTCGGGCCGCATCGGGGGCAACAGCCAGGTGGCGGCGAAGATCGCGACATAGGAGACGACGACCACCGCGCAGGACGTCCCGTAGCCCGCGCCTGCGACGAGGACGCCGGCGAGCAGTGGTCCGCCGGTCATCGCCACGGTCGTGGTCACGCCTTCGAGCGCGCCGACGGCGGGGAGCTGGTCGGCGGGCAGCAGCCGGGCCGCGAACGTCTGGCGGGCCGGCGCGTCGATCGCCGACAGCGCCGCCTGCAGGCCCATCAGCGCGAACAGGACCCCGACGGGTACCTGACGGGCGCCGTGCCCCGCGTCTGCGACCCGGGCGGTCACCACCTGGCGTTCGAGGTCGCCGACGTCGCCGCCACCGCCGCGGCCTTCGCGGCCGAACCGGGAGTCAAAGTGCTCGGCGAACCCCAGACGCTGGGAGCGAACCACCCGCTCGCCGGCCGGGAATGGATCTACGTCCTGCTCCCCTGGGGCACCTTCATCGAACTCGTGTCGAGACCCGCCACCCGCAATATGCAGTAGGCGCATGTTGGCAGTTCCTGGCCTGGTCGCCCTCGGATTGGCCCGGCCACGCGCGCCTCTACCAGACGCCTGAGAAGGAAAGGTGACGTCGAAGTCCACATCGACATCGAGCGCAGGTGACACAGAAGTCCCAGAACGTCTCGCCCGTTTCGGGGCGTTGACGTGACCGCCTGCGCGGGCATCCGGGCATGCCGGTAACCTACGTCGACCATGGACAGCTCGAACGTTCACAGGGTCTGGTGAGATGGTCCGGAGCTCGGGTCGCTGCAGCCCGGAGAACGGGATACCGGCGTACGATTTCTTCATCTCCTACACGGCCGTCGATCAGCAGGCGGCCGAGTGGGTTGCCTGGCACCTGGAAGAGGCCGGCTACCGGGTGCTCATACAGGCCTGGGACTTCGTCCCCGGGTCGAACTGGATTTCCGGGATCCAGCATGGAGTCACCCGAGCCCGGAGAATAATTGTCGTACTTTCCAAGGCCTATCTGGCCTCGGTCTACGGCGGAGCCGAGTGGCAGAGCGCGCTCGCGGCCGACCCCGACGGGTTCGCCCGCAGTCTGCTACCGATCCGATTCGAGGACTGCGACCGGCCAGGCCTGCTGCGTGGCGTCGTCGGATTCGACCTGTTCGGCATGGATGCCGAATCGGCCAGGGGCCACCTGCTCGCCCAGGTTGGTCACAGCCTGGCCGGCCGGGCCAAGCCCAGCAGCCCACCCAGCTTTCCCGAGCTGCCTCGCCAGGCCCCGCCGGGAGCAGGGACCGCCCCCTTGGGAGAAGCGGCCGACGCTGCACCCCGCCGTCCGTTCGGCACGCCGCTGGCGACCCTGCGAGGGCACACCCATGAGTTGAACAGCGCGGCGTTCTCCCGGGACAACTCTGTTCTGGTCACCATTTCCAGAGATCGGACCACCCGGCTCTGGGACGTCGCCAGCGGTCAGCAGCGAGCCGTTCTGAAAGGCCACACGGAGCCTGTGTGGTCAGTCGCCATCTCCCCGAACGGAGAGCATTTCGCCACCGCCTCGTGGGACCGGACCATTCGGCTGTGGGACATCACCACCGGCCGCCAGGTGGCCGTTCTCACCGGTCATCTGGGACCTGCCTGGTTCGTGACGTTCTCCCCGGACGGAACGCGGATCGCCAGCACCTCCGCCGACGGAACCGCGCGGCTGTGGGACTCGGCCACCGGCCGACAACAGGCTGTTCTTGCCGGTCACAAGAATACTGTGTACTGGGGATCATTCTCGCCAGACGGGACATTGCTTGCGACCACGTCCAAGGACACGACCGCGTGCTTATGGGACGCCACCACCGGTCGCCAGCGGGCCGTTCTCACCGGCCACACCGACCCTGTCTGGGCAGGGGAGTTCTCCCCGGACGGCAGTCTTTTCGCCACCACGTCCAAGGACAAGACGGCTCGGCTCTGGGATGTCGCCACCGGCCGGACGCACGCCGTTCTCGACCGCCACAGCGACCCGGTGCCCTGGGGATCCTTCTCACCGGACGGCACGGTGTTCGCCACGGCATCCAGAGACAAGACCGCGAGGCTGTGGGACGTCGCCACCGGTAGCGAACGGGCTGTTCTCACGGGCCACGACGACACCGTCTGGCACGGAAGATTCTCCCCGGACGGAACACTGCTCGCCACCACGTCCAAGGACACGACCGTGCGCCTGTGGGATGTCGCCAGCGGCAGTGAACGGCTGGTCCTCAGAGGCCACGAGGAGCCCGTGTCCTGGGGTACCACCTTCAGCTCCGACGGAGCGATACTCGCCACGGTTTCCGCCGACCGCACGGCCCGACTGTGGTCGATCGGCTGACAAGCCGCGATGGCGGGCGCAATGTCGCCTGCCGAGTCGGCTTCGGCGCGCACGGAACCCCTGGCGGACCGCAGGGCGCGAACGGCTTCCGTTCGCGCCCTGCGGTGCGGACAATCAGGCGGCTGTCTGGAGCAGCGACAGCCGGGTCAGGTGCCAGCCTGCTCAGGCGGCCCAGATGGTCTTGAGGTTGCAGAACTCGCGGATGCCCACGGCGCTGAGCTCCCGGCCGTAGCCGGAGCGGCGCACGCCGCCGAAGGGCAGCTCCGGGTGGGAGGTGACCATGCCGTTGATGAAGACGGCGCCGGCGTCGAGGTCGGTGATGAACCGCTCCTGCTCGGCCGGGTCGGTCGTCCAGGCGTTGGAGCCGAGGCCGAAGGTCGTGGCGTTGGCGATCTCGACCGCGGTGTCGATGTCGGGCACCCGGTAGATGGTCGCGAGCGGCCCGAACGCCTCCTCGAGGTGCAGGCGCATGTCCGGGGTGATGTCGCCGACGACGGTCGGCGGGAAGAACCAGCCCGGCCCGGCCGGGGCCGTCCCCCCGCACAGCACGCTGGCGCCGTGCTTCACCGCGTCGGCGAGAAGCTCCTCGATGTCGTGGCGGCCGCCTTCGGTGGCGAGCGGCCCGACGTCGGTGCCGGGGTCCATCGGGTCACCGACCTTCAGCGCCCGCATACCGTCGACGAACAGCTGCGAGAACTGGTCGTAGACGTCCTCGTGGACGATGAAGCGCTTCGCCGCGATGCAGGACTGGCCGTTGTTCTGGCAGCGTGCGGTGACGGCGACGGACGCGGCGCGTTCCACGTCCGCCGACGGCATGACGACGAAGGCGTCGCTACCGCCGAGCTCCAGGACCGTCTTCTTGATCTCGTGCCCGCAGATCGACGCGACGGACTGGCCGGCGGGCTCACTGCCGGTGACGGTGGCGGCGGCGACCCGCGGGTCGCGCAGCACGCCTTCGACCTGGCCGGCGCCGATCAGCAGGGTCTGGAACGCACCGGCGGGGAAGCCGGCCCGCAGGAACAGGTCCTCCAGGTAGAGCGCGCACTGCGGGACGTTCGACGCGTGCTTGAGCAGGCCGACGTTGCCGGCCATCAGCGCGGGCGCGGCGAAGCGGACGACCTGCCAGAGCGGGAAGTTCCACGGCATGACAGCCAGGACGACGCCAAGCGGCTGGTAACGGCCGAACGCCCGCTTCGCGCCGACGACGCCGGGATCGCTCAGCCGCTCGTCGGCGAGGAAGCCCTCGGCGTGCTCGGCGTAGAAGCGCATCCCCTTCGCGCACTTCGCCGCCTCGGCCTCGGCGGAGCGCAGGGTCTTGCCCATCTCGGTGGTCATCGTGACGGCGATGTCGTGCAGCTCGGCGTCGAGCAGGTCCGCGGCGCGGCGCAGCCACTCGGCCCGCTGCGCGAACGTCGTCCGGCGGTAGGTGGCGAAGGTGGCGCTGGCGCGGGACAGACGCTCCTCGATCTGGGCAGGGTCGAGCGGCTCGAATGCGCGCACCACCGCACCGGTCGCCGGATTGACCGACCGAATCGCCATGTCACTCCTTCTGTTTCTGTGCTTCTGCTCTGCTTGTGGGTCCGCGGGCAACCACCGCCTGTGATGTGCACCGCACGTGCCGCCGGCGCTTTTCAGATGCCGATGACACCTTCACGCATTGTGTGCTCGAGACACCCGGTGCCGCCCGCTGAAACGTCGCCGCGAAAGCCGATGCGTGGCCTGGTTCTCCCAAAGCCCTGCCACGTGTCGAACCCTAGCAGAGACGACGATTATCGGTATGGTTTCCGAGCCCCGGTGGGATGGTCTCAAGGAGTACCCCGCGAGTGTCCGGAGAGCAGGTCGGAATGCCCATTCGGTGGGTGCGTCCCAGCTGCCGGCGGGCTGATGAATCTCGCCGGCCGCGGCGGCGGGCCTGCGTCCGGCGGGCTGCGTACCGGGGCGCCGGCCCGCTCCCGGCCCGCAGGTGGAGCCGGTGGAATGGCCCGGGTGACAGCGCTGCCGGCCGCCAGATGGCAGCCGCGGGCGTGCAGGAGACCGGCCACCGCCGGGTCGTCCACCCGCTGCTCGGGGATCAGGAACAGGTCAAACAGTCGCGGGACGTCCGCCAGACCACGGACGACCGATGACGCATACCACGTGAAGCTGGTCGTCACCATGAGCAGACCGGCCACCAGCAGGCCCAGCGCGAGCTCGGCACGCCCCCGCGGGGACGCGCCGGTCAGGATCACCACCACGGACACGATCAGGCTGGCCGCGGCGAGGACCGCCGAGGACAGCGGGCCCTCGGTGGGTGGACCGGCCTCCGTGGCCTTCTCCAGCACGGCGATCCAGGCGAGCAGCGCGACGGCTCCGGTCACGATCAGGCCGTCGAGCACGGCGATCAGGTACCATCGCACCAGCCGGGATCTCGCCGCCGTGTTCCACCCGGACGTGAACGAGCCGGATGCTAACGAGTGCGTCGGATACAGCACGACGCCAGCCAGGCCGAGCGCGGCCCCTGGCGTCGGCTCGGATGCTGATGTTGGCTCGGACGCTGGTGGCGCCCCGGATGCTGGTGGCGCCCCGGATGCTGGTGTCGGCTCCGCTGCCGGCGTTGCCGCAGTCATTGGCGCTGCCGCGTCGTTCATCATGCTCACCGCCTTCACCAGCCCGCACGGCCCCGACCGGCGGCCGGACAGCAACCGCTCTCCATCTGCCCGAGCCTGGCTCGGAATAACTGGTTAGCTACGTACAGCGTCCAGATCGTCAACTGGCTGGCGGTGTTACGCCAGCATGCGGGCGGTGATGTCCCAGAGCTGCTTCGCTGCCACCGGGTCCAGCGCATAGGCGGCGACTCCCCCCGGGCTGCCCGGAGTGTGCGCGAGCGCCTCGTTGCAGTCCTCGAAGTATCGGCCACCGACACCGCCGAGCAGCGGCGAGGCTGCGACCAGCACCGACGTCGCGGCACCCTGCTCCACGGACTTCCACTGCTGCTCCGGCGCCCCGCTGCGGGCACGCAGCCGCTCCATCTCGGCGGTGTCGACATGACGTTGCAGGTTGGTCGAGATCGCGCCGGGCATCAGCGCGTTCACGGCGATCCCGTCCTCGGCCCAGCGCCGGGTCGCCTCCACCGCGAACAGCACGTTCGCCGTCTTCGACTGGCCGTACGCCACCCATGGCTGGTACGGGCGGCGTTCGAAGTGGATGTCGTCGAAGTCCACCGCCGCCCGCAGGTGCGCCGCCGAGCTGACCACCGCCACCCGCGCTCCCCCGGCCGCCGCGAGTGCGGGGCGCAGGCCACTGACGAGCGCGAAGTGGCCGACATGGTTGGTGGCGAACTGAAGCTCCCAGCCCTGCGGGGTGTGGAGCCGCGGGGTCGCCATGATCCCGGCGTTGTTGACCAGGATGTGCAACGGACCCGCCCAGGCCGCGGCGAAGGCGGCGACGGAACCGAGATCGGCAAGGTCCAGTGCGGCAACGTGCACCGCCTTGTTGCCCGTGCTGGCGGCGATGTCGTCGGCGGCACGCCGGCCCGCCGCGAGATCGCGCACCGCCAGGGTGACCTCGCTGCCCGCACCCGCGAGCGCACGGGCCGTCTCGATGCCGAGCCCGGACGACGCACCGGTCACCACAGACCTGCGACCACCGAGATCGACACCTGCCAGCACCTGCGCTGCCGTCGATTCCGCGGTGAACGGAGTCGTGATCCGTTCCGTCACAGCCATCCCGCCACACTCCTGTCTCCTGGGCGCCCGGCCACACCGGTCCCCGTGGTCTCACCGGTCCCCACGGCCACACCGGTCACGCCGATCGCACCGGTCACACCAGTTCGTCCACCCAGACTGGTCTGCTGGGGAGCAAGGCGCCACAGTTCGTGGTCTCACGCCGGGCTGCCAGCGCACCGAGGAGAAGAGGAAGTCGGAAGGCCCGACCGGCCCCGTCGTCCGTCTCCTCGACGCCGACATTGGACCCTTTCTAGGGACATTGTTCGCGCGGTTCAGTGAAACTGTCGGGACACACACCTGCACGACCTTGCCGGCTGGCGTGGCCATAGCCAGAAACAGCGCCAGCGCCCGCGGCCGGGTCAATTCTGCGAAAGCGAGTCTCTGGTGAGCATCTACGACGCGATCGGTGGCGCGACGGCTGTCGAGGCCGCAGTCGACCAGTTCTACGTTCGCGTGACGGCAGACCCCGTTCTCTCGCCCTACTTCGCCGGCCGTGACATTCCCAGCCTCAAGGCCCACCAGCGTGCGTTCATCGCCGCCGCGATCGGCGGCCCGGAGGTGTACAAGGGCCGGGCCATTCCCGCCGTCCACACCCCGCTCAAGATCAGCGACGCACACTTCGACGCGGTGGTCGACCACCTGGTCGCGGCGCTGACCGGGCTCGGCGTCCCGGCCGAGACCACCGGCAAGATCGGCGCGGCGCTCGCCCCGCTGCGCAAGGAGATCGTCAGCGCCTGATCCGCCGACGGACCCGGCCACACCCAGCCGGAGCAGGACCCGGGGCGGCCGACACCCGGCCCACCGCCGGCCCGGCCGCCCCGGCCGGCTGATCCGGCTCGCCCGCCCCGGTCGACTCGTCCGAGTCATCCGGGTCGCCTGGGTCACGAAACTCGCCCGGGTCATCCGGGTCATCCGGGTCGCCTGGGTCGTCCGGGTCGCCTGGGTCGTCCGGCGCGTCCGGCCCCCGAATGGCAGGGAATCAGGGCTCGCTCAGCACGAGCTTGCGCGCCTCGCGGCGCAGGACCTTGCCGTAGGCGCTCTTGGGCAGCGCCTCCAGATAGATGATCTTCTTTGGCTTCTTGAAGCCGGCGATGTGGGTCGTGCTGTAGGTGATGAGCTCGCTTTCCGGCGGGGGCGGGGTCGTCACGGGCACCACCGCGGCCACGACGTTCTCGCCCCACGTCTCGTCCGGCACCCCGAAGACCACGACCTCGGCCACGCCCGGATGCTGGACGAGCGCCTCCTCGACCTCCCGCGGGTAGATGTTCGCGCCGCCGGAGATGATGACGTCGCTGCTGCGGTCCAGCAGGAAGAGGTTGCCGTGCTCGTCGAAGCGGCCGATGTCCCCGGTGTGCAGCCAGCCGCCCCGCAGCGCGCGCTCGGTCGCGGCCGGGTTGTTCCAGTAGCCCCGCATCACGACGTCGCCGCGCACGCAGACCTCGCCCTCGGCACCGGCGGGCACCGGCCGGTCGTCGCCGTCGAGGACGCGTACCTCGACCCCCGGATGAGCCACCCCCGCCGAGTCGAGCGGCGTCCCCGGCGATGTCGCGTGGTTCAGGTAGGTCACCGTCATCGGCGACTCGCCCTGCCCGTAGATCTGGACGAACACCGGGCCGAAACGGTCGATCATCGCCCGGGAGTGCTCGACGTGGATCGGAGCCCCGCCGTAGACGGCGCAGCGCAGCGAGCTGGTGTCCGTCGGCGCGACGCCGAGCATGCGGACGATCATCGTCGGCACGAGGAACGCGAGCACTGAGACGCGCTCACGAGCGACCAGGTCGAGCACCTCGGACGGATCGAAGCCGCCGCCGGCATGGATGATGTTGTCGGCGCCACGGGCGATCGAGCCCAGCGCGTACAGGCCGCTGCCGTGGGAGAGCGGGGCCACGTGCAGCACGACGTCGTCCTGGGTGTAGGCGCACACGTCGGCGAGCAGGGTCCATGTCATGGTGAGCAGGTTGCGGTGGCTGAGCTGGGCACCCTTGGGCCGGCCGGTCGTCCCGGAGGTGTAGAAGAGCCAGGCCAGGTCGTCCGCGGCGACCTCGGCGGGCTCGAGATCCGGAGTTCCCTCGGCGAGGAGCTGGGCGAAGGCTTCCTTCGCCCCACCGGCCGGGTCCATCGGCGCTGCCGGGTCCACCGGCGCTGCCGGGTCCACCGGCGCTGCCGGATCCACCGCGACGGTGTGCACACCGGTCAGATCCAGCCCTGCGACCAACCGCGCCGCGGAGGTGGAGTGCACCAGCGCCCGGGCGCCGCTGTCACCGAGGATCACGGCGACCTCCGGCCCGGCCAGCTTGGCGTTCATCGGCACCGCGACCAGCCCGGCATACCAGGCACCGAACAGTGCCACCAGGTACTGCTGGCAGTTGGGCATGAACAGTGCCACCCGGTCACCGGGGACCAGACCGCGCCGCAGCAGCGCGGAGCCGAACATCGCCGCGGCGTCGCGCAGCTGGCGATAGGACGTCCGGCCGTCGGCGTAGCGCAACGCGCACCGGTCCGGAAACCGCTGGGCCGACGTCGTCAACAGGCTCGCGACATTGACCATGGTCAACCTCCGTCTGGCTGAGTGGACTGGGCGGGCTGAGCTGGCTGAGCAGGCTGAGCGGGCAGATCGACGTTCGGTGAGGCGGCATGCGGTGAAGCGGTGCCGGGAGCGGTGGCCGGGGCGGTGCCCAGTTCGAGGTCGTCGAGGACTTCGCGGGTGTGGGCGCCCAGGCGCGGCGCCGGGCCCGCGACCCGGCCCGGAGTCCGGGAGAACCAGGCCGGCGAGCCGGGAAAACGCACCGGGCCGAGGTCGCCGTCGACCGTCTCGAAGAATCCGACCGCGTCGAGGTGCGGATTGTCGAAAAGCTCGTCGAGGGAACGCACCGGCGCGGCCGGGACGTCCAGTGACCGCAGCAGGTCGAGCCAGTACTGGGTGGTGTGCTCCCGGAAGGTCTCACCCAGCAGCGCGTAGACGTTGTCGATCTGGCGGGCCCGCTGTTCCAGCGTGGCGAGATGCTCGCCGGCCCAGGGCGGTTTCACCGCGTTGACGAAGGCGGCCCACTGCTTGTCGTTGTAGACAAGCACGGAGATGTAGCCGTCGCTGGTCCGGTGCGGCCGGCGGTTCGGTGCCACCGCCCTCGGGTATACCGCCGGGCCGAGCGCAGGGCTGAACATCGCACCGTTCGCGTGCTCGACGAGCATGAACGAGGCCATCGTCTCGAACATCGCGACCTCGACCTCCTGCCCCTCGCCGGTGCGGGCCCGGTGGAACAGCGCCATCATCGTGGCCCACAGCGCGGTCAGCCCGGCCACCTTGTCGGCCATGATGGTGCCGACGTAGCTGGCCTCCCCGGTCAGCTGCTCCTGCGCGAACGGAATTCCGCACTCCGCCTGGATCGTGTCGTCATAGGCGGTCAGGTTCGCGTCCGGCCCGCGGCGGCCGTAACCGTAGCAGTTGGTGTACACGATCGACGGATTGATCGCGGCGACGTTCTCGTAGCCGAAGCCGAGCTTCGCGACCGCCTTCGCCCGCATCGAGTGGATGAAGACATCCGCGCCGCGGACGAGCTCGCGCAGCGCGTCAGCACCTTCGGGGCTGCGCAGGTCCAGCACGACGCTGCGCTTGCCGCGGTTCACGTTGACGAAGACGCCGGCCATGCCGGGTTCCGGGCCGACGGAGATGAACCGGGTGTTGTCACCCGCCGGCGGCTCGATCTTGATGACATCGGCACCCATGTCGGCCATGATCTGCGTGCAGTACGGACCCATCACCATGGCGGTGAGGTCGATGACGCGGATCCCGGCCAACGGCCCGAAATGCCGCGGGCCACCGTCGGTGCCCTCCGAGCAGCTACGAGCCTTCACGTATCGACCACCCCTATCGTTCCTGCGGCCCGCGCCACCATCGTTCCGCCGCGCCATCCGTCTGCCCCAACCGCCCCAACCGCCCCGCACGGCACGCCCAACGGCCGGCCCGAACAGGCGGCCCGGGGCGTGCGACGGCCCGGCCGGCACGAGGCGCCGTTGCCTGGCGGGGTGCGCGGCGGATCGTCACAACGGGTGGTCACGGCGGGTAGTCACGGTGGGTGGTCGCGGCGGTCGGTCACGGCCATGATCCCAGCGTCCGCCGCACCCGGGGCACTTGTTTCCCGAAGACGGCGCCCGTCGAGACTAGAGGATGAATCCTTGCAAGGATAGTGCTATCAAGAGTTCGTGAGCACCACTGGCGGCGAGCCCCGCCCGATCGCCCGCGTCCTCGACGACGCCCTCGCGAACCGCCCGGACGCCGTCGCGGTCGAGGCGGCCTCCGGTTCCTGGACCTACGCCGAGCTCGACGACCAGGCCCGCCGCGCGGCCGGGGCGCTGTGGTCTCTCGGTGTGCGTCCTGGAGACCGGGTCGCGGCCTGCCTGCCCAACGACCTCGACATCGTCGCGGCGTTCCACGGCGCCCAGCGGATCGGCGCCGTCTGGGCCGGCATCGGCGAAGCCCTCACCGCCGCCGAACAGCGGGACCTGCGCGACATCTGTGACCCGAAGGTCGTCCTCGCCGGCCCACGGTGCCTGCTGACGTCGTCCGATGACCGCGACGACCACTCAGATGGCCGCGGAAGCAGCGGAAGCGGAGATGGCGGCGGTGGTGATGGCGGTGGTGGTGGCGACGGTGGCGACCTCGTGGGCCTCGACCGGTGGCACGCGCTGCTGGCCGAGGCCGGCGACGAGACAGCCCCGCCGCCCGGTCTCGGCCTCGACATCGACGCCCCCGCCGGCATCGCCTTCACCAGCGGGACGTCGGGACGTCCCAAGGCCGTCGTACACAGCCAGCGGAACCTGCTGCTGCCCGGCGCCGTCCTCGTCGCCACCCGCGGCTGGGGCCCCGAGCTGCGCAAGGGTGACAGCTTCCCGCTGACGATCCTCAACCTCATGGTGCTGTCGACCCTGCTCACCGCCCAGGCCGGCGGCTGCGCGGTCATCATGAACCGCCGCGACGTCGCCGGCGTCATCGAATGGATCTCCAGCCGCCGCGTCACCGTCTGGAACGGCGCACCGGCCCAGCTCTACGACCTCGCCGCCCGGCCGGACGCCGACCTGAGCTCCCTGCGCGAGGTCTGGAGCGGCGGAAGCGACACCCCCGACTCCCTGCGCACCGCGTTCGCCGAGGCGCACGGACTGGTCCCTCGGGTCACCTACGGGCTGACCGAGGCGCCGACGGTCGTGTCGATCGACCCGGCCGACGGCGAGTGGCGCCCCGGCACCAGCGGACGGGTGCTGCCGAGCTACGACGTCGCCGCCTACGACGACGACGGCAACCGGCTGCCACCCGGCGAGCTCGGGGAGCTGAAGCTCGCCGGCGCGGCGTCCGGGCCGTGGGCGGGCGTGTGGCGGCCGCTGCTCGGCTACTGGGAGTCCGGCCGGATCCGCCCACCGGAGCCGGGCCCGGTCGCGACCGGTGACGTCGGGACGGTCGACGCCGGCGGCTGGCTGTCCGTGCTGGACCGCAAGAAGCTGGTCATCATCCGCGGCGGGGCGAACATCTACCCGCTGGAGATCGAGCGGGTCATCGCCAGCCACCCGGACGTCGCCCGGGTCGCGGTGTGCCCCGTCCCCGACGACCGTCTCGGCCAGCGGGTCGCCGCGGTCGTCGAAAGCGCCGGGCCCACCCTCGACATGGACGCGCTCGCCGAGCTGTGCCGCCGCGAGCTCTCGCCGTACAAGGTGCCCGAGTTCTGGACGCAGGTCGACGCGCTGCCGGTCAACGCCATGGGCAAGGTCCAGCGCACCGGCCTCACCGACCTCGTCGACACCGGCCGATGACCGCGCCGACGACCGCGCCGATGATCTCGACGAGGCACGTGACCCGCCACTGGGCGGCCCGATGCTGGTGAGCCAGGACGATGCCTGGGAGTTCGTGGCCGGCGCGCACACCGGGATCCTGACCACGCTGCGCTCCGACGGCGCACCGGTCTCGCTGCCGATGTGGTTCGTCGTCGTGGACCGCGCCGTGTACCTTTCGACGCCGCCGCGGGCGGCCAAGCTGGCCCGGATCCGCAGGGAACCGCGGGCGGCGTTCCTGGTCGAGTCCGGTCGGGCCTGGGTCGACCTGCGTGCCGTCCATCTCAGCGGACGGATCCGGGTGGTGGACGACGAAGAGACACGCGCCCGGGTCCGCGGCATGCTCGATAGTAAGTACGCCGCGTACCGGGTGCCGCCCGAGCGGTTACCCGCCGCGGCCCGCGCCGCCTACGCCGACCGGGTCGTGCTGCGCCTGGACCCGCAGGGACGCCTGTTGCGCTGGGACAACTCCCGGATCCGGCTGGCCCCGCCCGCTGGCCTCGACGGCCAGCCCACCGGCACCATCGACCTGGCAGACACCGCCAACGAAGGGACGTCCTCATGACGCCGGCCTCCGACACCGCGAACGCCGCGCACGAGGGGCCTGCCGCAGCTGCCACGGATGCCACGGATGCCACGGCCCGGATGTTCGGCCTCGACGGCCGGGTCGCCATCGTGACCGGCGCCTCCTCCGGTCTCGGTGTCGCCGTCGCGCGGGCGCTGGCCGCGTTCGGCGCCCGGGTCGCGGTCGTCGCCCGCCGGCTCGACAAGCTGACCGAGCTCGCGAAGGAGATCGACGGCCTGCCGGTCGCCTGCGACCTGTCCGACCTCACCGCCGTCCGCACCGTCGTGCCGGCCGTCGTCGAGGGCCTCGGAGCACCGGAGATCCTCGTCAACGGCGCCGGCAGCATGTTCACCTACGAGCGGGCCGAGTCCGAGCCCGTCGAGGCGTCCCGCCGCACGATCGACCTCAACCTGCTCGCCCCGTTCCTGCTCGCCCAGGACGTCTTCCCGCACATGGTCGCCGCCGGCCGCGGCACCATCATCAACATCTCGTCGATCAGCGGGAAGGTCGGCATCCCCGGCATCCCGCAGGCGTCCTACGCGGCCAGCAAGGCCGGCCTTTCCGGGCTTACGTCCGAGCTCGCGGTGCAGTGGGCGCGGCACTCGATCCGGGTGAACACGGTCGCCCCCGGCTTCTTCCGCAGCGAGATCACCGGCCCGCTGTACTCCAGCGAGAAGTCGATCGAGTACCTGCGCCGCAACACCCCGCTGCCGAAGGAGGGAACCGCCGAGGACATCGTCGGCGCCGTCCTGTGGCTCGCCGGCGACGCCGGCAGCTACGTCACCGGCCAGACCATCGTCGTTGATGGCGGCTGGACGGCCCGCTGACCGCGTCAGCGCTCCCCTTCGCCCAGCCCAGCCGCTGACCTGGCAGCACGCACGCACCGTCGATCGCCGTCGAGGCGCTCCCGGACCAGGCCATCTTCCGGGTACTTACCGATGGAGGCAGCGGGGCGCCTCAGCTAGCCGAAGGCGCCGTGATGTACCGGCAGGCACGAAGGAGAAACGGATCCGCCCGAGGCGGAGTTCCGGAGCTCGCCGCGGCCCTGGGCCACCACCCCTGCCGGCAGCCGAATGTGCGCGGTGGACGCCCAGCAGGCGTCCACCGCGCACATTCGGGCGGATCCGGCAGTCCGCTCAGCTGGTGAGGGAAAGACCCTTCATATCACCGGAATCCCGCCAGTTCTCCAATATCTCCTCGAAGGCGTAGAAGCCGGCTCCATAGGGCTCACCGAGAAACCATCGGGCATTCTTCTCGCCCTCGCCGTTGTAATATCCTGGAGTACATTCGGCGACGAATCGGGTGTTGTCGATCTTAGTCTCCCGGATCGTCCGGACCCAGGTCTCCTCGGCCTCGACCGTGGGCTCGATGACCGTCGCTCCGCGCTCCTTCGCCGCTCTCAGGATGTAGGCGATGTGGTCGGCCTGCTGTTCGAACATCAGCGTCGTGGACGCGGTCACACCGCCTTGTATGAAGCCGGTGGCAAAATAGTTGGGGAAGCCGTTCGCCATGATTCCGTGCAGCGTGCGAAAGCCGTTCCCCCAGTGGTCGTAGAGCGATCTTCCTTCGCGACCAGTGAGCGGACTGATAGCCAGCTGTCGTTCAAGTGAGCTGGTGATCTCGAATCCGCTGGCGAAAACGATGCAGTCGACTTCGTGCTCGACGCCGTGGGCGACGACCCCGTGTTCGGTGATCCGTTCGACACCCTTGGTCTCCGACACGTCGATGAGTGTGACGTTTGACCGGTTGAAGGTGGGCAGGTAGGCGTCACTGAAGACCGGGCGCTTGCACAGGATGCGGAAGTACGGCTTGAGGATATCCGCGACCTGCGGGTCAGTGACAATCCGGTCGACCCGCTGGCGGATACGTTCGCCGACCCGGTAGTCCTCCGCCTCGTGGAGTTCGGCGAACTTCTCGAGATCGGCCAGTGCGGCCCAGCCGTCGGTGGCGTTGAGGTGCGCCGCAAGGTTGCGGGAGACCTCGGTCCAGGCGTCGCAAATGAAATCCTGCTCACCAGGCGAGTAGAAGCCGAAGGTCGCGTTGTGGAAGTTGCGCTGGCGCGCCTCCCGCCAGCCGGGCTGCAGCGTGGCGACCCATTCCGGGTCGGTCGGCAGGTCGGAGCGTTCGAAGATGTACGAGGGCGTTCGCTGGAACACCGTCAGATGCTTCGCGCCGCGGGCGAGGTGTGGGATCACCTGGACGCCGCTGGAGCCGGTGCCGATCACGGCGATTCGTTTGTCGCCGATCCTGTCAAGCCCGCCGTGAAGATTGCCGCCGGTGTATTCGTAGTCCCAGCGGGCGGTGTGAATGACGTGCCCCTGGTAGTCGGCGATGCCAGGGATGCCAGGAAGTTTCGGCCGGTTGTAGGGCCCCTGACACATGATGATGTAGCGGGCCCGGATCTGGTCACCACGGTTGGTGACGATCTGGCAGATCGTCACCACGGTTGGTGACGATCTGCCAGCGATGGATCTCCTCGTCCCAGTTCAGGGAGAGGACCATGGTGTGGAACAGCGCCTTGTCGTAGAGACCGAGGTGGTGCGCGATGCGCTGGGCATGCTCGTAGCACTCGTCGCCGCGGGAGAACTTCTCCTTCGGGATGAAGCCGGTCTCCTCGAGAAGCGGGAGGTAGCAGTATGCGTCCGAGTCGATCTGGATGCCTGGATAGCGGTTCCAGTACCAGACGCCGCCGAAGTCACCTGCCATCTCCACGATCCGGAAATCGGAGATCCCCGCACGCAGGAGCCGGTGCGCGGCGATCAGACCCGCGAAACCGCCGCCCAGGATCACTACTTCGATGTCATCGTCCAGTGGCGGTCGCGGTGCGACCGGAGTGTGCGGATCGACATCGTAGATGTCGGCGAAGTCGGCGCTTGACTCGACGTACTGCTTCTGCCCGTCGGCACGCAGGCGCTTGTCCCGCTCGGCGAGATATCTCTGGTACAGCGCGTTCTGGTCGACCTCGGGCGTTTTTGTGGGCTCACAGGCCTGAAGGGGCGATAAATGCACGACCGATCCTCGATCCTAATAGTGGGCGCGCGAGTGGACGGGCGGGCTGTCCATATCCGGACGTGCGGTGGTCCGGGTGGGCGGCCGGTGACGGCGGCATGAGATCCTTCGAGTTCAAGCGCAGCCCGCGTTGCCCTCGTCGTGACGGAGCCGTTCTCGGTCCCGGTTTCCGGCAGGGCCTGGGACGGCGAGCCCCAAGCTTGTGAACGTCGATTTTTACAAGTCGTCTCTGCCGCTGGCCAACGGATGACAGGTCGCAAGCTGTGTCTGTGCGGGTTGATGCCGTCACAGTATAGAACGAATCCTCGCAAGGATAGCAATAAAGCGACTGTCATCGATAGTCGTGTCTGTGTGGGATGTATTGGTGCGCCCACCGGCAGGGCGGACAAGTGACGGTCGGCGCAACCCGCGGCTGCGCCAGTTCGTCCGGCAGCGCCTGGACCAGCGCAGGAGCCCCCACCAGATCAGCGTCGCACTCCGGCAGGAGTTCCCCGACGACCCCGAAATGCAGGCCGACTGATCGAGCAGTACGCCAGGCTACGGCCGTCAGCCGAGGCCGACCCGCTGTGCTCGTTCGACATGTTCGCTCCGGAAGATCTCGCCCGCCCCGGCCCGTTCACCTGGACCAGCCCGCTCGGCACCTCGGATGTCGTCGACATGGACGACTGGATCGCCCGTTACGACGCGGTGGGGCACTACATCTCATGTTCGAGCGGAACGACCGGCAAGTCCGCGATGATGATCGCCTCCGAGCGGGACATGGCGTGGTCGCGCCTGGACACGGTCGGCGTCTTCGCGTGGGGGTCCGGAGTGCGACCCGAGCGTGACCGCAGGATGATCGGCATCGCGCCCACCGCCGCCGTCGCCAAGAACCTCGACGCGCGCGACGCCCAGCAGGCCGCCGCGTCCACGCTGCCAGAGGGCCTGGCCGCGGCGGCCGCGTTCGGAGGTCACATCTGGCGCAGCACGTACTCGTACCCGATCTGGGGGCTCGGTGACCGCCAGTGGCGGTGCCGGCCTCCTGCCGGGCAGGTGCCGCTGGAGCCGTTCCCGGCCGGGCCGCCGAGGCGGTGGAGACGTTCGGCTCCATCTCCCGGGCCGACGCCGCCGATGTGCGGACGGCCGCGCGGGCGGCCTGGTTGGCTGGGCGCGGCAGCTACCTCGCCGGCGATCATCGGCGGGCCGAGGAGGAGCTCGAACGCGCCGCCGACCTGGCCGGCGCCCAGGCACCGTCGATCGCCGCCGAGGCGCTCCTGGACCAGGCCACCTTCCGACATCTCACGGATGGAAGCCGCGGAGCGCTGCCGCTGGCCGAACGCGCCGTGGTGTGCGGCGGGCACGGCCGGCGCGGACCCCGCCCTGGTCCGTCGGGCCGAGTCGGCGCGGGGCTACATCGCGTTCCTCGGCGCCGACATCGCTGGGCTGGACCAGCTCACGCGCGCCGCGCGGGAGATCGAGAACGATCCCGCGGCGCGCCTCACCGACGTCCAGGGAACCTGGGGGGCACTGAGCAACCACGCCTACGCCACCAAGTGGGCGGAACGCTTCACCGAATGCGAGCAGGCGTTCAGGCTGGCGATCGAGGCCGCGGAGCGCGCGGGGGCAATCAGTACGCTCAGCTTCCTCCACATCGCACGGTCCGAGCTGTTCGTCCGTGTCGGCTGGCTCCCCGAGGCCCGAAGCAGTCTCGACCTGGCGTGAGACCTCAAGGACCTGAGCCCGATGTCGACCCGGTACGCCGCCATGGCGCAGTCCTGGGTCCTCCTGCTGTCGGGAGAGCTCGACGAGTGCGAGCGCCGGGCCGCCAGGCCGAGGACAGCGCGACGGAGCTGGGCGACATCGGCACACTGATCTACGTCTGGTACATCCGGGGCCGCCGGGCACTGCACAAAGGCGACCCGGCCATGGCCTGCTCCCTTTTCGACCGGTTGGACGAGACGACTGAACGGCTCGGGATGCGGGAGCCCTGCCTGGTCCCGTGGGGCCGCGACGCGATCATGGCCTACGTGCGGGTGGGGCGACGCGACTCGGCCGCACGCCTGGTCTCCAGGCTGGAGGCCGTCGGCGGCCCGCTGCCCTGCGCCTGGCCGCGCATCGCCGCCGCGTGCGGCCGCGCCCTGCTCGCCGGTGACCAGCGCCGCGGAGGCGGAGTTCACCACCGCCCTCACGCTGCATGAGGCCACCCACCTCCCCCTGGAGAAGGTGGAGACGCAGCTCCTCTACGGCGGATGGCTACGCCGGACCGGTCACCCCGCACGCGCCCGGCCGATTCTCGCCGACGCCGCAGCCACCGCTGTGAAGGCCGACGCGCACTGGCTCGCCGGACGCGCCCACCACGAGCTACGCTGCGCCGGTGGCAGACGCCGGATCAACGAACCGGACACGCTGACCCCGGCCGAGCACCGGACCGCGACCCTCGCGGCCCAGGGCATGACCAACGCGGAGATCGCCAATCCATCTCTCGGTCACCATCCGGACCGTCGAGACACACCTCGGCCGGGTCTACCGCAAGCTCGGTGTGTCCCGCCGCCACCTCATCCGGCACCCACCGCCCGAGCCGTCGACCGAGCCTGATGCCTGAAGCGTCTGGCGACTCCTTTCGCCTGCAGATGTTTCGGATGAACCTCGACAACGCGCGCGACGGCGTCAAGCCGCGTCGCGCAGCACAGGCGTACACGCACGCGCAGGCGCCGAGAGTCAGGAGGCACGTGAAGCCCAGCTGGAAAATGGTTTCATCCCGGCCATGTGAGATCCGATCACTGTGAGGGATGCCACGAAATCGGCGGCCAGCCCGGTGAGCATCGCCTCGAGAGCAGAACCGCCCGGTACTTCAACACTCGGATTCGGCATCCAATCCGTTCTCGACAGGCAGTGGATCTCCACCAGCTCGCCCCTGGGGACGAACTCCAGGGTTCGTTCGATGCCCTGGGAGTACAGGTCGATCTCCGTGCGCCTCCGAAGCCTGACACCTTCCAGAAGCTCAGGCAGCTGCTCCATGAAGACCGAAAGGTCGTAGGCGACATCCACCGGCCACTCGGAACAGCCGAAACCGTGGATGCGAAAACGACAGTCAGTCTCGCCGAGCAGGCAGCAGGCGGCCGTGACCAAGCTGGCATAGTCATCGCCGACCGCCGGGGAAATCGACACCGTAGCGGCCGACAGCGGCGAGGTCGGTCTTTCCAAGGAACAACAGAATGCCATCGATGAGACCTCCTGTGCGAGTGGACGCGCCGGCTGGGTCGGTGCCGACAAGGAAATTCCCGTGCGGGCCCGGACAGCGTGGTTTACGGGCCCGCACGGGACGTGAGAGTCAGCGCTTCATGAGAGCGAGGACTCCCCAGCCGAGATACTCACGTGTGCATCGCGCGTAGCGGGCGGGCTCCGTGGTGAGCTCCTCCCTGACCTCGGGGGCCAGTTCGTCGCCCGGGTTTCGGTCGAGCCAGCGGCGCAGGTTGAGCCACTGGGCCGCGGCGTACCGGTCCCAGCTGTCCTGATCAGCCAGCATCATCTCCACGAGGTCGTACCCGAGTTCCTGGAAACGCTCGATCAGGTCCGGCAGTCGCAGGAAGTCGGCGATGCCGGTGGCGTGGCAGGCCTTGGCGGTCTCCTCGTCGGGAGGCATCCGCCGCCAGTACGGCTCGCCGATCAGCATCAGGCCTCCGGGGCGGAGGCTGCGACCGAGCAGCTCCGCCGTCCCGGCGACGCCGTTCCCGATCCACGTGGCGCCTACACAGGCGGCCAGATCGACCGGCTCGTCCGCGACATGGCCGCGGGCGTCACCGTGGACGAACTCGACCCGGTCAGCGAGGCCGAGCTCGGCGGCGCGGGCCCGGGCCTGCTCGGTGAAAACCGTGCTGATGTCCACCCCGGTGCCCGTGATCCCGTGGTCACGCGCCCAGGTGCACAGCATCTCGCCCGAACCACTGGCCAGGTCGAGCGCCCGCGTCCCGGGGGCGAGGTGGAGCGATTCACCCAGGGCTGCGAGCTTGGCCGCGGTCAGCGGATTGTGGATCCGGTGGCTGCTCTCGCGGATGGTGAAGATACGGGGAAGGTCCATGACCGAATTCCTTTCCGTCATGCCTTGGGGTGTGAGAAGCGATTGGTGGTGCCTCGCATGGACGCGGCGCAGTCCTGGCAGCGTGAGTTAGTCGTCCAGTGCCTCGACGACGGTGGCGGAGAGGACGGCCGCGGGGGCCAGCCGGACAGGAAGCCAGACCGCCAGACCGCCAGACCGCCAGACCGCCAGCCGGTTTCCGGTGACCGCCGGAGGGACGACAGCCGGGACGACGGGCCCGATCTGGGCCACGACGGCACACAGGCCGCGATCGGCCCGCACGAGGTGGCCGGAAACCAGTCCGCCGGCCTGCGACCGGGTGAAGGAACTCTCACGTTCCACGTTCCGGTCGTAGCCGGCTTGGGTCAGGACCCGTACAGGAGAACGGAGCGCACCAGGTCGGTGTGCAGGAGGTTGATGAAGCAATGTGGAGACCCTTGAAAGGGGGCCCCGCCGGACGGCACGCGTGCCGGGGCTACTCCCTGCAGGGCGAAAGGCAGGCGAAGGTCAGGGCAGGGCCCGGGAAGCGAGGATGATCCGGGCACCGCGCACAGCGGTGGACTCCACGACGGTCATCAACCCACCTCCTTCGATCTCCGTTTGCGCATTCTTCGTCGCTGCGCCGCAACGTTACCACCCGCAGTGGACGTCGACACTGCCCGATCGTCAGTCCGAAGACTGGTTCTGACGCACACCTGGCAGACGCGGCCCGTTGCGGAGCGACTGGCGGCGGCATTCCTAAACCCCACGCAGGCCGGAGTGGCACCGGCGCCACCTCATCGCCGGCGGCGGGGGTTTCGACGCGACCCTCCTATCCAGGGCTCGCGGTGCGGCCCACACCCGGCAGCCCTGGCGTCCTCTGCGGTACTCCCTGTGGTCTCACCGCGCAGAGCCCGTTCCGGCAGGCTTCAACCATCGATAATCGAACATGTGTTCGCGATCCGCCGGGCACACGGGTTCGGTTCGGGGCGAGGTGAGCACTCCATGCCAGCACCCACACGTTCGACCGAAGCATCTGGTGCATCGCGGGTGCGAGACGCTGCCGCGGCCTTCGACGACCAGGTTCGCGACCTTCTGTCCCGGATCGGTGTCCAGGCCGCGGCGCTGGCCGCGACACACGCCGGGCTGCTGCGGCTGCTCGCCGAGTACGCCGGGCTGCGACCGTCGGCCGAGGCCGACCCGCTGTTCTCGTTCGACATGTTCGCCCCGGAGGAGCTCGCCGGCGTGCTGCGGGTATCCGCTGCCACCGCTGGTGGGCAGATGGGTTTCGCCTCCTCCGCGGTACGGCGGCTCCCCCGGGCGACGCAGGCGCTGGAGGCCGGCGTCCTCGACCTGCAACGGCTGCGGTCGTTGGAGACCGCCGTCACCCCTCTCACCGACGAGCAGGCCAGTCAGGTCGAGGATCAGGTCCTGGCGGGAGGGCCGCGGCGCAACCGGGGCGCGTTCGGTGCCGCCTGCCGGCGCGCCGTCCTCAACGTCGACCCCGGCGGCGCCGCCGAGCGTGCCGCGGAGCGTCGCAAGGGCCGTCACGTACGGCTCTACCCCGGCGACGACGCCACCAGCACCCTGTCCGCGCTGCTGCCCGCGGAGGACGCCGTGGCCTGCGACGAGCAGCTCAACCAGATCGCCGATGAGATCATCCGCACCCGCGATGCGGACGATCAGCGCACCCGCGACCAGATCCGCGCCGACACCCTCGTCGACCGCATCACCGGCCGCACACCGCTGCGCCCGCTGCCCTGCGACGTCCAGGTCATCGTCCCGATCACAGCCCTGCTCGGGCTGGGCGAGGAGCCCGGTGAGATCCCGGGCTTCGGGCCTATCCCGGCGGACATCGCCCGAGACCTGGCGATGCGGCCGACCTCCACCTGGCGGCGCATGCTCGTTGATCCGCAGGGAGCGCTGATCGAGGTCGCCGACCGGCGCCATCCCAGCCCCGCCCAGGTCCGGCATGTGCGTGCCCGCAACCGCACCTGCGTCCACCCCGGCTGCACCCGCCGTGCCACCCGTACTGACACCGACCACACCACGCCCTACGCCGCCGGCGGGCCCACGATCGTCGACAACCTCGGGCCGCTCTGTCTCAAGCACCACCGCCTGCGCCACCACCCCGACCGCCCCTGGATCATCCGCCAGCCCCGCCCTGGCACGTTCACCTGGACCAGCCCGCTCGGCACCACGTTCACCGTCCACCCGCACGACTACCTCACCGGCGAGGAACACCTCGCGGCCGGCTGACAGCCCTCCGCAGGCTGCGCGACCGCCCGGAGCTTGACATACAAAACTAGACCCGCAAGTCTAGTAAAAAACGTTCCGGAAGGGAGAGGACCTCGAGTGAGTGCGGCAGTCGAGCGGCTGACAGGGCTGGTCCAGTCGGCGGAGCGCTTCGCGATTCCGTACGCGGATCTTCGCGAGACGCAGGTCGAGGCGATGAACGAGCTGTTCCAGGAGCGCCGGGAGCGGATCCGGCTACTCGCGTTCCGCGCGAGGGAGGCGGGAATCCGCGAGATCCGCTCCCGGGCGGACGCGGTGGGGCTGTTGTTCCCGCACACCGCGTACAAGAGCTACCCGGAGAGCTTCCTGAGCGAGCGGAGGTGGGACCGGCTGGGCAAGTGGCTCGGCACCGTGTCAGCACACCCGCTCACGCCGATCGGCACCTCGGATGTCGTCGACATGGACGACTGGATCGCCCGTTACGACGCGGTGGGGCACTACATCTCATGTTCGAGCGGAACGACCGGCAAGTCCGCGATGATGATCGCCTCCGAGCGGGACATGGCGTGGTCGCGCCTGGACACGGTCGGCGTCTTCGCGTGGGGGTCCGGAGTGCGACCCGAGCGTGACCGCAGGATGATCGGCATCGCGCCCACCGCCGCCGTCGCCAAGAACCTCAACGCGCGCGACGCCCAGCAGGCCGCGTTCGGCGACCCGCGCCTCGAGCCGTTCACGCTGCCCATGCCACCGATCACGATCGGTCAGATGACGAAGATGGTCGTCCTTCGCAAGGCGATCGCGGACGGCACCGCCCGACCGGACGAGATCGCCGACTTCGAGGCCACCTCGCGGGAGCGCGAGCAGACGCTCCAGACCGCCTACATCAAGGCCGCCGAGCACGTCGTCGCCTCCCGCGCGGACAAGCTCTATCTCGCCGGCATGTGGAACGCGCTGTACCTCGTCGCCGGAATGGTGCGCGAGATGGGCTACAGCGGCTCGGACTTCAACCCGGACAACTGCATCTACGTCGGCGGCGGTCTCAAGCGGGCCAAGCTCCCGCCGGACTACCAGGAGTACGTCTACGAGACCTTCAACATCCCCGCCGGCCGCAGGTTCCAGATGTACGGCATGCAGGAGCTGAACTCGGGCATGCCGCGCTGCGCCGCCGGTGGGCGCTACCACGTGCCGCCGTGGGTCGTGCCGTTCGTGCTGGACACCGACGGCGACGTGCTGCTGCCGCACGAATCGGGCGAGGTACAGGGCCGCGCGGCGTTCTTCGACCTGTCGCTCGACGGCCGGTGGGGCGGCGTGGTGACCGGTGACCGGATCTCGCTGGACCTCGACCCGTGTGCCTGCGGCAACGCGAGCCCCAGCGTGCGGGACGACATCACGCGCTACGCCGACCTCGAAGGTGACGACAAGATCGGCTGCGCCGGCACCGTCGACGCCTACGTTCGGGGGCTGGCATGACGGCTACTGTTCGGGGGGCTGGCATGACGACGACCGAGTCCGACCCGACCACCACGGAGAACACCGCAGCAAAGGCCACGGAGGTGATCCGGGTCGATCACTTCGTGCGGGGGCGGGTGGTCCCCGGTGGCGCGGTGCACTACCGGTCCCGTGACCTCGGCGTCGAGTTCGCGACGCCCGAGATCGTGCTCGACGACCTGGTGACGCCGCGCCGGGAGCTGCCACCACTGCTCGACGTGCCGATCGAGGAGATCATCGACTTCCTCGTCGCCTGCGGTGAGCGGCTGGTGCTGGAGGAGAACGTCCACCTGCAGCGGGCCGCGGATCTCATCGCCGCCACCAACCCGCTGCCGCGCCGGGTGATCGAGAACCTGTTCCGCTCCGCACGCCTGCGGCTGACGAAGCGGGCGCTGTGGTCCAGCATCGAGACCAACTTCGCCGACCCGGCGGCGCTCGACGGCTGGGTCGAGCGGACGGACCACCACGGCCAGCACGGCGCGCTACGTGCCTTCCCACCCCGGATGATCCACATGCTGGCCGGTAACTCGCCGACCGGCTGCATCTCCTCGATCGCGCAGGGCGCGCTCGTCAAGGCGGTCAACGTCTTCAAGATGCCCTCGAGTGACCCGTTCACCTGCGTAGCGATGCTGCGGACGATGGCCGAGGTCGACCCCGACCACCCGGTCGTGCGGTCGATGTCCGCGGTGTACTGGCGTGGCGGCGACGAGCGGATCGAGCGGACGCTCTACCGGCCGCAGTTCTTCGACCGGATCGTCGCCTGGGGCGGCGGCGACGCGATCAACAACGTGATCAAGTATCTGGGCCCGGGGCTGCAGCTGGTCTCGTTCGACCCGAAGACGTCGATCTCGATCCTCGGGCCGGAGACCTTCGCCTCCGACGCCGTCATCGACGCGGTCGCCGAGGCGGCCGCGGTCGATGTGTCGGTGTTCAACCAGGAGGCCTGCCTGGCCAGCCGCTTCATCTTCGTCGCGGGTGAGCGTTCCGGCATCGAGACGTTCTGCGCACGACTGCAGGCGCGCCTCGGGGTGGACCGTGAGACCGCGTCGGAGACGGCGCATCCGCTGCCTGGCGACCTGCGCGACGAGATCCAGATGCTTCAGGTGCTCGACGACGAGGTCAAGGTGTGGGGGCGCCCCGACGGCCGCGGCCTGGTGGTGCTGACCTCCGACCCGGTGGAGTTCCACCCGAGCAACAAGACGGTCAACGTCGTGCACCTGGACTCGATCGACCAGGCCGTCCGGTTCGTGAACGTCGCGACCCAGACCATCGGCATGTATCCGCCGGAGCTCAAACGGGCGATGCGCGACCGGCTCGCCAGCGCGGGAGCCCAGCGGGTGGTGCGCATCGGCGGCGCCGCGAAGCACGTGGAGGGTGGCCCGCACGACGCGATGTTCCCCCTCCAGCGCTTCGTGCACTGGATGTCGGACGAGGACGCCTGAGCAGGCAGGACAGCAGGCAGAACGGCAAAGAGAACAGCAGGGAGGACACCTAACCGGATGCCTGACATATCGGTTTACCTCTAGGCTTGCCTGCGCGAAGGTCGGCGGTCCAGCTGGTCGGTGGTCCACCAGCGTCGGCCATGAAGGTGAGCGATCCTCGTGGGTTCCAGCCAGGCCGCCCCGGTCCAGCCTGTCTCCGACGCCTCCGTCCGGGCGATTGTGCTGGCGCTCGCCGGTGCCGGCGTCGTCGTCACGATCATGGGCACGGTCATCGTGCCGCTCATCCCGACGCTGCCGGCGCTGTTACACGCCTCGTCGGCGGCGGACGCGTCCTGGGCGATCACCGCGACGCTGCTGGCCGGGGCGGTGTCCATGCCGGTGGCGGGGCGGCTCGGTGATCTGCACGGAAAACGGCGGGTGCTCATCGCCTGCACCTGGGTGATGGTCGCGGGCTCGCTGCTGTGCGCGCTCAGCAGCACGCTGGCGCCGGTCACCGCCGGGCGGGCGTTGCAGGGTGTGGGCCTGGCGGCGGTCCCGCTCGGCATCAGCATCATGCGTGACGTCCTGCCACCGGCCCGGCTCCCGGGCGCGATCGCGCTTATGAGCTCGTCGTTCGGGGTCGGCGGCGCGCTCGGCCTGCCGATCTCCGCACTGGTCGCGCAGGCCGCCGACTGGCATGCGCTGTTCTGGCTGTGCGCCGGCGCCGGCACGGCGTTCGCCGTGCTGGTGCGGGTCGTGGTCCCCGAGTCGCCGGTACGAGCGAGCGGGCGGTTCGACATCGTCGGCGCACTCGGGCTCACCACGGGGCTGCTCGCCCTGCTGTTGGCGATCACCAAGGGCAGCAGCTGGGGCTGGGGCAGCGCGACGACGCTGTCCCTGGTCGGCACGGCCGTCGTCGTGCTCGTGCTGTGGGGCCTGTTCGAGACCCGGGTCACCGCGCCGCTGGTCGATCTGCGGGCGAGCGCCCGGCGGCCGGTCCTGCTGACCAACCTGTGCGCCCTCGTCGTCGGGTTCGCGATGTACGCGATCTCCCTGGTGGCACCCCAGGTACTGCAGCTGCCGGGAGTGACCGGCTACGGCCTCGGCCAGTCGATGCTGGCCGCGGGCCTGTGGATGGCACCTGGCGGGCTCGCGATGATGGCCATCGCCCCGCTGACGGCTCGGCTGACTGCCGCGCGCGGGCCGAAGGTGACCCTGCTCGTCGGCACGGCGGTGCTGGCCACCGCCTACCTCGGCGGGCTGGGGCTGCTCGGCTCCCCCGCCGGGGTGATGGCGTTCACCCTGGTGAACAACTGTGGTGTCGCCTTCGCCTATGCGGCGATGCCCGCGCTCATCATGAGTGCCGTCCCGCCCGCGCACAGTGCGTCGGCCAACACGCTCAACAGCCTGTCCCGCTCGATCGGGATGTCGACGGCGAGCGCCGTCGTCGCGGTCATCCTCTCCCATCTGACGGTCCCCCTCGGCGCCGCGACCGCGCCGTCGCTCACCGGCATCCGGGTGTGTCTGATCCTGGGAGCCGTCGTCTCCGCCGTCGCCGGGCTCATCGCTCTCACGCTCCCCGCCGGCGGCGGCCGTCGATCCACCCCCAGCCCCGCCACCACCACCGCCTCCACAGGGCCCATCGGGCCCGCGGGGCCGCCCACCGACGCCGACGACCCCAGCCCCGCCGCCGCGACGGCCTAGGGGCTGGGGCCCGGGGTTCCCAGCTGTCAGGTCCGCGGCGTCAGGTGTTGCGGCCGCCGTTCACGCCGAAGATCTGGCCGGTGATGTAGCCGGCCTCCTCACGGACGAGGAAGGCACACGCGGCCGCGACGTCCTGCGGCTGGCCGATCCGGCCGACCGGGGTCTTCGCGGTCTGCTGCTCGACGTTCATCACGCCGTTCTTCTGCGCGTCGCGCAGCATCGGGGTGTCGATGAAGCCCGGCGGAATGGTGTTGACCGTGATGCCCCGCGGGCCGAACTCGAGCGCGAGGACCTTCGTCAGGCCCACCACCCCCGACTTCGCCGTGACATAGGCGCCCAGCCGCGGGGAGCCACTGTGGACGCTGGAGGAGGAGATGTTGACGATGCGTCCCCAGCCCTCCTCCAGCATGGCGGGAAGCACCGCCTGGCAGCAGTGGAAGACGCTGTCCAGGTTGAGCGACATCGACCGGCGCCACACCTCGAAGCTCAGGTCGAGGAACGGGCCGGGCAGCGTCAGCCCGGCGTTGTTCACCAGGATCGTCGGGCGGCCCAGCTCGTCGCGGGTCCGCTCGACCCCGCCGTCGATGGCGTCGCGGTCCGTCACGTCGACGCGGTAGCCACGGGCACGGCCACCGGCACCAGGGCCGGTACCAGGGCCAGTACCAGCACCAGTACGGGCAGCGGCGGCGTCGATGGCGGATGCCGCCGCGGTGGCGGCGTCGCCGTCGATATCGAAGATCGCGACCGCGGCGCCGTCGCTGGCCAGCCGTCGTGCGATCGCCAGCCCGATGCCCGACGCGCCACCGGTGACGATGGCCGTCCGGTTGGCCAGCGGCAGGCCGTTGACGTGGGGCGGGCCGGCGCTCACTTGATCGGCTCCTCGCCGGCGAGGGTCGTCCGGTACATCCGGCGGGGCACGGCCGGGTCGAACGGGCGAACGCGGTGCACCAGTCCCCGGTTGTCCCAGATCACCATGTCGCCCTGCGTCCAGGTGTGCTGGAGCACCCGGTCCGGGGTGGTGGCACGCCGCTCCAGCTCGTCGAGCAGCGCCCGGCCCTCGGCCTCGTCCATACCGGCGATGTGCGACGTCGTCGACCCGAACACCAGCGAACGGCGCCCGGACTCGTGTTGCCACACCAGCGGGTGCTCCTTCGCCGGGCGCTTCGCCCAGTCCGCGCGCTGTTCCGGAGTCGGATTCGGGTAGGCCGGCCGCAGGATCGCCTCCAGCGTGTGAATGACCCGCAGCTTGCCGAACTCCTCCTTCTCCTGCGCCGAAAGGGCGTCGTAGGCGGCGTAGGTGCTGGCGAACTCCGTCTCGCCACCGCTGTCGGTGACCACACCACCGCTCATCACCGACGCCTTCGGCGGATTGCCCGGGTCGAGCGCCCCGTCGAGGTGCCAGGCGGTGTTCCCGCGGAAGTAGTCCGACCGCGGGTTCGCCGGATCCCAGTTGATCTCCATGATTTCCGGGAAGTCCAGCGGCGGCGTCTTCGGGAAGGTCAGCAGCTCACCGAGCCGCCGGCAGAACGCGACCTGAGTGGCGTAGTCGAGGTTCAGCTCGCGGAAGAGCAGGACGCCATGCTCCTCCAGCGCGTCCAGGCAGGCTCCGGGCAGGTCCTCGTCGTGCAGGAGCCGATCCGCGTCGGCGTCGAGAACCTCCGCGCCGACGTACTCCCCCAGCTTCTGTGTGACCAGAGCGGCCATCGTCAAAGCTCCCTTCTCAGAACACTCCCGTTTCTGGAGAACGCCCGCGTTTCTAGATAACGCCCACGCTCTCCAGGCGGTCCGTGGCGAGCTTGCGCAGATCGGCGGTCTTGACCTTCGCGGTGCCCGTGAGGGTGATGTCGGCCTCGTCGAAGAAGAGGACCTGGCGCGGGACCTTGTAACTCGCCAGTCGCTCCCGCAGGAACCCGCGGATCTCCTCCGCGCCGACGTCCGCGCCGTCGTGGAGAACGACGCAGGCGACCACCATCTCGCCGAGGGTCTCGTGCGGCACGCCGACGGTGAGGCCGACCTTCACCCCGGGGCAGGATTTCAGTGCCTCGTCGACCTCGCGGGGCGAGACGTTGGCACCACCGGTCTTGATGATGTCGTTCAGCCGGCCCTTCCAGAAAAGCAGGCCGTCATCGTCGAGATAGCCGCCGTCGCCGGTCCGGAAGAAGCCCTCGGCGTCGAGGGTCTCGTCCAGCGGGATGCCGAGGTAGCCGAGCATGAGCGTCGGGCCCTTGACGCAGATCTCGCCCTGCTCACCGCGCGGCAGCACCTGACCCGTCAGCGGGTCGACGATCTTGACGGTCACCCCGGGCAGGGCCGGGCCGCTGCTGTCCCGGTGCGTCTCGGGCGGGGTGTTCGCCGGGAAGCAGGTGGTGAGCGTGAATGTCTCGGTGTTGCCGTAGGCGTGGCCCGGCTCGTGCCAGTTCGCCGACACGGTGGGGTGACGGGCGAGCGGGGTGGCGACATCGACGAACCGCATGGCGCTGAGGTCGACATCCTTCCAGTTGGGCGCCGATTCCAGCTGCGCCCACTGGTGCGGCCAGGCGAACGGGAAGTTGACCCGCTCAGCCTGCATGAGCTCCAGCGACTCCTCGGGGACCATCGTCGCCTGCAGGACGACCGAGCCACCGGTGGAGAAGGTGGAGCCCAGGACCATGCCGAAGTTGCCCGACCAGAAGAAGCCGTTGGCGGCCCAGCTGCGGAGGTTGTCCGACGGCTCGAACCGGTACATGCGCCGGAACCGCCACAGCTGGATGGCGATGCCCCGGTGCGAGTTCAGGATGCCCTTCGGCTTGCTGGTGGTGCCGGAGGAGAAGAACAGCGCCGCCAGATCGCTGGGTGCCACCGACGCCGCGGTCGCCTCCACCAGCGCCCGCGGCTCGTCGCGCCCGTGGGCGAGGAAGTCCGCCCAGGACTCGATCGCCCCACCCGCACCGCCCGCCGCACCCGTCCTTCCGGACGCGCCGGACGCGCCGGACGCGCCGATCACGGCGAGGCGGCGCAGGAACGGGAAGCGGGCGGACTGCAGCTCGCCGGGGCTGGCCTTGCCGATCTCCGGCTCGAGCTCCGTCAGCACGGCCGCGAAGTCCTTCTTCACCACCATCTGCTCGAACAGCAGCACCGACGTCCCGGAGACCTGGAGCAGGTGCTCGAGCTCGGCTGCCGTCGAGAAGGTGCTGAGCACGACGGCGACCCCGCCGGCGAGGGTGACCCCGAAGACCGCCGAGATCCATTCCGGGCGGTTCGTCATGAGGACGCCGACCCGGGAGTCCTTGCCGGCGCCGACCGCGCGCAGGGCGCTGGCGACCTCGACCGCGCGGTCCCACAGCTGGGTGTAGGTCCAGCGCTCGACGCCGTCGGCCGTGCGCCACACCAGGGCCTCGCGGTCACCGTAGGTCGCGGTGACCTCCCGGAGGAAGCCGGGCAGGGTCAGCGACCCCAGCCCCGGCTCCTCGGCCAGCGGCGGACCCGAAACGACGGACGGTAACCAGGTGGAGTCGTTCGTGTTCACCGTGGTCATCGGTCAGTCCCCGGTGACTTCGCGCTCGGCGGCGTACGGGAGCTCGACCTCCGCGGTGCAGTCCACGAGCAGGACGCCCTCCTGGTTGGTCAGGCGCAGCCGCACCTGGACCAGCGGGACACCCCAGACGGACCCCTCCTCCTTGCCGACAACCTCGGCGTCGAAGTAGGTGACGTCCCCTTCGAAGGCCGGGCCTCGGAAGCTCGCCTTGGTGTGGCGGACCATGCCCTCGTGGCCGGCCCAGTAGGCGAGGTAGTCGGTGCACCAGGCGCCCATCGTGGCGCCGTAGCCGTAGGCGCGGGCCATACCGACATCGCTCGCGCGTTCGGCGTCGATGTGGCCACGGGAGGGGCCGACGTACAGGCCGTCCCGCAGTCGCGGGTCGATCTTGGCGCCTTCCTCGTCGAAGCCGAAGCCCTCGGTCCAGCCCGGGTCCTGGTAGACCCAGGGGTCCTCGATGCCCGGCGGCGCGACCCAGCCGAAGGTGCCCCAGATGTTGAACAGGAACGCCCGGTACTCGGTGGTGAAGCTGGCGATGCTGTGCGGGCCGATGACCCGGCGCGGCAGCACGTCGCCGACCTTGACCTCCTCGAACGCGGGCGAGACGCCGGCCCGGTTCGACAGCAGCCAGGCGTGGCGCAGCTTGTCGATCTCCGCTAGCTCGGTCTGCGTCCAGCGCTTGATCTCGCCGAGCTGGTTCTCGTACATGCCGCGCTTCTCCGCCTCGGCGGCGAGGTAGCGGATGGCGGTCGAGCGCTCCCGGGCGACCAGGTCACCGACCTGGTTGTGGTGCACGGTGTCGCCGCGGGAGAACATCGTCGGCCCGGCGAACTTGGTCTCCGCGACCTTGTAGTCGTGGAACCGGCGCTTCTGGTACAGCTTGTCACCGACCCGCACCCGGGTGCCGTAGAACCACCACTCCTCACCACCGAAGATCAGGTGGCTGCCGGGGATGTAGCCGACGCAGGCCGGGGCCGCGCCGTGCCCGTAGTCCAGCCCGACGGCGATGGACTGCGGCGCGATGAGGCCACCGAACTTGGTCTTCTTCGCGAACTGCTCGTCCCAGTGCAGCGGGTTGGGGTAGTCCATCGCCATCACCCAGCGGCGGATGTCGCTCGCCTGGCAGGGCTCCCACAGCTGCCCGCCACCGATGGGCTTGCCCACCCGGTGGTCGACGTCGGTGAGGTCCAGCTCGAGGGCCTCGGGGTTCTCCAGTGCCTCACTCATCTGCGCGCTCCCCTGCTACCGGTTGACGTCGACGACGATGCGGCCGCGGACCTTGCCGTCGAGCAACTGGTCGGCGGCGGCGATGACGTCGCCCAGCGCGATCTCCTCGGCGATCAGCTCCAGCGCCTCCGGGTCCAGGTCCGCGGCGAGGCGCGACCAGGCGGCCAGGCGCGGGGTGGACGGGGCCATCACGCTGTCGATCCCGAGCAGCGACACACCGCGCAGGATGAACGGCGCGACCGAGGCGGGAAAGTCCATGCCCTGGGCGTTGCCGCAGGCGGCGATGGCACCGCCGTACCGCGTCTGCGCGGTGGCGTTGGCAAGGGTCTGGCTGCCGACGGTGTCGACGACGCCGGCCCAGCGCTCCTTCTGCATCGGCTTGCCCTTCTCGGACAGCTCGGCGCGGTCCAGCACCGTCACGGCCCCGAGTTCAGCGAGGTAGTCGGCCTCCGAGGCCTTCCCCGTCGCCGCCGCGACCTTGAACCCCGCCTTGGTGAGCAGGGCCACCGCGACGCTGCCGACGCCGCCGGTCGCGCCGGTCACCAGCACCTCGCCCTGCTCGGGACGGACGCCGAACTTCAGCAGGGCGTCCACGCAGAGGCTCGCGGTGTAGCCGGCGGTACCGATCGCCATCGACTGGCGCGGGGTGAACGCGGACGGCAGCGGCACCAGCCAGTCGCCCTTGAGGCGGGCGCGCTGGGCGAGGCCGCCCCAGTGCGTCTCGCCGACGCCCCAGCCGTTGTGCACGACCCGGTCGCCGGGCTTCCAGGCCGGATGTGAGCTGTCGGTGACGACGCCGACCAGGTCGATGCCGGGCACCATCGGGAACTTCCGCACCACGGGCAGCTTGCCGGTGATGGCCAGGCCGTCCTTGTAGTTCAGCGTCGAGTACTCGACCTCGACGGTGACGTCGCCTTCCGGAAGCGCCGCCTCGTCCAGGCTCGTGACGCCGGCGGTCTGGCCGGACTCACCTTTTTCGATGAGGATCGCAGAGAACATCGGAGAATAGCCCTTTCTCACAAGCGTTCGAGTGGCCCCGCAACGGGGCGCGTTTCAGTGCCGCACCACACCACCGGCGCCGTGCCGCGGGATGTCCCGCGGCACGGCGCGCGTTGTCCGGCCCTGCCCGTCCCTCACGCCCACAAGAGACACAGCGAAAGGAGCGGCAGGATTCCTACTGATAGCCGACGATGCCCTTGGTCTCGAGGTACTCGTCGAAGGCGAGCGGACCCCACTCACGGCCGTTTCCGCTCTTCTTGACGCCCCCGAAGGGGGCCGCGAAGTCGAATCCGTCGTTGATCACGACCCAGCCCACCTGAAGCCGGCGGGCCACGGCGCGGGCCTGGTCGAGGTCCGCGCCGGCGACGGCGCCGCCGAGGCCGTACTCGGAGTCGTTGGCGATCTCGACCGCGTTGTCGAGGTCCGTGTAGCCGAGGATCGTCAGCACCGGCCCGAAGATCTCCTCGCGGGCGATGGTCATGTCGTTGTCGACGTTGGCGAAGACGGTGGGCCGCACGTAGAAGCCCTTCTCCAGGCCGTCCGGGCGCCCGGTGCCGCCGGCGACGAGCGTCGCGCCCTCGTCGATGCCCTTCTGGATCAGGGCCTGGATCTTGTCGAACTGGGCACCCGAGACCACCGGGCCGATGGCGACATCGGTGGTGGGATCACCGACAGTGGTCGCCTCAGCCGCCGCGCGCGCGACCTCGATGGCCTCGTCCATCCGGGCGGCCGGCACCAGCATCCGCGTCGCCGCGCTGCAGGTCTGACCCGAGTTGAGCATCACGCCCGCCACGCCCTTGCCGACGTTCTCGGCGAAGTCGGCATCGTCCAGCAGGATGTTGGGGCCCTTGCCGCCGAGCTCCTGGGTGACCCGCTTGACGGTGGCGGCCGCGTTGCGCGCGATCTCGATCCCGGCGCGGGTGGAGCCGGTGAAGGAGATCATGGCGACGTCCGGATGGACCGACAGCGGAACTCCCACGCTGATGCCGTCGCCCTGCACGAGGTTGAACACCCCGGCCGGGACGCCCGCGGCGTCGAGAATCTCGGCGAGGATCTGCGCGGTGAACGGCGAGTTCTCCGACGGCTTCAGCACGGTGGTGCAGCCCGTGGCAAGCGCCGGGATGAGCTTCACCAGGATCTGGTTCACCGGCCAGTTCCACGGCGTGATCAGGCCGCAGACCCCGATCGGCTCCCGCGCGATCAGTGAGGTGCCGCGAACCTCCTCGAACTCGAACGTCTTCAGGGCCTCGATCGCGGTGGTGAGGTGGCCCGCGCCGAGACCCATCTGGAAGCCTCCGGCGAGCGCGGCCGGTGCTCCGATCTCCTCCGTCAGCGCCTCGGCGAGCTCCGGAATGCGCTTCTGGTAGATGTCGAGAATGCTTTCCAGCAGGGCGATCCGCTCTTCGCGGCTGGTCACCGACCAGCCCGGGAACGCGGCCTTCGCGGCGGCGACCGCCCGGTCGACGTCCGCGGCCGAACCCGCGGCAACCTTTCCGGCGGCCTCCTCGGTGGCGGGATTCACCACGTCGAAGGTTCCGGGCTGGGCCGGGTCGACCCATTCCCCACCGATGTAGAACCTCAGTGCTTCACGCATAACTGGACGAACCCCTCTCCTGAAGTACGCGAACGGCCATCATAGGGACGATGAGTGATGCCCGTCACTGAGTGCCTTCCGCATACCAGGTGCGGAACTCGTCGTAGCTCGGCATTTCCTCCGAGTTCGCCTTCGGATCGACGGCGACGTGGATGACGGCGGTCTTTCCACTGGCGTACGCGCGCTTGATGGCGGGCGCGATGTCCTCGTCGCGCTCGACGTACTCGCCGTAGCAGCCGAAGCCCTCGGCGACCTTGTCGAGGCGGGTGTTCGTGCTCCAGTGGGTGCCGGTCTCCAGCGACCCCTGGCCGAAGGTGCGCTTGTAGACGCCGACCTCCAGGCCCCAGGCGTAGTCGACGGCGACGACGCAGACCAGCGGCAGGTTCAGCCGTGCGGCTGTCTCCAGCTCGGCGATGTGGAACTGGAAGGAGGAGTCACCGGTGATCAGCATCATGGGCCGCTTGCCACCGGCCGCGACGCCGGCCCCGACGGCGTAGGGCAGGCCGGTGCCCAGGTGGCCGAAGTTCTGGTTCCACATGACATCGTTCGGCTTGGCCTGCGAGTAGGTCCAGCCGAAGATCGTGGTGGCACCGCCGTCGCGGACCATGATGCCGTCGGAGGGGAACGCCTTGGTCGCCTCGACGATCAGGCGGGCCGGGTGCACCGGGGACAGGCCCGACGGCGCCGTCTGGGCCAGCTCCGCGAGCCGGTCGGCGTCCTGGCTGATCCACTGCGCGAGTTCCGGCGTGGCGGTCCGCGGGGTGTCCTTCAGCGCCTCGACCAGCTGCGGCACGATCGCCCGCAGGTCACCGACCAGCGGGACGTCGATCGAGCGGTTGACGCCGATGGCCTCGGGGTCCTGCTCGACGAGGATCCAGGTGCGGTTCGCCTCGTTCGCGAGCCAGTGCCGCCCGCGCCCGTAGTGGACGGGCTCGCCGAGCTCGGTGCCGATCGCCACCACCAGGTCGGACTTCACCACCGCGTCGACCGCCGACGGCGAGAAGCCGTAGGGGAAGGTGCGGTCCTCCAGTCCCCTGATGTACGAGGTGCCGCCGGAGGTCTGGATGGCGGGGGCGGCCATCAGATCCGCCAGCGCCTTCACCGACTCCCCAGCGCGTGCCGTGTGCACGCCGTGGCCGACCAGCAGGATCGGCTGCTTCGCGTTGCGGATTGCCGCGGCGGCCGCGTCAATCCGGTCCTGGCCTGCGGTCTGGTTGACCAGACGGTAGGCGGACGGCGGCAGCGGCGCGGGGACATCGAGCTCCTCCTGGATGACGTGGGAGGGGTATTCGATGTAAACCGGGCCCGGGGTGCCCGACAGCGCCTTGCGCAGGCCCTCCCGGATCACCTCGTCGGTCTGGTCGGCGTACTCGATGCTGGCGTTGTACTTCACCGACGGCTCGAACAGCTCGGCCTGCTTCACGAACTGGATTCGCCCGCGGCGGACCCGCTGCTCGGTGATCCGGGCCCGCTGCCCGCCGAGGAAGATGACCGGCGAGTTCTCGACCTTGGCGCACATCATCGCACCGGCGAGGTTCGCCACACCCGGGCCGAGGGTCCCGATACACACCGAGGCCTTGCCGGTCATCCGCGAGACCGCCTCCGCCATGAAACCGGCGGACTCCTCGTGATGCGGCGCGACCACGTTCCAGCCGCGCTCCTCCGCGAGGTGGAACATGTGCACGAAGTTCGGGTCGGGAATGCCGAAGATGGTGTTGATTCCCTCGGCCTCGAAAAGCTGCAGAATGCGCTCGTAGACTTTCACGCCCATTGGTAGTCAGGGGTTCGGGCCCTGATTCGGCCCCGGTTCCCCTCCCCCTTTCGGTCCGTACGTGCGGCTCGCCCGCTGACGGGGCCTGGTCATGGTCGGGTGTGGTGCGCGGGCGCTACGCGCCCGGCTGGCCCGGGCGGCCGCGCCGGTCGGGGCGGCCGCCGTCAGGCGTCGGTGTCAGGCCGAGGACCTGGTCTTGCCCGTGACGCCGGTCCCGCCCGTCGCCATCGCGAAGCTGCGCGTGATGTGGTCGACGTGCGCCGACGGGACGATGGGCAGGATCCACGGATCACTGGTGTCACGGATCGCGTCGATCCGCTCGCCGACCTGGTCGACGGTCCAGGACGGCTGGTACACGCCCGGGGTCTCGCCGACGAACATGCGGGCGATCCGGCCCGCGATCGCCAGCAGCAGCTCGCCGGTGATCGAGCAGGACTCGTGCGCGAGCCAGCCCACCACCGGTGCGACCAGCTCCGGCCCCATCGGCGGGTAGGCGGACGTGTCGATGCCCTCGGCCATCCGGGTCAGCGCGCCCGGCACGATGGCGTTGCAGGTCACCCCGTGGTCCGCGCCCTCGAGCGCGACCACGTTGGTGAGGCCGACGATGCCGGCCTTCGCCGAGGCGTAGTTCGCCACCGCCTGGTTGCCGTACAGCCCGCCGATCGACGACGTGAGCACGATCCGCCCGTACCCGGCGTCCTTCATCAGCGGGAACGCCGCCCGTACGACGTGGAAGGCACCACGCAGGTGAACGTCAAGAACGGAGTCGAAGTCCTCGTAGGTCATCTCCGTCAGCGTCGCGTACCGGACCGTTCCGGCGTTGTGGATCAGGACGTCGATCCGGCCGTAGTGGTCGAGCGCCGTCTGGATGATCGCCTGCCCGCCCTCGGCGGTCGCGACCGAGTCCACCGAGGCCACGGCCTCGCCGCCGGCGGCGATGATCTCCTTGACGACCTCGTCGGCGGGCCCGCTGTCGACCCCGTCGCCGCGCATGCTGCCGCCCAGGTCGTTGACGACGATCTTCGCTCCCAGCGAGCCGAGCAGTAACGCGTAGGCCCTTCCCAGTCCCCGGCCGGCGCCGGTGATCACGGCCACCCGGCCGTCAAAGCGCAGTTCCGACATCAGTGCTCCTCTTCGACGCACATGGCTTCGGCGCACATGGCTCGAAAGCTCGTGGAGGGTGCTGGACCGGTCACTTTTCGAGGACGAGGCCCTCGAGCTCACCGGTGCCGCGCCAGGCCCGGAACAGGTCCTCCAGGACGTAGAAGCCCGGCCAGTAAGGGTCGCCGAGGTGGGAGCGCCGCCGCTTCTCGCCCTCGCTGTTGTAGTAGCCGGGGGTGCACTCCCGCTCGAAGTTGCTGTTGTCGATCGCCGACTCGCGGATCGTCGTGCACCAGGCCTCGACCGCCTCGGCGGTGGGCTCGACGGTCGTGGCGCCGCGGGCCAGCGTCTCGGCGATGACATACGAGATGTGGTCGGCCTGCTGCTCGAACATCGAGGTCGTGCTGGCGGTCACGCCACCCTGGATGAACCCGGTGAAGAACTGGTTCGGGAACCCGTGGGTCATGATGCCGTGCTGCGTGCGGTAGCCGTTGCTCCAGTGGTCGTAGAGCGAGAGGCCGTCGCGGCCGGCGAACGGAAGGATGCCGAGCCGGCGGTCCAGATCGGTGGTGATCTCGAACCCGCTGGCGAACACGATGCAGTCGACCTCGTACTCGACGCCGTCCGCGACGAACCCCTTCTCGGTGATCCGTTCGACACCCTGCGTCTTGGAGACGTCGATGAGGGTGACGTTCGGCCGGTTGAAGGTCGGCAGGTACAGGTCGTTGAAGCAGGGCCGCTTGCACAGGAAGCGGTAGTACGGCTTCAGCGCCTCCGCGGTCGCGGGGTCGGTGACGATCGCGTCGATCCGCTGGCGGAGCCGCTCCATCACCTGGTAGTCGACGGTCTCCCGCAGCTCCATGAACTTCGCCGGGTCCGCCAGCGCCGCCCAGCCGTTGGTGGCGTCCAGGTGCGCGGCGAGGTTGCGACTGATCTCGGTCCAGCCGTCACAGACCAGGTCCGGCTGGCCGGGCCCGAAGGCCTCGAACGCGGCGGTGTGGAAGTTGCGCTGGCGCTCCAGCTGCCACCCGGGCTGGAGCGTCCTGGCCCATTCCGGATCGGTCGGCGCATCGCCGCGGTGGTCGATGGACGACGGCGTGCGCTGCAGGACGTAGAGGTGCTCGGCCGTCTGCGCGATGTGCGGAATGACCTGCACCCCGCTGGCGCCGGTGCCGACCACCGCGACCTTCTTGCCGGCGAGCTTGTCGAGCCCGCCGCTCGAGTCGCCCCCGGTGTACTCGTAGTCCCAGCGCGCGGTGTGGATGGTGTGCCCGGTGAAGTCCTGCAGGCCCGGGATGCCCGGCAGCTTCGGCCGGTTGAACGGCCCCTGGCACATGACCACGAAACGCGCCCGGATCTCGTCGTTCCGGTTGGTGCCGATGCGCCAGCGCTGGATCGAGGGGTCCCACTCCTGCGAACGGACCAGGGTGTGGAAGATCGCCTTGTCGTAGAGCCCGAAGTGCTTGCCGATGCGCTGACAGTGCTCGAAGACCTCGTCGCCGTACGCGTACTTCCGCTTCGGCATGTAGCCGACCTCTTCCAGCAACGGCAGATAGCAGTAGCTGTCGGAGTCGACCTGAATGCCCGGGTAGCGGTTCCAGTACCAGGCCCCGCCGAAGTCACCGCCGTGCTCGATGATCCGCACGTCATCGATACCGGCCTGCTTGATCCTCGCCGCCGCGATGAGGCCCGCGAATCCGCCGCCGAGGACGGCGACCTCGATGTCCTCGACTATCGGGAGTCGCGGCACGACCGGCATGTACGGATCCGCGGCGTGAAATTCCTCTAAGTCGCCCTCGGCCACCAGGTACTGCTTCTGGCCGTCGGCCCGCAGGCGCTTGTCCCGCTCCTGAAGGTACTTGTCTCTGAGGGCGTCATGGTCGATCTCGGGTGTCTGCGTGGGAGCGCACTGGGACATGCGGGATCCTCGGTTCGTGATATCGGTGCTGCGGCTGGTGGTGTCTTGTGCGGCGAGCGCCTTTTCAGGGCCATTTCAGGCGAGTGGGCGCGGCTCGCCGGTGCCCATGTAGCGGGCCAGGTTGTGGTGCAGGTTCACCACGGTGCGCTCGCGGTACGGGTTCGGCTTAGGCCCGGTGAATCCGGCGGTCTTCATGCCCCGCTGGATGGCCGCCATGTTGGAGAAGTCCTGCGGCAGGACGGTGCGCCAGCCCGGGTCGTCCGGCGGGGTGAACTCCCATTCGGTCGCCGGTTCCTCACCCTCGGGAAACAGCTCGTAGACGGCCGCCTCGAAGATGCACTTGTCCGGGTCGTAGCCGTAGGGCCGGGCGCTGTAGCAGAGCATGTTGTTCAGCGCGTGGCCGATCTGGAAGTTCGGGAAGATCTGCCAGGCCGTCCCGCTGGCGCCCACCGCCGCCGGTTCGACGGTCGGCCAGACCACGCCGCGGGCCGCGTCCTCGGCCCGGGCGGTCGCCAGCCAGTGCTGGAGCACCTCGGCGGGCGGGGTTCCCTCCGGCAGGTCATCCACCAGCCGGTTCGCGACGTCGACGAGCGTCCTCGTGGTGTTGGTGTTGGCGTTCTCCCACGTGAAGTTCTGCAGCTCGGCGGTGGAGACCCGCGCGTCGGCGCCACTGCCGACCCGCAGCTTCGCCTGGTTCTCGTCCATGTCCTTGGGCGCGTCGTAGCCGATGTTGCTGTGGATGCCCTGGGCCCGCGACCAGCCGAGGAACGCACCGAAGCTCATGAACTCCGGATGCGTGTACGGCACGTGGTAGGTCTCCATGAAGGCCTCGAGGGCGACCTTCCAGTTGCAGTCGAAGACCAGCCACTTACGCCAACGGAACCGCATGTTCTGCAGCTGGAACGGGTCGAGCAGGGAGGCGGCCGGCTCCAGGTACTCGCGCAGCGGGCCGGCCTGCGGGTCCAGGTTGATCCACAGCCAGCCGCCCCAGGTGTCGACCTTCACCTCGGGCAGCCGGGTGTTCGCCTCGGTCAGAGCGCACTTCCAGTCGTCGCGCTCGGCGACGAACGTGTTCTCGCCGTCCAGGTTGTAGCGCCACCCGTGGAACCCGCAGACCCACTGCCGCTTGCGGCCGCGGGCGTCGTGCGCGCCCGGAGGGACGTCCACCAGCGGCCGGCCCCGGTGCGAGCAGACATTGTGGTAGGCGCGGATCCGGTCCGGCGCCGTACGCACGATGATGATCGAGTCGTCGAGGATCTCGTAGGTGAGGAAGTCGCCGACCTTGGGGATCTCCTCGACCCGGCCGGCCTGTTGCCACACCTTGCGCCACAGCTTGTCACGCTCGGCCCGGGCGTACTCGGGCGAGAGATACGCCTCGACGCCGATGGTGAGCGGCTCCGAGAACTTCTCGGCCGCCGGCGGCGCCGTGTCCTGGTGGTTTTCGACAGTCTCTGTCATGACATTTCTCCAACCCGGGTGGGAGATAGTCGGGAGGTAGAACGTGGAACGCGCTGTGGCTGGGTCATGGAGGTGCTAGGGGCGGGTGATGGCGGCGCGGAAGTTCTCGTCCTTGAGGAAAAGGGACGTGTTGTCGGCGCCCAGATGGGTCCATTTCAGGTTGAGGCCGCCGTCCACCAGGATCGTCTGGCCCGTGATGTAGCTGGAGAGCTCGGAGAGAAGGAAGAGGATCGCCGAGGCCTGTTCCTCGGGCCGCCCGCGCCGGCCCATCGCGATGGCGCGGCGGTCCCGCTCGGGGTCGGCGTCGACGTAGGTGCCCGAGGCCGGGGTCGCGGTCACGCCCGGGGCGATCGCGTTTACCCGGATGTTCTCGCCGGCCAGCTCCACGGCCAGGGTGCGGGTCGCGGCGACCAGCGCCGCCTTCGCGGTGCCGTAGGCGATGTGCAGCGGAGCGCTGTTCATGCCGCTGATCGAGGAGAGCGACACGATCGAGCCGGGGCGGCCCGCCGAGCGCAGCCGGGCGGCGACCGCCTGGCTCATGAAGAACATCGTCTCCAGGTTCCAGGCGAACAGCTCCCGCCAGTCCGCGCGGGTCACCCGGGTCGCGGGCATCCAGGTCGCGGGCCCCGCGCCGCCGGCGATGTTGACCAGGCCGTACAGGTCACCGCTGGCCTGCTCGGCCGCCGCGAGGGCGGTGGCGATGCCCTCGTCGGTGGCGGCGTCCGCCGCGACGGGGATGACCGCGAGGCCCTCGTCCGCGAGCGGGGCGACATGGGTGTCGAGGTTGTCCTGGGAGCGGCTGACCGCGACGACGGTCGCCCCGGCGGTGGCGATGAGCCGGGCCACCGAGGTGCCGATGCCGCCGCCGCCCGCGCCGGAGACGATGACGACGCGGCCGTCCAGGCCGAAGAAGTCCTTGTCCGTCATGGCGCCGGTCAGCCCGCGTGGGTGAGGGCCAGCACGCTGCCCTCGGCGTCGGCGGAGACGTACAGGGTGCCGTCGGGCCCGGCGTCGATGCCCGCGAACGGGCCCTGCGGGCCGGAGAACGGCGCCATGCCGCGCAGCGGCTTGGGGATCACGCCGGCCGGGGCGCCCAGCGGCAGGTTACCGGCGATGGTCTGTCGGTCGTTGCCGCTCAGGTCGGTGCTGATGAGCTCCTTGGAACCCGAGTCGACGATGTAGAGCCGGCCGCCGCGCACCAGGATGCCCTGCGGGTCGGACAGGTTGTCGACCACCGGTTCGACCTTGGAACCGCTGATCGCGACGACCCGGCCGGCGCCCGACTCCGAGACGAGCAGCGTGCCGTCGGGGGCGAAGGCGACGCCGAGCGGCTTGGACAGGCCGGAGGCGGCGACCTCCTTCTGGCCGCCGGAGCGGACGAGCAGCACCTCGCCGGTGCCGAAGTCGGCGGTGGCGATGACCCCGGTCGCGGCGACCGCGACACCGTAGACCTGGTCGAGGCCCTCGGCGAGGATCTCGGACTCCTGGCTGGCGGGGCGCCAGCGCACCACCGTGCCGCTGGCGGTGCCGACGATGAACTCGCCCCCGCCGACCGCCTGGACGCTGCGCGCGAAGCCCGGGTAGTTGGGGGTGAACAACATGCCGAGCGTCTGCAGCCCGCCGCCGCGGGGCAGCAGGTAGAAAAAGGTGCCGTCGGCGACGAAGAGGTTGCCCTCGGCGTCGACGGTCAGGTCCAGCGGCCAGGTCAGCCCGCCGGGCAGCGTCGTGCGGGTCTCGCCACCGCCGAGGATCTCCGTGATCTCACCGGTGAATCTCGAGACGAACAGCCGGTCCCCGACGAAGGTGCAGTTGTCCAGGCCCGGCTCCAGCTGAGCCAGCACGGTGCGGTCGCCGTTGCGCGGGTTGATCCGCAGCACCTGGCCGCTGTGGACCTGGGTGGAGACGATGAAGCCCTCGGGGTCGAACTTGACCGAGTCGGGGACGCCGAGGTCACCGGCGACCCGCTCCGGCTCGCCGCCGTCGGGGTGGATCCGCCAGATGTCGTTGGTGCCCATCACCGGGTAGTACAGGAGGCCGTCCGGGCCGACCTCCATCGCGTTGGGCATCGCCAGGTCCTCGGCCAGGATCCGGGGCGCGCCGCCGGCCAGGTCGAGCTCCATGAGACGTCCGCCGATGCGGCACTCGTTGATGAACAGCCGGCCCTGGTGGACCGTGATGCCGTTCGCGCTGGGCAGGTCGTCGCGCAGCACCCGGGTCTTCCCGTCGACACCGCGCGCGCTGACCCGCCCCTCCATGACCTCGGTGGCGTAGAGGTTGCCGGCCGGGTCGAAGGCGAGGTCGTCGGGGCTGATGATGTCGCCGCCCTTGGCGCTGATGGTCTCCAGCGCGCCGGTCTCGACGTCGAGGGCGCTGATCTGGCTACCGGTCACCTGCGCCACGTAGACCCGGCCGTCGGGGCCGGTGCGCAGTCCGTTGGCGCCGAACAGACGGCTCGGCGGAGTGAGCCGTTCGAAGCTCCACCCGTCGGCGAGGCTGATGGATGTGGCACTGGTGTAGCGCGCGCCTGATAACGACATTGGTGACGTACTCCCGGAAACCTCGTTGTCTGGGTGAGCACTTGCTTCAGTTGCTGATCTCTTCGCGTCGCCGGCGGGTCAGGCCGGGGTGAACTCCAGCTGCAGATGGGTCAGGCCGCGCAGGATGAACGTCGGCAGGTAGCGGTAGTTGCGCGCGTCGGCCGGGCCGTGCACCCGCTCGGAGATCCTGATGTCGCTGGTGCGGTCGAGCAGCCGCTCGATGCCGGCCCGTGCCTCGGCCCGGGCCAGCGGCGCGCCGGGGCAGGAGTGGATGCCACGCCCGAAGGCGATGTGCTGACGCGCGTTCGACCGGGAGACGTCGAAGGTGTCCGGGTCGGCGAACCGCTTCGGGTCGCGGTTCGCGGCGCCGTTGACCACCATGACGGTGGTGCCCGCCGGGAGGTCGACGCCGCCGACGGTGACCGGGACGCGGGACAGCCGGAAGTCGCCCTTGACCGGGCTCTCCAGCCGCAGCGTCTCCTCGATGAAGTTCGGGATGCGGTCACGCTCGCGGCGCAGCAGCGCCTGCAGTTCAGGCCGCTCGGCCATCACCTTGAGCGCGGTGCTGACCAGCCGGACGGTTGTCTCCTGCCCGGCGGAGAACAGGTTGGCGGCGACCCGCACGACGTCGATCACCTCGGGGACCGTGCCGTCCGGGAACGTCGCGGTCGCCAGCCCCGTCAGGACGTCGTCGCGCGGGTCGCGGCGGCGGTCCTCGATGTAGGTGCTGAAACGGTCGTAGAGGAACTGCAGCGGCGAGTGCGTCAGGTGGTCGTCGCCGGTGGTGCCGACGCCTCCGGTCTGCGGCCGGCGCTGCAGCCGGTCCATGAACTCCTCCTGGTCCTCCTCGGGCACGCCGAGCAGGTCCGCGATGACCAGCAGCGCGAACGGGCCGGCGAACCCGCTGATGAACTCGCCCTCACCGGGCGGGAGGTAGGTGTCGAGCAGGCGGTCCGCGAGCCGCCAGATGAACTCCTCGTTCTCCTTCAGCCGCTTCGGCGTGATCAGCCGCATGAGGAGCGCGCGGTGGTCGGTGTGCACCGGCGGGTCGAACGTCGGCAGCTGGTCGCTCATCGGGAGCTCGGCGCGGTGCCGCTCGATCAGCTCGGACACGTCGTCGCCCACCAGCGGGACGGGGAAGCCCGGGAAGGGGCCGGTCACCGAGACGCAGGACGAGAAGTTCTCGGAGTCGTGGAAGACCGAGACCGCCTCCTCGTAGCCGGTGACCATGACTACGCCGTGATGTGGCTCCTTGCGGACCGGGCACTCGGCACGCAGCGCGTGAAAGTACGGGTACGGGTCCTCGACGAGCTCGTCGCCCCGGAAGAAGTCGATGGCTTCGATGTCTTTCACCGTCTGCACCGCATCCCTTCGACACCGCCTGGCGGTGTGTCCTGCTGGTCGTGTCCTGCTGGTCGTGTCCTGCTGGTCGTGAAGGTGGGTCCTGCTGGTCGGAGAAGTGGGCGACCCCGACGGTCGTTTTCTGGTCTGCTGTTGTCTGCGCGCCGATGCCGGTGTGCTGGTCAGACTCGGGGCGGGCGCCCGGTGACAGGTGCCCGACACCCCGGATCATCGCCCGGCGACCACCACGCCTCACCACGGTCCGCCCTGGGGCGTAGGGGATGTCGCATCGTGATCGGCCAGCCGTACGAACTAGGCCGTCACGATACGGACCGGCGGTCCACATCGGCAAGAGGTCGACGAGAAGATCGTCCTCGTCAACCATGGAGAAGGGGGTGCAGTGTGACCGGACCGGAGCGAGCCGATGCTGCCCGTAACCGGGCCGCGATCCTGGCGGCGGCCGCGGAGCTGTTCGACCGCGACGGCGTCGAGGAGGTGTCGATGAACGACATCGCCCGCCACGCCGGGGTCGGAAAGGGAACGATCTTCCGGCGGTTCGGCGACCGCACGGCCCTGATCGAGGCGGTGCTGCTGCCCCGCGCCGCAGCGATGCGCCGGCTCGTCCACCACGGCCCGCCGCCCGTGGGGCCCGGCGGTGAGCCACTGGAGGCGCTGCACGCCCTGCTCGACACGCTGTTCGACTTCGTGTGGGCCAACCGCACCCTGATCCGCGCCCTCGAGCACCGGGTGCCGCATTCGTACTACGCGCATTCGTCGAGCCGGTACTGGCTCGACGAGCTCGCGCGGCGGCTCACCGTCACGCACCCACACGACGACACCGAGTACCTGACCCACATCCTGTCCACGGCGTTGCGGGCCGACGTCGTGGACTACCTGGTGTCCGTGCGCGGCATGGCCCTCGACCAGGTCCGCGCCGGGCTGCACCGGCTTGCCTTCCCCTGCGTTCCACCGCCTTCCCTTGCCGATGTGGACCGCCGGTCCGTATCGTGACGGGCTGACCTGACGACCGGCAGGCGCAGGCACAGGCGCAGGCGCAGAGCCAGCGCCAGAGGCAGAGCCAGGGAGTGCTGTGACGCGGAGTGACGAGTCATGCTGCTGGAGTTGAGTCCTGACCAGGAGGTGCTCAGGGAGGCGACAGCGCGCTTCCTTGCCGATCGGGTCCCGGCCGACGTCGTGCGCGGCCTGCGCACCAACGCGGCGGGGTTCGAACCCGGCTACTGGCGTGACGGTGCCGAGCTGGGGTGGACGTCCCTGCTCGTCGGCGAGGAGCACGGCGGCGGCTCCGTCAGCGGCACCGGGCTCGTCGACCTGACCCTGGTCGCGCACGAGTTCGGGCTGCGCTCCGCACCCGGGCCGCTGACCTCGACCAACGTCGTGGCCGCGACGCTGGCGGAGGCCGGAGGGGCCCATCCGGCGCAGGCCTCGGCGCTGGGCGAGCTGCTGGCCGGAACCGCCGTGGCCTCCTGGTGTCTGGGCGGCCCGCCGCCGCTGGACCGGCTCGGCAGCACCGGGGTCAGCTACCGGGTGGAGGGCGACGGCCTCGTCCTGCGCGGTGTCGCCCGCCCGGTCGAGGCCGCCGGCCAGGCCGACCACCTGCTGGTGACCGCCCACGGGGAGCTGGGCCTGACCCAGGTGCTGGTCTCCCCCGGCGCCACGGGTGGCACAGGAGCCACAGGTGGCACCGGCGACCCGGGCCACGCGGGGCTCGCCGGGCTCGCCATCGAGCCGCTACGCACGGTCGAGCTGAACCGGCGCTTCGCCACCGTGCGTTTCGACGACGTGCACGTCGGCCTCGACCAGGTGGTCGGCGCGGTGGGTGAGGCCGCCGACCAGGTCGAACGCCAGCTCCAGCGCGCCATCGTCATCAGCGGCGCCGAGGCTGTCGGCGCCATGCAGGCCGCCTTCGAGCTGACGGTCCGGTGGGCCTTCGAGCGCTACTCCTACGGGCGCCCGCTCGCCTCCTACCAGGCACTGAAGCACCGTTTCGCCGATCTGAAGACCTGGCTGGAAGCCGCCCACGCCATCAGCGACGCGGCCGCCGCCGCGGTGGACGCCCGCTCGCCCGAGGCCGCCGAGCTGGTCAGCGCGGCGAAGTCGTACATCGGCGACAACGGCACCGAGCTGCTGCAGGAATGCGTCCAGCTCCATGGCGGGATCGGCGTCACGTACGAGCACGACCTGCATCTCTTCCTGCGCCGTGGCACGGTCAACCGGGCCATGTACGGAACTCCGGCCGAACACCGCCAGCGAGTCGCCGGCCTCATCGAGCATCGCAAGGAGCAGGAATGAGACTTTTCCATCGTCGGATCCGACCTACGCCTACAGCGCTCGACAAACGTGAGATGGAAAAGGCTCAATGACCCCCTCCCCCGATCAGGAAAGCGTCGAGGACTTCCGGGCGCGGGCGCGGGCCTGGATTCGCGCGAACCTGGCGCCGCTCGTCACGAACGAGAAGACCGGGGTGATGCGGGCACGACTGACCGACGCCGAGGAGCTCGCCGAGGTGGCCCGCGAGCGGGAGATCCAGCGGATGCTGTTCGACGCCGGGCTCGCCGGGATCTGTTTTCCCCGTGTGTACGGCGGGCAGGGCCTCACCCCGGCCCATCAGCGTGCGTTCAACGAGGAGATCACGGGCTACGAGTACCCGGCCCGCATTCAGGCCCCGACGTTCTCGCCGTGCGCCGCGGTGCTGCTGGAGTTCGGCACCGACGAACAGAAGCTGCGCCATCTTCCCGCGATTCTGCGGGGGGACGAGATCTGGATGCAGTTCCTGTCCGAGCCGAGTAGTGGCTCGGATGTCGCCGGGGTCCTGACCAGCGCGGTGAGGGACGGCGATGACTGGATCCTGAACGGCTCCAAGATCTGGACGACCGGGGCCTGGTGGTCGGACTGGGCGCTGTGTCTGGCCCGGACCAACTGGGACGCCCCGAAACACCGTGGCCTGACCGTCTTCATCCTGCCGATCCGTCAGGATGGCGTGGACGTGCAGCGCATCGAGATGCTCAACGGCAACAAGGAGTTCTGCCAGGAGTTCCTCACCGACGTGCGCGTCCCCGACAGCGACCGGGTCGGCGAGGTCGACGACGGCTGGACGGTCGGCACCCGTTGGATGTTCCACGAGCGGATGCTGCACAACTCGCCGTTCGTCACCGTGCCCGCCGGCTGGTCCTACGGCGGCGTCGACGCGACCTTCCTGGTGGATGTGGCCCGCGATGCCGGGCGCCTCGACGACCCGCGCACCCGTGAGCTGATCGGCGAGGGCCGGGTGATCGACCTCGTCCGCGAGGCGTTGCAGGGCCGGATCGGCCGCGGTATCGCCAGTCGGCGGATGCCCGACCAGTCCGCGGCGATCGGGCGGCTGTTCGCCGGGCTCTCCTCGACCCGGGTGACCTCGATGGCGTTCGAGATCGCCGGATCGGCCGGTGCCGCATGGGCGTCGGACGACGGCTCCGTCGCCGAGTGCGGCAACGACTTCCTGCTGCGCCAGACGACCTGCATCGGCGGCGGAACCACCGAGATCGCCCGCAACGTCATCAGCGAGCGGGTGCTTGGAATGCCGCGGGAGGTGGCGATGGACCGTGACCGGGCCTTCCGCGACGTCCCGCGCGGCGGATCAGGCCGTTAGTCCCCCAACAGCTCCCTTCACGGATTCGCCCAGGAGGTGCGATGCCCATCCACGACATCTCGGTCTTCGACGCCGACAACCATTTATACGAGACTCGGGACGCGTTCACGAAATTCCTGCCCGAACGTTACAAGGGCGCCATCGACTACGTCGACGTGCACGGCCGGACGAAGATCGTCGTGCGTGGCCAGATCAGCGACTACATTCCGAACCCGACCTTCGACGTCGTCGCCCGGCCCGGCGCGCAGGAGGACTACTACCGTCACGGGAACCCCGAGGGGAAGTCCGCGCGGGAGATCTTCGGCAAGCCGGTGCGGTCCATCGACGCCTGGCGGGAACCCGCCGCCCGCCTCAAGCTGATGGACGAGCAGGGGCTGGCGCGCACGCTCATGTTCCCGACGCTGGCGAGCCTGCTCGAGGAGCGGATGCGCGATGACGTGGACCTTGTCCATGCCGTCGTGCACTCTCTCAACGAATGGCTGTACGAGACCTGGCAGTTCAACTACGCCGACCGGATCTTCACGACGCCGGTCATCACGCTGCCGATCGTGGACAGGGCCATCGAGGAACTCGAGTGGGTCCTCGAACGCGGCGCCAAGGTCGTTCTCATCCGGCCTGCGCCCGTTCCCGGGCTGCGCGGGCCACGGTCGTTCGGGCTGCCCGAGTTCGACCCGTTCTGGGCACGGGTGCAGGAGGCCGACATCCTCGTCGCCCTGCACTCCTCCGACAGCGGCTACGCCCGCTACAGCAGCGACTGGATGGGCCGCAACCGCGAGATGCTGCCGTTCCAGCCCAACACCTTCCAGATGCTGCAGGCCTGGCGGCCGGTGGAGGACGCCGTCTCGGCGCTCGTCTGCCACGGCGCGCTCTCCCGGTTCCCGCGGCTGAAGGTCGCCATCGTCGAGAACGGCATGAGCTGGGTCGCGCCGCTGCTCACGGCCATGAAGAACCTGTACAAGAAGATGCCGCAGGACTTCCTGGAGAACCCGGTCGACGTCGTGCGGCGCAACATCTACATCAGCCCGTTCTGGGAGGAGGACCTCGGCACCCTGGCCGAGCTCCTCGGCGAGGACCACGTGCTGTTCGGCTCGGACTATCCGCACCCGGAGGGCCTGGCCAGTCCGCTCAGCTATGTGGACGAGCTCGCGCACCTGCCGGAACCACTGGTCCGCAAGATGATGGGCGAGAACCTCGCCCGGCTCATGAACCTCCCCGCGAGCAGGTAGCAGCTCACCGCTCGCGCGGCACGCGCCGCACCGCAGGCACCGCGCGCGCCGCGCCGCGCGGGTGGCCCGCACCGGTTCAGCTGGTGCGGGCCACCCGCTCCCGGGCGATCAGCCGGCGAAGAAGGTCCCGCTGTGGTCACCGGTGGACCGGCCGACGTAGTGGTTCCCGAGGAACGGCATGCCCAGTACCCCCTGCGACCAGTCGACCGACTCCCCGAAGTCCCGGAGCCAGTCGTAGAGCATCGTGCGATGCTCGATGCGCCACTCCCGCCCACGTCGGGAGAACCTGTCCAGATACCGCCCGCCGATCACGATGTCATGTTCCTGCTCGCCCAGGTCGATGCGGTGGTAGGCGGTCACATGCGTTTCCACGGATGCCTGCGCGCCCTGGATGTCGATCAGGCTCTGACCGAGCGTGTGTAAGGTCACCGAGATCGCCTCGGCACCCGGCACCACCCAGTCCAGGTACTCGTTCAGCGCCCCGACGAAGACACCGTGGTCGTCGGTCGCCTCCGGCCAGTAGGCACTGCTGATCAGATCGGCGTCGCGCCGGTCCTCGCCGCGGGCGAGACGGACCACGCAGTCCCGGATCCGCGCACGGTCGACGACGTACCTCAGGTCGTCGGTGTCGATCGCGCTGTCGGTGTCAGCATTGATGCTCATGTCCTGAAAGTCCTCGTTCTTCCTCGGCTCAGGGGATCTGCGGGGCGCGCAGGTTCGTGAGCGGCCGCCGGTAGGAGGGGTCGCCCTTTCCGCGGCCAGGCGTTCCGTTGAGGTGGATATCCGGGATGTCGGTGAACGGGATGTCGAGCGTGGGAACCAGCCCCGACCACTCCACCGCGTTCGTCCGCAGCGAGATGCGCCACTCTCCGGCACGCTTGTCCAGCCGGTCCAGATAGCGACCGCCGGCGATCCAGTTGGTCTCGTCGCGGTTACGGCCGACGAACAGATAGTAGGTCTCGGTGTGCGCCGTATCCCCGTCGATGTCATAGGTGACGTTCAACAGGTTGTGATGGGTCGCCACCTGCCCCTGGTCGTGCAGCACCGAAGCCCAGTCGTACAGTTCCCCGGGCCCACCGACAAACGGTCCCGCCGCGATGACGGCGTCGTCGTGGAAAGCGGACACGAAAAGCTCCCGATCGAAGCGGTCCATACCTCGGCTGAACCGAGTGAGGCAGTCGAGGATGTCCTGCCGGTCAAGCACCTCAAGAAGCCTCGCGAGCTTCTCCGGGCCTATCTCCGTCGTCATCTTTCCTCCTTGGGATAGTTTTCACCGCACCGGCGACCAGATCGGGGAGCCACGCTGCGCACGCACCGAGGGGATCACTCGGCCGTCGATGTCCGTGATTGCGTAGTCAGCCGCGAGCTCGGCCGTGATGAAGGTGCCACCCGACCGTTCCAACAGGTCCGGGTCCGCCGACAGGGCGGCGATGACCCGGCCGGGGAACTCCGGTGAGCAGCCGATCGCAGGGTCCGTGACCTGCTGGGACGTCATCGACGGGTCCCGGGCCAGGTTCCGCCGGGCCCGCTCGGTGAAGGTGAGCCCCTGCCACAGCGACAGCGAGGTCACACCATGCGGCCGCAGTTCGATCGCCATGTCCCGTGCCATCCGGTCGACCGCGGACTTGCAGGTTCCGAAGACGACGCCGTAGGTGTAGGTCACGCCGACAAATCCTGAAATCGCGACGATGAGCCCCTGCCGTCGAGGGGTCATCAGCCGGGCCGCGTGCCACGCCGCGACGAAGTTCGACCTGACCCCGACATCCACCATCTCCCAGTTCGAAAGCGGCTTCTCCCAGAACGGGCGCGGCTCCGTCAGGTCCTCGGGCAGCGAGAACGCGTTGTTCACCAGCAGGTCCAGGCGGCCCTGTTCACGTTCGACCTGTTCGAACAGCGCGGCGACCTGTTCGTCGTCGGCGTGGTCGACCTGCACGGCTATTCCCCGGCCACCGCGGCGGTCCACCTCGGCCGCGGTTTCACCTACCGTTCCCGGCAATGGATGCGATCCCGGCTGCACCGACCGTCCCGTGACGTAGACCGTGGCGCCTTCGTCGCCGAGCGCGAGCGCTATTCCCTTCCCGATTCCTCTGCTGGCGCCGGTGACGACGGCGACCTTTCCCGCAAGGGAGCCCATGAGTACTCCAGTCTGGATTTTCATGCCCCGGTTGTCCGCGCCGCGCCGCGGCGCGCCCGAGATTGCCGCCAAGGGGTTCTCGGCGTGCGCGGATGTCCGGCGTGCCGCCACCACCGGCCATCAGGCTGGTGGGCGGGCGGTTCCATCCCGCGGATGGCGGCGCTCTGAGCGACGCACGTCAGGATACAAGACGCAATCCTTGCAAGGATAGATCTGTTTTACGTCAACAAGGCGTGATAGAACTCGGGACGATTCAGGTCCGATGCAGAATCGGCATCGCGCGTCCAGCGGGAGGCGAGACCCCGCGCGGGGCGCGGGGCGCGGGGCGCGGGGCGCGGGGCGCGGGGCGCGGGGCGCGGG
>NZ_ADGX01000006.1 GCF_000177675.1 Parafrankia sp. EUN1f
ATCGCCGTACCGCCCTGCTGGTACCCGCCTGTCTGCGGGTAGCCACCGCCCTGCTGGTACCCGCCGGTCTGCGGGTAGGCGGCGGTCGGCGGGTACGGCTGCTGGCCGTAGCCCGCGCCGGCCGGTGGCTGCTGCCCGCCGGCCGCCCCGCCACCCGGCTGCTGGTAGCCGCCGCGACCGGACGGATAGGAGCCGGGAGGTGTCGAACCGCCGCCGGCAATCTGGGTCACGGCGTCGTCGTCGAATCCGGGACCACCACTGAAGCCGGGACCACCGCTGTCGGCGCGCCGGGTTTCGGCGTCCGGATCGTGCTGACCCGGGTTCGGTGGCTGCATGACGTCCCTCCTGATGTGCCTGTACCGCGATGTGCCTGTAGCGCGCCGCCCACGGTCGGTGTGACCGGTCCGGTGGTGGTGCGATGGAACCTGGACGACCCTCGCGTGCCGGCGCCGCGTGCATGGGTGGCAGGTTCCGGGCGTCGAGCTGCTGGGCGTTCGTGGGCGCCCGGTCGTGCCCGGTCCGGGAGCGGTCCGCCGTGGGTTGACGGGTGGCCGGTGCGGGTTCGACTTTGGTGCCCGCCCAAGAGTAGGAGTCACGCGGAGATTGGGCTGGTCCGGGTCGCTTTTCGGACATGACCATCCGGTCAGGGTTTCAACACGGTCACTGCCCGCAGTCGCCATCCGGATTCCGGGTACCCGGATCCGCCGTGCGTGAGCCGCCGCAAGGCCTGCTCCGAGCCGCGGCGAGATTCAGATGCCGCGTGCGTAGGGCAGGATCACGTCGTCCACGATGTGCTCGACGAAGGCCCCGTCGACGGGATCCCCGGTGATGAGCAGCCGCTGCAGAATCATCGCCGTGCCGACCTCGACGAGAATGTTCGGATCGGCGGACGCGCCGACCTCGCCGCGGGCGATGCCGCGGTTGACGATGCCCTCCGAGGTGGTCATGCGCTGATTCCACATGCGTTCGCGCACCGCGGCGCGCAGCTCGGGGTTGCGCGGCATCTCGGAGACGACCTCGGCCATGATCCGGCCCTGTGCGTGGCCGACCAGGTCCGCGAAGGCGGACAGGAAGGCGACCAGCTCCTTGCGCATCGAGTCGGCTTCGGCGACCTGAAGCGTCTGCTCGGTGAACTGGGTGAGCGCATCCATCACAAGCGCGATCTTGGAAGGCCAGCGCCGGTAGATGGTGGCCTTTCCGGCCTTGGCGCGGGTGGCCACGCGGTCCATGGTCACGCCGTCGTAGCCGTGCTCCGCCAGCAGCTCGAGGGCCGCCTGGCGGATGGTGTGGTCCCTGCTCTCGTCGCGGGGGCGTCCGCCGGGCCTGGGTGATGCGAGTGTCGGCCGCGTCACGGCGCACCCTCCTGGACCTTGAGCGGGCCGTGCGTTGTACCGGGGTGACCAGGTCACCTCCGGTGGAGAACTCGGCACGCTGTGCATGGGCTGGTGACGCGAGCCTAGCGCAGCCGGCCGGCAGGAGAACTGATCGGTACCGGAACCAACCTGTTCCCTTTCTGTCCCGGCGGGGCGGAGGCAGGACAAGAAGAGGCCCGGCCCGGCGGTGATCCGCCTCGGGCCGGGCCACTTCCGCGGACCAGTCAGGCCTGGCCGGCGGGTTCGGGAATCCGCTGGTCCTTGACCGGCGGGGCCGCCACCTTCGGGTGGTCGGGATGCAGGAAAACGTATTTCTTGTAGGCCCAGAAGCGGAAGATCGTGCCCAGCCCGGTACCGAGAACGTTGCCGAACAGGTTGAACGCGACCACTCCTTCGAGGCCCAGGACGTACCGGGCGAAGCCCAGGCAGGCCAGCGCGATCGCCAGACCGATCGCGTTCAGGACCACGAAGAGGCTGTACTCACGCCGGACTCCGGTGCGCGCGCGATGGCTGAACGACCATTGCCGGTTACCGATGTACGCGCAGGTCGCCGCGATCACCGTCGATACGGTCTTGGCGCTGAGCGGCCCCATCCCCAGAAGGGTGTGACACAGGTTCGAGACGGCGAAGTCGATCGCATAGCAGATCGCCCCGACGATGCCGAACTTGCCCACCTCGTGGATGAGCACCTGAATCCGTGAGCGTGGCATCCGATGGCTCACCACGGGCGGCGCCGATCGACTTTGCGAACATCGATTTTGACCACCAGGAGAGAGTACAGACGACTCGTCCGGACTCGGTCGCCGCCCCCGGAGCCGGGGCCTGCGGGTCCTGGGCGCGTCGCGGTCCCGAAGCGTCCGTTTACGGACCGGCGTCCCTTGCTTGTGGAAGGCCGGTTGCTTGTGAAAGGCCCGCTGTGCTGGGCGGGCCGCCCGCGATGCCCGCGTCATGATTCCGCCGTTCCCGTGCGCCGACGAGGCCGACACGCCGAGAGGGCCGGACGAACGGCGGCCCGGGCCCGGATGTGGGCACGAGCCGGCCAGGGCTGCGCTGGGTGACGGTTCACTGTCACAGTGTTCCCGGTCGCCTCCCGATCGATACGTCACTCGCACCGCACGCGTGATCTGTGTCGGCTTCACGGCTGCCTTCGTGGGGAGAAATGCCCTGAGTGTGTGACGAAGTCCCTTTTCGAGGGCGACACCCACGCCCCCAATCGGGGCAGAGTGAGTGGCGGCGGGTGTCCGGGCCCTGCATGCTTGGGGCAGTGGCAATCCCTCCGCGGCTCGTCATGCCGCGTGAGCGACGAACCGACGGAGGTGACCTGCGGTCATGAGCGCGCCCGAGGATGTCGGACCCGCTCAGGGTGCGACCCGCACCCTGCTAGCCCGCGCGGCGGACTTCGCCGCACTGCGTGGTGGCACCCCCGAACGACCCCCGCTGCCGGGCCAGCCGGCGACCGGCGTCGCCGTCGTGGCCTGCATGGACGCCCGTCTCAACGTCGAGGCGCTCTTCGGCTTGGCCGAGGGCGACGCGCACATCGTGCGCAACGCCGGTGGAGTGGTGACCGAGGATGTCGAGCGATCGCTGGCGGTCAGCCAGCACGCGCTCGGCACCACCGAGATCATTCTCGTGCACCACACCAGGTGCGGTATGGAACAGATCAGCGACGAGGGGTTCAGCGAGGCCCTCGCCGAGCGGACCGGTGTCCGCCCGCCCTGGCGGGTTCGGGCTTTCGCCGACGTCGCCGTCGATGTCCTCGAGGGCATCCGAACGCTGCGTTCGTCACCGTTCCTGCGGGCATCGACATCGGTGCGGGGCTTCGTCTACGACGTCGACTCCGGTGAGCTTCAGGAGATCACCGAGAGTTCACTCACTGCCCGGAAGCAGGGCACGAGCGTCTAGCCCAGGCCTTTGCCGCTTCGGGTGCAGGCCTGGGGCGGGGCAGCGCAGGTCACCAGGGGGCGGGGAGCCTGCGGACCTGGAGCGGCAGGCCGGTGGTGCGGGACTGCGGTACCGACCAGTCGACAGTGGTGATCCGCTCACTGTCGACCCGGCGCGCCAGCGCCTTCGGGTCAAGGTCGTCCAGGTTGCGGCACAAAACCACCGACGCGCCGCAGACCAGCGGGACCAGCGTGGCGACCAGCAGCCCTGCCACGGTGGCGGGCCCCCCGACGGTGAGGATGCGATCCTCCGGGCCCAGCGCGTCGCGGCGTGCCACGGCGGCGGCGAGGCCGAGCAGCCGTGCCTGCTCCGCGGGCGCCGATGGCGGCCCGAAACGGTCGCCGTGCGGGGGGACCTCCACCGCGTAGTCGAGCACCCCCGGCACCGCGGCGCGCAGCCGGCCGCCGAGCGGGCGTAGCGAAAGCCCGACGACCTCGTCGACGTCGAGGGCGGTCGCGATGTCGAGCCGGTCCTCGCTGGTGAAGATGACGCCGGGGTGCCGCGGCGCCTCGCCGGCTCCGTGCTCGCCAGCCACGTGTCGGTCCGTGCCGTGCCCGCCCGCCTCGCGCTCGTCGACCGGCCCTCCCGGGCTCACGGCGAGCTGGACCTCCATGCCCGCCGACCAGGCCGCCAGGAGGATCACGCAGCTTGTCCAGTGCGGGGGAAGGTCGATGCCGACGGCGTCCGCGGGCGCCAGGCCAACCGTGTCCACCAGCAGGTTGGCGGTCTTCGCGACCCAGTTGTCCAAGGTCGCGGTGGAGAACTCCACCCGCTCGCCGGTGGCGTCGTCATAGAAGGTGACCATTGGTCGGCCCGGGTCGCGGGTCAGTCGCGCGGCGAGCGCGGCGGCCACCCCGGGGAAGGGCACGGCGGGTGCCTGCGTCGTGGCCTCCGTCGTGGCCTCGGACGGCAGGGCGACGGCGCGGAGCACCGAGGCAGCTGGGACGAACCGGACGTCCAACGGTCGCGGTCTCCAATCCGGTCGTCGGCGGTGCCGGTGGCGGGTGGTGGCGTGGTGGTGATGGCGGGGCGTGCCGGCGGTGCTGATCCGCCGTGGAACATAACGCTACCGATTCCCGGGACCGACCCCGAACGTCCGCCGCGCGAACACCGCGCGGGCACCGTTTCGGGGTCGCCACCTCGGGCCCTCCGGCAGGCTGTCGGCAGGCTGTCGGCAGTCTCAGTAGGTGCAACCGGTGGTCAGCTGCGTCGCGGTGAGGGGCGCGCTCGTCCTGGTACCGGTCGCCGCGGTGTCGGCCGTGGTGGGGGAGCCCGTGGCGGACGCGGATGACCCAGGTGAGGGCATCCCGGAGACCGCGCGGGTGCCGGGCGCCGGAGCCGCCCCGGGCCGCACCTGCTGGAACGACGTGCCGAGCACGAGCGAGACCCGGCTGGCGCGACCGTCATCCCGGACGAGACGGGCGTCCGGCACGACGGCGGCGACCGCGCGGGCCGCGGCCTCCTGCCCGGGCCCGTACCTGACCTCGCTGGTCGAGAGCCGGCCGGCCGGCCAGTCGCGGGGAGAGCCGACCCGGAAGCCCAGTTTCGACAGGTCCGCGCCGACCGCGCCCGCGAGGCCACCGATCCGGGCCGCGTTGAAGACGTCGACCGAGACGTCCTTCGGTGCCGCCGTGGCGGGCCGCGCCGGTGCGGACGGGGCCGGCGCCCGGCCGCGCAGCGGAGCGAGGAACGCGTTGAGCTGCGCGGGGTCGTACAGCTGCACCGATCCGTATCGGGGCAGCTCGCCGACGGCGTTTCCGCCCTCCGCGGGGGTCGGCGCGTGTACGGGGATCGTGACGAACCTGATCTGGTCGGAGCTCATCGCGCTCATCCGCTTCGCGAGTAGCCGCATGTCGTCGATGTCCGTCCCGTCGTCGATGGTCAGGGACTTCGTCGTCGCGCTGATCAGGCTCTCCAGCCGGGCCGGGTTCGTCAGCACGCCGTCGCTGGTGGCCTTGCGGAACACCGCCCCGATGAACTGCTGCTGGCGGTGGATGCGGTCGAAGTCGTTGTCGGGCAGGCCATGGCGCTGCCGGACGAACGCGAGCGCCTGGTCGCCGTCGAGGTGGTTCTCGCCGACCCGGCCCCGCCACTGCGACCAGTTGTCGTGCAGGTTGCTCCGTGAACCGTCCGGCAGGGCCTTCACGCAGACGGTCACCCCGCCGATCGCGTTGGTCATGTCGCGGAAGCCCGCGAGGTCGACCGACACGTAGTGGTCCACGCGGATGTCGGTGAGCCGCTCGATGGTGCGGATCAGCAGCGACGGGCCGCCGATCGAGATCGCCTGGGTCAGCTTGTCCCGGCCGTGCCCCGGGATGTGGACGAGGGTGTCGCGTGGGAAGGAGACCAGCGTGGTCGTCCCGTTCACGTCGAGGTGGGCGAGGATCGTGGTGTCCGAACGTTGCCCGGTGACCTCGCCGTCGTGCTGGAACTCGTTTCCGGTGCCGGCCCTGCTGTCGGACCCGACGAGCAGGAAGTTCGTCGTTCCCTCGATCGGGTCGGCGGGGCGCTCGCCCTCCAGGCTCAGCCGGAGCCGGTTGATCTGGCGGTCGAAGTGCTCGTAGAGCGCGAATCCCCCCACCACGAACGCGAAGATCAGGCAGGAGAGGGCGCCGCAGAGGCCGGTGGTGAGCCTGGCGGCGATCGGTCGGCGGCGGGTGCCCACCGGCGGCACGAGGCGGAGGTGATGTGCCTCGGGACCGGGAGGTCTCCCGGTCGAGGCGCGAGGTCCAGCACCGGTCACATGTCCCCCTCCGCCATCTTCCGGTAGCTCACCGTGCCTGCGGGGATGTCAGCCCGTTCCGCTACGTGCCCGGACGTGGCCACGATCCGTTCGCTCGGCGGTCGGCCTTCGACTTCGGCCCGCGACTCCTCGGTGCATGCAGCTACTCAACGTACTCGTAGCATCACGTTGCATGCCCTCGGGGGGTCGGAGTACACGCGATGTCGTCAGGAATGACCGTGGGTGTGGTTCAGGTGTCGCACGGTGACCCGCCGGGCCCGTGCTGCCGCACACCGTCAGACCAAAATTTCACCAATAGTTGCAAAAGGGGCGGATGGTCACTTGACGATCCGCAAGGAGCGAGGATTTCGGCTGCTGCGGCAGCTGAAATCGCCACATCTTGCTGAGAAGCAGCGGGGGCAACGGAAACCCGAAGATCGGGACTCGACGACGGGCTCTCCGACGGCCAAGGTCCTGCCTTCGTGCGGCTTGCTGAGGCGCCCTGCGCCCGTTTTGTGCTGCTTGCGGTGAATGGCTGACGCTGTGTGGCGGCGGTGCGGGGGCCCGGTTGGGGTCAGATCAGCGCCACCGGGTCGGGCTGGGAACTGGTCCCCGTGGTCTCCCCCGGTGCCCTGGTCTCCCCAGGCGCTCGGCTGGCCGTGGCGGTGCCGCGCTGCCGGGCCGTGCGGACGGAGGCAAGGAGAACAACGACCCACAGCAGCCCGGTCAGGACGAAGGCGCCGATCGTGACACCGACGGGCAGCGGCGCCCAGCGGGCGATCGCGGAGACGACGTCCGGAATCCGGGTAGGGACGAAACGGACACCCCGTGGCAGCCAGTAGTAGCTGCACACCGCGAGCAGCGCGAGCCCCTGCATCACCAGGGCGCCGAGCAGGACGATCGACGGCGCCCACCGGGCCCGCCGGCCGAGTGACCGCCCGAGCCCCGCGGCCACGACGACCGCGAGCCCCACCAGACCGAGGTACAGGTAGCGGCCCTGAACCGCGATGCCCCGGGTATACCGCTCGTACTCGGCCCAGCTCCGCTGCCCGACCATGAGATACGCGAAGAAAACAGGCGCGAGCAGCACGAGCGGAGCGGCCGCCCGCGTGACCCAGCCCAGCCCAGCACCGGCCGTCGTGGCCTCCGTCGCGGCCTCGGTCACGGTCGTGGCCTCCGGGCTGGCCGTGGTCGTGGCCTTCGGGCTGGCTTCCACTGCGGAGTCCGGAGCGGCGTCCGTTGTGGCCGCCGGCGCGTCCTCCGTCACGGCCTCCGGCACGGGCGCGCGGCGCCGGGCCGCCGTGACCACGGCCGTGACGGACAGACCGACCACGGTCACCGTCGCGGCCACGATCGCGATCGGCGACAGCTGCGGGGGCTCGAACATGCCGAGGCCACCCCAGAAGCGGCTGATCATCGTCCGGACGAAGTACCACAACCAGGTGAAGAACGAGTCGGGCAGCAGCAGCGGCTCGCGGCGCGGCGGGTCGGTGGCCCAGCCGTTCGGCTGGAGGGCGTCGTAGAGCAGGTAGTTGCGGACCCACCACCAGCCCCCGATCGCCACCCCCAGGCCGACCGCGATCACGGCGGGCAGCACCGGCACCCGGACCCGGCCGCCGGGCGGATGCGGGCTGCCGGCCGGGTGCTGGTCGCGCCGGGCCTGACGCCAGCCGACCAGGTAGGCGGCGACGATCGTGAACGGGAGCGCGAAGGCGAACGCCTTGGACAGCATGGCCACGCCGAACCAGAGGCCGGCCCAGGCCGCGGTACGCCGGCGCAGGTCACCGCGGACGACCCCGGCCAGGACGACGGTGAGCGCGCCGGTCGCGAGGACCAGGATGCCGTCGTTGTTGAAGGTCGCGCCGACCCTGGTGAAGCCGGGCACCGCCAGAGGCAGCGCCGCCGCCGCGGTCGCCAGCGGGCCGCGCAGCCCGAACCTGCGCGCCGCGGCCCAGGCCAGCAGCGGCAAAGGTGCGAGGAGCAGGATGTTCAGCAGCCGCAGGACGAGCACCTGCTGGTCGTAGGCCCAGTGCTCGGAGCCCGCCAGGACGTCCAGCAGGCCGGCGCCGATGGCGTAGACCAGTGGCGGATGCTGGATCATCTGGTTCGACAGCCGGCCGTCGTCGACCGGCGTGGCGCCGCCGAGCTCGTCGAAGGAGAGCCGGTCGCCGCGCGGGGTGGGGGTGATCTCGGCGAACGACGGTGAGCCGCGGCGCTTGCCGCCGGACTGGAACATGTCGTGGAACCGGCCGCGGTCGAAGTCGTCGGAGGTCGAGGCGACGCCGGTCGCGATCATCTTCTCGCCCGGGGCGGGCCAGCCGGCCCCGTGCTGTAGGCCGTAGACCATGTCGACGTGCTGTGCCTCGTCGTAGCCCGTCCAGGTGGTGTAGACGAACGAGTAGGTCACCAGAAGTGCCACGTGCAGCGCGGTGATGAGCAGCACCAGAACCGGGACCTTCGGACGCCTCGATCCCTGCGGGCCGTCCCGCCGCGGTTCGTTCTCCTGCGGGTCGGCCTTTTCCGGCATAGGCGTCTCGAGCGTCATCACCGCTCAGGGTAGTCGCACGCACCGACGCCCCGGCTGGCGCCGCCGGACCCGTCGCGGGTGCGTGACGACATCGCCGACGGCGTGTCAACAGCTGTTTGCATACATCTGCCAGACTCGCGGGGTGCGCATCCTCGTCACTGGTGCCGGTGGACAGCTCGGTAGCGATCTGTGTCGCCTTCTTGACGCCGAGTCCCGTGCTGACAGCCCGCGTGTGCTCGCCTGGGCCGGCCTCACCCGGTCCGAGCTCGATCTCTCCGACGCGGCCCGGGTCCGCGCGGTCATCGCCGACCAGGCCCGCCCGGCCCGGGTGCAGGGCGGGCTCGTCGTCATCAACACCGCCGCCTGGACGAACGTCGACGGAGCCGAGTCGGACGAGCAAGGTGCCTACGCGGTGAACGCCGCCGGGCCGGCCCACCTGGCTGCCGCCTGCGCCCAGGCCGGTGCCGTCCTCGTGCACATCTCCACCGACTACGTGTTCGACGGCGCGGCCTCGAAGCCCTACGAGACGACCGATCCGCCTGGGCCCCGGTGCGCGTACGGGCGGACGAAGCTCGCCGGCGAGGAGGCGGTGCTGGAGCTCTGCCCGGGGTCGTACGTCGTGCGCACCGCCTGGGTGTACGGGCGCACGGGCGGCAACTTCGTCAAGACGATCGCCCGGCTGGCCCGGGAGCGTGACCAGCTCACCGTCGTCGCCGACCAGCACGGCAGCCCCACCTGGTCCGCCGATCTGGCCGCCGGCCTGCTCGACCTGGTCACGGCGCGGCCCACGCCCGGCCTCTACCACTGCACCGGCGGTGGGGAGACGACCTGGTTCGGCTTCGCCCGCGCGATCGTGGGCGCGCTCGGGCAGGACCCGGCGAAGGTGGTGCCGATCAGCACGGCGGAGTTCCCGCGCCCGGCGGCGCGCCCGGCCTACTCGGTGCTGTCCCAGCGTTCCTGGCAGGACGCCGGGCTGCGTCCACTGCGCCCCTGGGACGACGCGTTCGCCGCGGCCTTCGCCGAGTTCGGCGCCGAGCTCTGAGCCGACCTCTGATCGGAGATCGGCAACGCGGCCGGCGAGTAGTTTGATGCTGTGAGCACTCAGACCCCCGACACGGAAGCGCGGCGTCCGGGCCGACCGGTCCTTGTCGCCGTCGCGTGGCCCTACGCCAACGGGCAGCCGCACCTCGGGCATATCGCCGGTGCCTACCTGCCCGCCGACATCTTCGCCCGCTACCAGCGAATGATCGGCAACCGGGTGCTGATGGTCTCGGGGTCCGACGCGCACGGCACGCCGATCACCGTGCGGGCCGACGAGGAGGGGGTCACCCCGCAGGCGATCGTCGACCGCTACCACCCGGAGTTCCTGCGGATCTGGTCCGATCTGGCGATCAGCTTCGACCTCTTCACCACCACCCGTACGCACAACCACGAGGTGGTCGCCCAGAGCGTGTTCACCCGGCTGCGCGAGGCCGGGTACATCTACCCGAAGGAGACCTCGCAGTTCTTCGACCCGGACGCGGGCCGTTTCCTGCCCGACCGGTATGTCGTCGGCACCTGCCCGCACTGCTCGTACACGCAGGCGCGGGGCGACCAGTGCGAGAACTGCGGCCGCACGCTCGACCCTGAGCTGCTGGTCGACCCGCGCAGCAAGGTCACCGGCGCGGTCCCCGAGATGCGCCAGACGACGCACTTCTTCCTGCGCCTGTCCGGGCTTTCCGACCAGCTGCTCGACTGGCTGCAGACCCGCCAGGGCTGGCGTCGGCACGTGCTGAACTGGTCGGTGCAGTTCGTCAAGGACGGTCTGCACGACCGCGCGATCACCCGTGACCTGGACTGGGGCGTCCCGCTGCCCACTGACGAGCTCGGGCCGGGCAAGCGGCTCTACGTCTGGTTCGAGGCCGTCATCGGCTACCTGTCGGCGAGCAAGGAGTGGGCGGCGGGCACCGGTGACCCCGAGGCATGGCGGGCCTGGTGGGAGGACCCGGAGGCGGCGGCCTACTACTTCGTCGGCAAGGACAACATCCCCTTCCACACCGTCATCTGGCCGGCGATGCTGCTCGGCCACGGCGGGCTGGACCTGCCGACCGACGTCCCGGCGAACCAGTACGTCACCTTCGGCGGTGCCAAGGCGTCGAAGTCGGCGGGGATCGGTCGGGGTGTGCGCGAGTACCTCGACCTTCTCCAGCCGGACGCGCTGCGTTTCGCGCTCGCCTCGGTGCTCCCCGAGCAGAACGACACCGAGATCTCGGACGCGGACATCGTCCGCCGCGTCAACGACGAGCTGATCGCCAACTGGGGCAACCTCGTCAACCGGGTGATGGCGCAGATCAACAAGTTCTTCGGCGGGGCGCTACCCGAGACCGGTGATCTCGACGGGGTGCACGCCGAGCTGCTCGCCTCCGTCGACGCCGGCCTCGTCCGGGTGGGTGAGCTGCTGGAGCGGGTCGAGCTGCGGGCCGCACTGCGCGCGGCGATGGAGATCTCCGCCGAGGTGAACGCCTACCTCTACCGCGAGGAGCCGTGGAAGACCGTCAAGGTCGACAAGGCCACCGCGGCGCACAGCCTCGCGGTCGCCGTCCAGGCGATCTCCGGCATCACGACGGCGCTGGCACCGTTCCTGCCGTTCAGCTCCGCGCGGGTCGCCGAGGTGCTGGGCATCGACCTCGGGGTGTGGGCACGGCAGCCGGTCGCCGCCGGGCGGGAGCTGGTCTGGTCCGGTGGCCTGTTCACCAAGCTGGACGCGGACGCCCTGGACGTCGCCGCACCCACCGGCGCCTGATGGCGTGACGGCCCTGCGCCACCCCGGGCGACCGGCCGGGGGCGGCGCACGGCCGCCGCGTGCGGGCTGGGACACTGACTCCCAAATGGCGAGCGCATCGGGCCCGCCGTCCCCGGTAGGCACACCGCCGGCCCGGGACGGGGTGGCGGCAGGAGAGGTACCCGCTCAGTCGAGCCAGCCGCGCTCCGATCTCCTTGATCGCCCGGCCCCTTCGGATCCGCCTGCCGATCAGATCCCGGCCGCGCGGCCGGGCCGTCCGCAGGACGGGCGTGCGCGTCTTCTGCGTCTTCTGTGGGGCCGCCTCCCGGCGCCGCTGTGGGAGCGCCACGCGGCCTTCCTGGTTGTGCTGGTGCTGGCCGTCGCGGCCAGGGTGGTGGTCGTCTGGGCCTACCGGCCGGCGCTGCTCTACTACGGGGATTCCCCCGCGTACCTGGACCAGGCCGCGAGAAGGCTCTGGGCGGGGGACTGGCGGCCGTCGGGCTACCCGATGTTCCTGCGGGTCCTCGGCGCGCCCGACCACCTGACCAGGCTGGTGATCGTCCAGCACGCGCTGACGCTGCTGGTCGGCGTGGCCCTGTACGCCACCGCCCGGCGGCTGTTCGAGCGGTTCGGTCCTGCCGCGGCGGCCCGAGGCCGCGGTGGCTGGCCCGCCGCCCTGGTGGCGGCCCCGGCGCTGCTGGCGCCCTGGGTGCTCGACCTCGGCCAGTTCGTCCTGGCCGACAGCCTGTTCGGCACGCTGGTGCTCGGCGGGGTCCTGGGCCTGGCCTGGCCTGGCCGCCCGGCTGGCTGGCGGTTCGCCCTCGCCGGCCTGTTGCTGGGAGCAGGCGTCACGGTCCGCACGGTCGGCTATGGCCCGATCGCCCTGGGCGTTGCCGGCACGATCATCCTGGTCATCGGTCACCACCGCACCGGCGCCACCAGCGCCACCAGCGCCACCAGCATCGCCGATGCTTCCAGCGCTTCCAGCGCTTCCAGCGCTTCCAGCGCTTCCAGCGCGGGCAGGGCTGTCCGTGTCGTCGCGCCCGTGGTGGCGTTCGTGCTGGCCGCGGCCGCGCCGGTCGTCGCGTACTCGGCCTGGAGCGCGAGCCAGGGCAGTGGCTTCACGGTCAGCGCCCACTCGGGCTTCTTCCTCTACGGGCGGGTCGCGCCGTTCGCCGACTGCGACCGGCTGCCCGACGACGCCGATCTACGGTCGCTCTGCGACCCGCGGCCACTCGCGCAGAGGGGCTCACCGGTGACCTATCTGTGGCCTGACGACTCGCTGCTGCGGCAGGGAAACGACCTTGTCCCACCAGGACGGGAGGAGCTCGCAGGCGAGTTCGCCCAGCACGTGATCCGGGCCCAGCCCTGGATGATGATCACCACCACGGCCCGCTACCTGGGCGGCTACTTCTGGCCCGTCCAGTACGAGACCGAACTCACCAGCCGTGCAGACACCTGGGAGCTGCCCGACACCACCAGAAACCGGCTGCCCGACGGGCAGCCGCACGCCACCGACGGCTACTTCGCCGTCAAGGACCTGAGTGACGGCCCCGCCGCGGTGCTCTCGTTCTACTCCGGGCTGTCCTACGCCGTGATGCCGCTGGTCGGCCTGGGCCTGCTTGCCGGCGTGCTCGCGGGGGCGGCCGGGCGGATTCGTGGCGTGGCGGGGCCGGGCCGGCTGTTCTGGCTGTCGGCGGGAGCGGGTATGTCCACCTTGCTGCTGAGTTCTTTGACGTCCGCGTTCGACTACCGCTATCTGGGGTCGGTCATCGGCCTGCTCGCCGCGGGCGCCGTGCTGGGAGCCGTCGCGCTCGTCAGGGTGCTGCGTGCCCGGCCCGCGGACCGCTTTCATGGGGGGACCTTGTGAGGATCGCGTTTCTCGGCCTCGGCCGGATGGGGCGCCGGATGGCCCGCCACGTGCTGGTCGCCGGCCACGAGCTGGTCGTCTGGAACCGCACCCCGGGGCGTGCCGAGGAACTGACCTCGGCCGGTGCCATCGAGGCCGCGGACCCCGCTGACGCCGTCCGCGGTGCCGAGGCCTGCGTGCTGATGCTGTTCGACCCGGAATCCGTCGCGGAGGTGCTCACCGCGGTCGTGCCGGCCGCCGAGCCGGGCGCCCTTCTGATCAACTGCACGACGGTGGGCCCGGCGGCGGCACGGGAGCTCGGCCGCACGGCTGCGGGCGCGGGGCTGCGCTACCTGGACGCCCCGGTGGTCGGCACGGTCGGCCCGGCCGAGGCCGGCACCCTGCGGATTCTGGTCGGCGCCGCCGACGCGGATCTCGCCGCGGCCAGGAGCATCCTGGAGGCCTTCGGCGATCCGGAGCGTATCGACCATGTGGGGTCCATCGGAACCGCCAGCGAGCTGAAAACCGTCGTCAACCTCGCTCTCGCCGAGGGGATGGCCGCCGTCGCCGAGGTGCTTCGCTACGGCACCGACCTCGGCCTCGACCGCGGCCTGGTGCTCGCCGAGCTCGCCGCCGGGCCGCTCGGCACGCTGGTCAACTACAAGCGGCCGATGCTGGAGTCGGACGACTACTCCCAGGCCGCGTTCACGGTCACCGGCCTGGCGAAGGACGTCCGGTTGGCCACGGCGTCGGTCGCGGGGCCACTGCCGGTCGCCGAGGCGACCCTGGCACTGACAGCGGCCGCCGAGCGGGCCGGTCACACCGACGACGACTTCTCCGCGATCGCCGCGGTGGACGTCTCCGGCTCGAACGTCTCCGGCTCGGCCTGAGCACGGCCGCGGTACCGATCCAGTGGCCACCAGACGTTGGTTGCTGCTCGGCGTGGTCGCGGCGGGGCTGACGCTGAGCTCGGTCGGGCTGCTCGGCGTGCTCGCGACGGAGCCCTTCGCCAGCGCCGACGAGGCACAGCACACCGCGTACGCGGTGGAGGTCGGCGACGGGCGCTTGCCCGAGCTGGACACACCGGTACGGGCGACCATCCCGGGCATGCCCGGCCTGCCGGCCGACTGCCGGGTCGACCCGGCGCAGGTGCGCCGTGCGGCCTCTGACTGGGCGGCACAGACGTCGCTGCCGGCCTGCGCGGCCCGGGACCGCGCCTTCATGACCTTCGACGTCATCTACACCGCGAACCATCCGCCGCTGTTCTATCTGCTCGAATCGGTGCCGCTGCGGATCGGCCGGTCGGCCGGCCATCCGCTGGCCGGTTTCTACGCGGCGCGGATCCTCAACCTGACGGTGGGCTTTGCGGCGCTGGTCGCCACGGCCTGGCTGGTGCGGGTGCTGGTGCCCGGCCGGCCGGATCTCGCGGTGGCCGCGGCGGCCGTTACCGGTGCGATGGGCGGGTTCATCGCCGTCACCACCCAGGTCTACAACGACGCGCTCGCGGTGGCCCTGATCACCGCGGCGACCGCGGCGACGCTCGTGCTCCTGCGCCGGGGGCCGTCAGCGCGGACGCTGCTGGCGGTGGCCGTTCTGGTTCCCGCGGCGGCGCTCAGCCGGGCCAGCGGCGCGATCGCCGCGTCGCTGCTGGTACCCACGGTCGGGGTGGCGGTCGGGCTCGCGCTCGCGCGTGGCGCGGGCCTGGGCGTGGGCGGACGTTCGACGCCGGGCCGCCGTCCGACACCGTGGCGCAGCGCACTGGTGGGGCTGGCCGCCGCCGTGGCCATCGGCCTGCTGACGGTGGCGGCTGCCGGCTGGTTCTACCTGCGTAACGAGCGGCTGTACGGAGATCTGACCGCCACCGGACGGATCGCGTCGATGTTCCCCACCGGGATCGAGGAACGGTCGGCCTGGCAGGTGGTCACGTCCGAGGACTTCTGGTGGCTGGTCTACCGCGGCCTGTTCGGGCGCCCGAAGCTGCTCCTCGGCTGGCCCTATCGGATCGCCGTCGGCGTCGGGCTGCTCACCCTGGTGGGCCTGATGGCAGCCGCCGTACGCGCGGGCCACGCCCACGCTGTCGCCCGCGGTCGCGGTCGCGGGCATGGGCGAGGGCGTGGGCGTGGTGCCGGGCGTGACGCCGGGGACGGTGCCGCGCGGGCCCGGAGCACACTGGTGATCGATCTGGTGTGCTGGCTGGTCGCCGGCGCGCAGGCCCTGATCGCGGTCGCGACGCTGGTGGGTTTCGTGGCCGCGGGCGGCGCGTCGTTCGCGCGCTACCTGCTGCCCGCGCTGCCCATGCTGGCCCTGGCTGTGGCGGCGGGATGTTCCGCCCTTCCGCTGGCCCGCCGAGGCCTGCCGACGGTGCTGGTGGTCGGGGCACTGTGGTGCACCACGATCGTCATGCTCAGCCGTGAGCTGGCCCGGCATGACCCGAGCCTGGCCGACCGGGACCTGCTCGGCCGGCTGCGCGGCGCCATCGCGGCGACCGCGTTCAGCCCGAGCGGCGCGTCGCTGGTGGTCGGTGTCCTGCTCGCCTTGGCCGCGCTCGGATTCGCCCTGCTGGCCCTGTCGCTGTGGATGCTTGCTACCGCCGCGGTTCCCCGCTGGCAGGTGCGCCCTGCCCGCGGCGCATCCGGCGCCGCTCCGGTAGATGGGAGCATGGTCCCGGCCGCGAGCGGTTTCGGAGCCGTTCGCGGCGGGTGCGGTGAGGGCGACAGACAGGGCGCCGGCGAGGTCGTCGGCGAAAGTGTCGGCGAGGTCGTCGGCCCACCCGGTAGTGCCTGAGGTTCGCACTTCACGAACGCGGTCGGACCTCCGAGCGCCCGGTAGTCCCGTAGTCCGGTAGTCCGGTTTGGCGAGTCGCAAGAGTGAACCATTTTGGTCGTTCCGACGACCGAAATCCTTCTTTCTTGCGGGTCGTCAGGCGACTCTGCGCCCCTTTTGCCCCTCTTGAGGGCTACTGCTGGTGCTGTGCGGCGGCGCGGGATCCTCGACGGGTGGCCGTGCGGGTGGGGTTCGCATTCCGTCAGGGCGGCTCCGCCGGTTCAGCGCGCGACTCGCTGGTAGACGGCGGCGGTCAGTTCCGCGGTGCGCCGCCAGGTGAAGGTGCGGGCGTGGTCACGGCCCCGAGCGGTTTCGGAGCCGTTCGCGGGTGCGGTGAGGGCGGCGGACAGGGCGCCGGCGAGGTCGTCGGCGAACGCGTCGGCCCGCCCGGGAGGCACCAGGCGGACGCCCGCCGCGCCGCCGACGACCTCACGCACCGCGGGGATGTCGGCGGCGACGACCCTGGTCCCGGCGGCCAGCGCCTCCAGCGGCGGTAACCCGAAACCTTCGTAGCGGGAAGGGAAGCACAGCACCGCAGCTCCGGCCATCACCGAACGCAGCTCGGCGTCGTCCAGGTAGCCGAGGGTGACGACCGCCTCCGGTGGCAGTCCGGCAGTGTCCAGGGCGGGGCCCCAGCCGGGCGGCCCGACCAGCGCCAACGGCGGGGTGTCGCGCTCGGTGGCGCGCAGTCGCCGCAGCGCCTCCAGCAGCGCCGGGAGGTTCTTGCGCGGTTCCGCGGAACCGACGAACAGCAGGTAACGCTCGGGCAGGCCGTGGGCGGCGAGCCAGCCGCGGGCCGGGGCGGCGGCGGTGAACCAGGCCGGGTCGACGCCGAGCGGCGTGGGGGTGACCAGCTCCGGGGCGAGCTGGTAGGCGGCGATCACCTCGTCGGCGACGGCCTGGCTGGGGGTCAGCACCGCGGCGGCACGGCGCAGCCCGCGCGGAACGAGTGTCGTGTACCGGGCGGACGCCTCCGACACCGTGTCGGGCGTGCGCAGGTAGGACAGGTCGTGCACGGTCAGCACGCCGCTGGCGGCGGCCAGCGGGCCGAGCACGAAGTTCGTCCCGTGGATGATGTCCGCGGCGCCGGTGAGCCATTCGGTCGGCGGGTGCTCGGAGCGCATCCAGGCGTCCTGCAGCAGCCGGGCGGGGACGCGGCGCGCCGCGGGGCGGACACCGGGCGGCAGCGCGGCGGCGAGCCCCGCCGAGCCCCGCCAGGTGAACGCGGTCGCCGCCACGTCGAGATCGAGCTGGTCAACGCGGGCCAGCTCGCCCAGCCCGGCGAGCAGCGCCGCTGTGTAACGGCCGACCCCCGTGCGCGGCCCGAGCAGCGGGGTGCCGTCGAGAACGACCCGCATCACACGGCCCGCATCAGGAGACCCACCCGCATCAGGCGTACAGCCGGCGGCGCTCGACGATGTCGTGCCACCGGTCGGCGAACGCGGCGTCGGAGAACTGCTGGGCCCGGTCGACCGCGGCCGCGGCCAGCCGGGAGCGCAGCCCGTCCTCGGCGGCCAGCCGGCGGGTGAACGAGGCGACCTGCTCCGGATCGCTCCAGCGGTAGCCGTCCCGCCCGTGCCGGACGATCTCGCGCTGCCCGGCGCGGTCGATGACGACCGGCACGCAGCCGCCGGCCATCGCCTCGACGGTGGTCATCCCGAAGTGCTCGGCGGTCCAGGGGCGGCGCCGGTCGTCCTCGCCGTAGCCGGTCGCCGACCAGAAGACCGAGCTGGTGGACAGCAGCCGCTCGACCTCGGCCCGCGGCGCGTTCGGCAGCACCTCGACGGGCAGCCCCGCACCGGCGGCACGGACCTGCTCGACGTAGGGCTTCTGCGAGTCCTCACAGCCGCCGACGACGTACATCTTCCAGTCGGGCAGCCCGCCGGAGCGGTACAGCTCACCGAACCACTGGACCATCTCCAGCTGCCGCTTGGCATGGCCGAGGCCCGGGGCGAAGAACCGCCCGACGGTGATCACGGCCTTCTCCCGCTCCGGGGCCGGGTGGAGCCGGTCGACCTGGATCGGCGGGAACAGCACGTCGGAGTCCCGCTTCCACAGCTGGCGGATCCAGCCGCGGGTGTACTGCGAGTTGGCCATGACGGTGTCGTAGCCGTCGAGGTAGCCGAGGTCGGCCGGGTCGCGCAGCAGCCACGGGAAGCGCAGCGCCATCCGCTCCAGCGGGCCCTCGTCGGCGTCGGTGACCCGCGGCCGGCTCACCGCCACACCGAGCTCCCGCACATCCGCCTCGCCGGGGGAGAACGCGTCGCTGACCAGGGTCAGCTCGGTGCCCTTCGACGACGACGGCAGCGCCACCTCGAACGGGGCGAACTCCTGGCCGACCGTCAGCTTGGCAAGCACCGTCCCGTCGGCGTCGAGGACCTGCAGCCGCACACCCTCGGGGGCGCCGGGCCGGCCGATGTCGGCCCGCAGGGTCCGCCCGCCGCCGGGGTTGACGGCGAGGATGCCGGAGCCGTTCGTCCAGGTCCACTGCCGGCGCCGGCCGCCTTCCGGCGGATACCAGCCCTGCCCGAAGCTGACGGCGGGGGTCACCCCGCGCAGCAGCGGGCCGGCGGTGCGCACCGCGGCCTTGCGCCAGGCGGCCATGTCGTGGTCGAACGGCGTCGGGAAGAAGCACAGGTACGCGGACCGCGGCGACCGCGGGGCGAGCCGGCTCATGTACGAGCCGTTGACGAACAGGTGGTACTCCTCGGACAGGACGGCGATCGCGTCCTCGCCGCGGTCGGGCAGCCGCCGGTAGCGGCAGCCCGACAGATCCAGACCCAGGTGGCTGCCGATCGCGGCGAGGTCGACGTCGGAATGCCCGATGATGTCGACGTCGAGGCCGTCCGCGGCCAGCACCTGGGCGATCATGCCGTTGTGGCGCTCGCCGCCGCCCATCGAGTGCCAGAAGCGGTTGTAGACGGCCGCGCGCAGACCCTCCGCACGCGGACCGGCGGTGCCGGGCGCGGTCATCGCTCGACCAGCCAGCTCTGCAGGCTGACTCGCCGCTCGGTGGCGGCGGCGCCGATCTCCCGGCGGTGGCGCAGCATCGTGGGCAGCAGCCGCAGATAGGACGAGAACACCCGCACCCGCAGCAGGGTGGGGCGCACTGCCGGCCGGCTGCGCGAGCGCCACGCCTGGCGCAGTGTGCGCACGGCGATCGACGCAGTCGTCAGCGGGTAGCGGGCGACCGCCGAGATCGCGGTGCGCGCGGTCGCGTCCTTGGTCAGCATCAGCAGCCGGTTGCGGTCGGTGTGGAAGACGAACAGCGGGGACCACTCGACGCTGGACGCGGAGTGGACGTGGCGCAGCACCGCGCCCGGCACGTAGCGGATCTGGTAGCCGCGGGAGCGGATCCGCCAGGACAGGTCGGTGTCCTCGTAGTAGAGGAAGAAGTCGTCGTCGAACCAGCCGAGCTGCTGGCCCAGCTCGGTCCGCATCGCCATGCCGTTGCCGCAGGCGGTGAAGACCTCCTCCGGGTTGTCGAACTGGCCGGTGTCGATCTGCTGGTAGCCGCGGTCGGCGCCGTAGCCCTCGGTCAGCACGATGCCACCGACGTTGTTGATGACGTCCACCCGCGGCGCGTCGGCGCCCACCGTGAACGAGACGGTGGACGGCTCGGCCGTAACCGGCAGCGTGCACGACGACTGCAGAGCGTCCGACGGCAGAGCGTCCGACTGCAGAGCACCTGACGGCAGAGCACCCGACGTCGGGGCGTCCGGCGAGCCGTCCCAGCCCAGGGTGACGTCCTTGGCGGTGTCCGCGGCCCAGGTGATCCCGATGGTGACGGGGCCGTGCTCGGGCACCGGAACGCACAGCTCGCCGTCGCCGCGGGTCCAGAAGAACGGGGCCTTCGGTGGGCCCTCGGCGCCGAAGGTGAGCTTCTCCCACAGCACCTCGCGCAGCACCTCGCGGCCGTCCACCGTCACCGAGCTGACTCGCACACCCAGCTGGCGCGGGTCGTGGGGGCCGGGGGAGAAGGTGGGCGTGGCCAGGGTGAGCCGCAGGAACCGGGGCAGGAAGACGACCTTGCCGGTGACCGCGCCGAGCCTGCTGCCGCCGGGCTCGTCGAACGGTGCCAGCAGCCGGGCCAGCCAGTCCGGCTCGGGGATGGCGTCGTTGTTCAGCAGCACCGCGAGCGGTGTGGTCACGTTCCGCAGCGCGAGGTTGTTCCCGCCGGCGAAACCGAGGTTGCGGTCCGACCGCACGACCTTCACCCAGGGGTAGCGGCTGGCGAGCAGCTCCAGCGAGTCGTCGCCGGAGGCGTTGTCGACCACCTGGGTCTCGAACGCGAACGGCGCGTCCTGCTTGGCGAGTGCGTCCAGGCAGGGCGGCAGCAGGTGTGCCCCGTTCCAGTTGACGATGACGACCGTCGCGAGCGGCCCGGTGCCGTTGCCGTCGCTGTTGCCGCTTTCGGCGCCGCTGCCGCTGCCGTCGCCGTTGCTCTTGGAAGCGCTGCTCATCGCACCATCCGCTCCTTGCCAGCCGTCACTGCCGCCAGTCACCGGCGCAGCCCTGCCTGGTAGTCGACGCGGAGCAGCCCGGCGACCTGCGGGCCGCTCACGCCGAACAGGTCCTCGAACCGCCGCACCGTGACCGGATGGCCGGTGGCGGCGTCCGACACCCGGACGTTGACCGCGAAGGCCCCGAGCAGCTCCGGCAGCCGGGGAACGACGAAGTCCACCATCACGATGCCCGGCCCCGGGCTGATGCCGCCAGGCGGGGTCTCCATCATCCAGATCGGGACCTCGCCCTGACCCAGGATGTCCACGTGCAGGTAGACGTGCTGCGGCGCGTAGTCGGTGAGGTCCAGCTCGACGCTGACGGTGAGCTGCTCACCCGGGTCGTACTGCACCTGCGGGGCGCCGCCGGGATCGCGGCTGAACGTGACCGCCGTCGGCTTGACCGGTGACAGGTCGTACGGCACCGCCCCGCCCTCGACGGGCAGGCTGCCCAGCCGCTGGCGAAGCAGCTTCGTCCCGACCGCCGGCTGCCCGTCGTAGATGAGGTTGCCCGTCTCCAGGACGAGCACCCGGTCGCACATGTTCTCGATCAGATCCAGGGAGTGGGTGACGAACAGGATCGTCCGCCCCTCGGCCCGGAACTGCGCGATCTTGTCGAGGCACTTGCGCTGGAACGCCTCGTCACCGACGGCGAGCACCTCGTCGACGAGCAGGATGTCCGGGTCGACGTGCACGGCGACGGCGAAGCCGAGCCGCACGTACTGGCCGGACGAGTAGTGCTTCACCTCGTCGTCGATCTTGTGGCGCAGCTCGGAGAAGTCGACGATCGAGTCGAACAGCCGGTCGATCTCCCGCTTGGACAGACCCAGCAGCGAGGCGTTGAGATACACGTTGTCGCGGCCGGACAGCTCGCCGTTGAACCCGGCGCCCAGCTCCAGCAGCGAGGCGATCCGCCCGTTGACCGCCACCTCGCCGGAGGTCGGGCGCAGGATGCCGGCGAGGACCTTGAGCAGCGTCGACTTGCCCGACCCGTTCGCGCCCGCCAGGCCGACCGTCTGCCCGCGCCCGATCTGGACGTCGACGTCGCGCAGCGCCCAGAAATCCTCCCCGCTCGCGCCCTCGCGGCGGACGAACCGCTCCTTCAGGCTGGTCGCGCGCTTGTGGTAGGCGACGAACTTCTTGCTGACCCCGGCCGCGCGGATCACGGTCGGCGAGCCCGGCGACTGCGCCGCGGAGGCCGAGGCCGAGGCCGCGGGGCGGTCGGGCTGTGCGGGCGGGGCGAGCGGCGGTGACGACACTAGAGGTCCTCGGCGAAGTCGGCCTGGAAGCGCCGGAACACCCGCAGCCCCAGAAAGAGCACGGCGAGCGAGATGAGCGCGGCGATCCCCAGGTGTTCGAGGTAGAACGTGTATCCGGTGTCGGCGATGATCGACGACGAGCCGGTGGAGTTGCCCGGCGGCGGGTCGTAGATCGCCCGCTGGAACGTCATCACCACCACGGCCATCGGGTTGAGCAGGTACACCCAGGTCCAGTCGCCGAGCCGGTCGGAGATCAGGCCGTACGCGTAGACCATCGGGTTGACCCAGAACCAGGCCACCAGGGCGACGTCCAGCAGGTGCTGGGTGTCGCGATAACGCACGTTCAGCGCCGACAGCAGCAGCGACAGCGCGACGGTGAACAGCAGCGCGACCGCCCCGGCGGGGACGATCAGCAGCAGCTCGGGCCCGAACAGGCTGTACTGCAGCCCCAGGATGACCACGAACAGCACCAGCAGCTGGAGCGCGAAGTGCACCGCGGCGAAGCCGACCGCGGACAGCGGCAGCACCAGCAGCGGGAAGCGCACCTTCTTCACCAGGTTCGCGTTGGCCACCACCGCGCCGCAGGCGGACGACACGCTGCCGGAGAAGGCGTTCCACACCAGCATCCCGGACATCAGGTAAATGCCGAAACGCGGGATCCCCGTCTTCAGCACGACCTGGAAGACGAAGGTGTAGACCACAAGCAGCAGCAGCGGGTTCGCCAGCGACCAGGCGAAGCCGAGCGTGGACCCCTTGTACTTGACCTTCAGGTCCTTGCGGACGAGGTTGCGCAGCAGCTCCCACCGCACCCGGGTCTGTGCCCGGCTGCGATGATCGACATGGCGCGCGCCGGAGCGTGAGCCGCGAGGGCGCTGGGCCGGTGCCGGTGTCGGCGCCTGCCCGGACCCCTGGCCCGGCGACGGCGGTGGTGATGAGGGGAACGTGGAGAGGTCAGCGACCCGCGACATGACCTTCTTCTTTCCCCGTCGGGCGTGCATCTCGGACCCGCACCGTGCTCGGCCCCTCCTCCGCCCAGCGCAACCGTGGCCGGTTGGCGTCGACTCCTCGACCGTTGCTCGAACGTCGTCGTGTGCTCGGACGCCGTCGTGCTTGAACGTCGTCGCCCGGGTTGGAGACGATGGCCGTAGACCGTACCGCGTGCCACCCCGGAGGCGATGCCCCGAGTCCGGTGACTGGCACCCCCAGGGGGGTTCATAGTATCGATCCGTCTATCTGGCTCCGGCCGGCGAGCGCTCCACCCGAACCACCCGTTGACAACCCGGAAACCTCCGGTGTCGTCCGGCGGTGGTCCGGGGGTGCCTGGCCGGCCCAGATTGGGCGGTCGGGGGACCGGCTGTCCGGGAGGGGCGGGCAGTGTTCACCGACGTCCGACTTCGCGAGGTCTGGTCGCATCTGGAGTCGGGCGGTGCCCAGGCCCTGACTCTCGATGTGTTCGACACCCTGCTGTGGCGCATGGTGCCCGAACCGGCACACGCCTTCATCACCCTGGGGCATCGCCTCGCCGAGATCGGCCAGCTGCCGACCGGCGTCACCCCGGGCGAGTTCGCCCGCCTGCGCGTCTACGCGGAGCACAAGGCCCGGGAGCACTCCCACGAGGTGCGGGGCACCTACGAGGTACGCCTCGACGAGATCTGGGGCGTGCTGGTGCCGGCGCTGCCCGGCGCGGGCAGCCTCGGCGACCTGATGGACGTCGAGCTCGCCGTCGAGCGTGACCTGTGCCGGGCCGACCTGGCCGTCGTCGAGCTGGCCGAGCTCGCGATGACCAAACTCGGGCTGCCGGTGTACCTGCTCTCCGACACCTACTTCTCCGCCGCCCAGCTGGAGCGACTGCTCAGCCGCCCGGAGCTGGCCGGGGTGCCGTTCACCGAGATCTTCACCTCGTCCGACGCCGGGCTCAGCAAGAGCGACGGACTGTTCCGGCACATGCTGGCCGCCTCGAACCTGCAGCCGTCGCGGGTCGTGCACCTCGGCGACCACCCGGTCGCCGACGTCGAGAGCGCCCGCGAGCACGGCCTGGTCGCCATCCACTACCCGAAGTACTCCGGCTCGCTGAAGTCGACGCTCGAGCTGGAGGGCCTGCTCACCGGTCCGGGCGACGACACCCCGATCGACTCGGCGCACGGCGACTACGGCATGACCGCGCTGCGGGCCCGCTCGCTGCACCGCGCGGACGCCGCCGCCGTCCCGCCGGGCCTGCGCCGCTACTGGGAGACCGGCGCGACCGTGTTCGGCCCGGTCTTCACCGGTTTTGCCGACTGGGCGGTGGAACGCACCAGAGACCACGGCGCCGACCACATCTACTGCCTGATGCGAGAGGGCGAGTTCCTCTCCCGCCTGGTCGCCGAGCCGGGCGCGGACGCCGGTGTGACCACCTCCACCCTGTGGGCGTCACGCCAGGTCTGCGCGCTGTCCAACGTGTTCGAGGGCAGCCCCGAGGAGCTGCGCAGCTTCCTCGTCCGCCGGCACGCGCCGAGCGTCGGCCAGCTGCTGCGCCAGCTCGGGGTCGCCGTCGACGACGTCGCCGGCATCTCCTCGCTCGCCGACCGGCGCCTGGACGTCCCCGGCCTGCTCGACGACACCCTCGAGGCGCTGTGCTCGGACGAGCGCATCCGCAGCGAGATCGTCCTGACCGCGGCCCGGCTGCGCGACCGGTACGTCCAGTACCTCGACACCCAGCTGCCCGAATCCGGGCGGATCGTCGTCGCCGACCTCGGCTGGGGCGGCACCATCCAGGCGCTGCTCGCCCGCCTGCTCGCCTCCACCGGGCGGGACTTCGACGTCCGCGGCCTCTACCTGGCGACGAACGCCGCCGCCGGCACGCACCGCCTCGCGGGCCTGCAGATCGAGGGCTACGCCGCCTCCGGCGGGCAGCCGGAGCTGATGGCCAACCAGCTCATGCGCAGCCCCGAGGTGCTCGAACAGCTCTGCATGCCAGACATCGGCTCGCTGGTCTCCTTCGACGACGAGCACCGCCCGGTCCTGAGCATCGACCGCACCTCGCGGACCCAGGTCGCCCAGCGGGTCGCCGTCCAGGACGGCATCCTCGCCTTCCAGCGCGAATGGCTGCGCTACCGGCGCTCGGAGACGGCGATGCCGTCGCTGTCCGAGGCGGGCGCCCGGCACGCCTCGCTGCGAATGCTGACCCGGTTCGTCGCCCGCCCCACCGCGGCCGAGGCCTCCGCGTTCGGCGCGTGGGCACACGACGACAACTTCGGCTCGGACTCGACCGAGGGCCTGTTGCCGCCCGAGCTGGTCCGGCGGATGCCCTACCTGACCCCGGCGGACGTCGAGAAGATCACCATGCGGGAGCTGTACTGGCCCGCCGGTGTCGCCGGCGTCGCGAACCGGTCGCTCGCCGTGATCAGTGGTCTGGCCGCCGCGGCCGGGGTGCGGGCCGAGGAGGTCTCCCCGGAGGCCGCCGCCGGCCCGGTCGAGGTCTACGTCGACACCGGCAGCGACTTCGTCAACGGCCACAAGGAGACCGTCGTCACCCGCTCCGGGCGCGACGGGATGTCGATCGTGCGGCTGCGGGTCGAGGGTGTCGGCGCCCGCCGGGTGCGGATCGACCCGGCCGGCCGGCGCGGCCTGCTCCGCCTCGACTGGCTGACGATCTCCTTCCACCTGCACAACGCTCCCGAGCCGTACAAGGTCACCGTCACCTCCCTGGACGACCTCGCCGGCCAGCAGCTCGCGCTCATCGGCCTGCGGACCCTGCAGGCCAACCTGCTGGAGATCGTCGGCGACGACCCGCAGATCATCTACACGATCGATCACGGCACGCAGCCGCAGCTCGGCGGGACGTACGCGATCGACGTCGAGATGGCCTTCGGCTGGCTCGGGATCCGGGCCGACCCGCTGCAGGTGCGCACGGCGGACGCGGCCCGCACCGGCCTGCCCGTCCGAGCCGCCCGGAAGATCCGTCGTGAGCTGGGAGGGATGCGGTGACGTCAGAGGCAGACGACACGGCTGACACGGAGGGCATGTCCCCCGATCCACGCCCCTCCCCGCCTCCGGGTGGCGCCGCCGGCACCTCGGGCACCCCCGGCGACCCGGTGGCCCCGGGCAGCGGGGGCACCGCGGGAAGCTGGTTCCGCCCGCCACCGAGCCAGTCCGACCCGCTGCGGACCAGCCTGCTCCCGTCGGTGTCACCGCCATCGCCTCCTACGGGGCCGCCGCCTCCCACAGGGCCACGGCCTCCCACGGGGCCGCCCTCTGCTTCGCTCCCACCGGCGGGGCCACCGTCCGGCCCGCTCCCCGTGCGCTCGTCGGCCCCCCGGCCGCCCGCGGCCACGCCGCCGGCCTCGTCACCCCCCGAGATGTCGGTCTTCACGCCGCGCTCGGCCCGGCGCGCCGCCGAGAACGCCCCGGCGCAGCCCTCCTCACCAGGTGGGCCCGTAACGGCTCCGCTTCCGCTTCCCGGCTACCCGGTCACCCCCGGCACCTCGGCGACCTTCGAACCACCCCGCGACCCCCGTGAGTTCCGCGACGCGCGGGACCGCACGCACGACCGCCCGGACCGCAGGCATCCGGACCTCAGCCACCCGGACCCCAGCCCTCCGGGCCTCGACCGCCCGGGCCTCGACCGCCCGGGCCTCGACCGCCCGGGCTTCGATCGTCCCGACCTCGATCAGGCGGATCCTGGCCGTGCACCCTTCGACAGCGCACCCTTCGACCGTGCACCCCTGGACCGGGCACCCCTGGACCGGGCGGAAGCCGCACCCGACGCCCTGCGGCCGCCGGCGGAGACGTCCAGCTCGCCCGGGACGTCCAGCCCGCCCGGGACGTCCAGCTCGACGGAGACGTCGAGCGTGGTGCACGGCAGCCTCGCGGAGCTGGCCGCGGACGCCTACGGCGGTGGCGACCACGCCGCCGAGCCGGGTGAGATCGCGGAGAAGACCCTCGCGCCGCTGCTCCTGCACTCGCTGACCGACCTGCGCGAGATCTGGATCCCGCTGCTGGAGGCGGCCGGCGCGCGCAGCGTCGCCGAGATCGGCTCGGAGAGCGGCGCGACGACGTCGCTGCTCGTCGGCCTGCTGCGCCGGGGTGGCGGCGGGCGCCTGGTGGTCATCGACCCCGAGCCGGGGGTCACCCCGACGTCCGGCGGAGGGCTGGACGTAGAGGTGATCCGCGGCTTCAGCCCCGAGGCGCTCGACGGCCACGCACCGACCGACGCCTACCTCATCGACGGAGACCACAACTACGCCACGGTCCGCGGCGAGCTCGCGGCGATCGCGGCCGCCGTGCGCGACTTCGACCGGGCCTACTTCCCGCTGGTGATCCTGCACGACGTCGGCTGGCCCGCCGGTCGCCGCGACCAGTACTACGCCCCGGACCGGATCCCCGAGGACCAGCGCCAGCCGAACTCCTGGGACGTCGGCGTGGAGATCGACAAGTCCGACGCGATCCCCGGCCGCGGCTTCCGCGGGGCGGGCGCCTTCGCCTGGGCGCTGACCGAAGGCGGCCCCCGCAACGGTGTGCGTACCGCCGTCGAGGACTTCGCGATGGACCATCCCGACCTGCGGTTCATCACGGTGGCGCCGATCTTCGGCCTCGGGGTGCTCCTCGACCGGCGCGCGCCCTGGGCCCGCCGTATCGCCGACCTGCTCGCACCGTGGGTGGCCAACAGCCTGCTGGCCCGGATGGAACGCAACCGCATCGACCTGTACCTGCGGGTCCTCGCGATGCAGGACGACGCGGCCGCCGCCGCCCGGATCCGGCAGCGGGAATGGTCCCGCATCGACGCCGAGCGCAGCGAGCTCGCCGCCCGGGACCTGCATCGCCTGAGCCGCATCAGCGAGCTGGAGCAGGAGCTCGCCGTGGCCCGCAGGGAGCAGCAGCAGCGGCCGCCGTGGGGCCCCGGAGCACCGGACGAGCCGAGGCTTCTCACCGCCGCCCGCATCGCCGGCGCAGCCCTGCGGGCCCGTCTCGGCGGTGAGGCGGGTGTCCGCGACTCCGGCGACTCCGGCGACTCCGGCGACTCCGGCGACTCCGGTGACGGGGCCGGCTCGACGGCTATCCCGTCGCGGGGCGCTCAGGCCCTGGCCGCGGGCACCCGCACCGGCAGCGCCGCGGTCGTCCGCCTGGGCTCAGGCCTCGCCCGGCTGGTGGAGAACAGATCCACCGGTGGCACCCCGAACTCCTCCCGTCACAGCAGGCACTGACCGCGCGGGCCTGCCGGGCGTCGGGCTGCCGCTGCTGCCGCGCAAGATTTGAGGGTTTTGGTTGCTACAACGACCAAAGCCCTCAGATCTTCCGATCGTCGCCACGTGATCCAATGATCTTCGCTGGAAAGAGATGCCGATCCGGTTCTGAGGAGTCCGATGGCCCGCTCGCCACACGTTGTCCACATCTCATGGGGCCGCACCGACGTGGAAGGGCTCGGGTCAGGCAAGGACTTCATCCTGTACCCAGGCGGAGGCCGGGAGTGGGACTGGTCCGAGAACGGTACCCGCCATGAGCCGGGAATCCAGCCGGCCGATGTACAGGAGATCCTCGACGTGGGCGTGACCGCGGTCGTGCTCAGCCGCGGGATGGAGCTTCGCCTGCGGACGATGCCGGAGACGCTCGAGTTGCTGCGCGATCACAACGTCGAGGTTCACGTCGAGGAGACGAAAGCCGCGGTGCTCCTCTACAACCGGCTGGCAGAGACCGCTGCCGTTGGTGCGCTTCTCCATTCGACCTGTTGAGCCCGGGCTCGCGCGCGTCAAATGACGAGCGGGTCGACGTCGTAGCGCTGGATGTCGGCGCCGCGGGTGGCGAGGGTCGGATCTGCTCTGAACGGGCACGCCCAACGGGCTGGACGTCCCGGGCGGCGCGGTGAAGGTCTGTGGGTTGAGGTGACAGGGTGCCCGCGATCACACCGCTCGTCTGAGGAACCCTTCCAGCATGCGATGGAGCAGCGAGAACGACTACGCGATCGACGAGACGATCATCACCGTTGATGACGGCCGTAACGCCCGCGTGCTCAGGGTCAGCCGCCACGGGCTCGTCGTCGGTGACTTCGCGTCCTGGGGTGATCTGCTGGCAGACGTCGACCTCGGCCTCGCCATTCAGGAGGATCCGCACGCACCCTGTGTCCCCGGCGCGCCTCGGTAGGCGGCGCCTGGCGTCGGCCCGGGCAGCCGGTTCGTGCCTTGTCTCGCCGGGCCGGTAACGCTGGCCCGGCGAACGGCCCGGGAGCCGCGTAGGGCGCTCGGCAGCGAAAACTGATGTCGGCCTGGCGGTGGTCGGCTCCTGGCCGTTCAGGCGCTGGGTGCTTCAGCAGACGGGCTGGTAGGGGACGTCGGCGATGTCGCGTTGCCAGTCGGCCTGGGTGATCTGGTTCGCCGGGTCGGCGCAGGCGCGGGCGACGAGGCCGGCGTCGTCGATGCGGGAGATACGGGTCGTGTAGTCGTCGCTGATGGTGACCAGTGATTCACCATTCGGCATGAACTCGACGCCCTGCACCCAGTCGCCGTGGCCGGAGATCACCCCGGCTGCGGTCACCTTGCCCGGGGCGCTCAGGTCCCACAGGTGGGCGGTGGTGTCCCAGCCGGCGGTGGCCAGGGTGTGGCCGTCGGGGCTGTAGGCGAGGTCGAAGACCCACTTCTCGTCGGCCTCGATCGACGCGGTCGCCCTGGGCCGGGCGGGATCCGTGACGTCCCACAGCTTCACCAGGCCGTCGTAGGCGCCGGTGGCCAGTTGCTTCCCGTCCGGGCTGAACGCCACCGCCCAGACGTAGTCCGTGTGGGCGGTGATGGCGGCCAGCGGGCGAGGCGAGCTCGGGTCGCTGATGTCCCAGAGTCGGGCGGTGTGGTCGGCGCTGGCGGTGGCCAGCACCTTTCCGTTCGGGCTGAAGGAGACCTCGTTGACCCAGCTGGTGTGCCGGTTCAGCACGGCGAGCTGGTGCGGGGACTCCGGATTCCTGATGTCCCACAACCGGGCGGTGTTGTCGTAGCCCGAGGTGGCGAGGATCTGCCCGTTCGGGGAGAAGGCGGCGTCGAGGACGTAGCCGTCGTGGCCCAGCAGCACGGCGAGCTGCCTGGGCTGGCTCAGGTCGCGGATGTCCCACAGCCGCACGGTGCGGTCGTAGCTGACGGTCGCGAGCAGCTTTCCGTCCGGGCTGAACGCGGCGTCGAGCACCCAGGCCGAGTGGGCGGTGAGGGTGGCCAGCTCATGGGGGTGCGAACGGTCGGTGACATCCCACAGCCGGACCAGGTTGTCAGCGCCGCCGGTGGCGACGGTGCGCCCGCTCGGGCTGACGCCCAGGCCGAGCACCGACTCGGTGTGCCCTGTCAGCACCGTCGCCGTGGCAGGGGAGAAGGACGTCCGCAGGCTGGCCCTGGCCTCGGGTACCGGGCTGATCCGGAACGCGGCCAGGCTGAGGCGTGCCGCGCGCCCGGAGTCGGAGTCGCGGATCGACTCGGCCATCGCGGCGACCCGGCGGGCCACGTTGTCGCGCGTCGCCCTCTCGTCGCGGCCGCCGCCGGTGAAGGCCAGCGGGATGAGCGCGGCGATCAGGAGCAGCGCGAGCAGGGGCACGCCGAAGAGCACGATCCGGCGGCGGGTGGTGGCGGCGAGCAGACGGGTGACCCGGGAGCCTTCGGTCCCGGCCGCTGAACCACCCCCAGTGCCCCCAGTGCCCCCAGCGGCCTCGGCGCCGGCGGCGTCACCGGTGCCGGCCGGTCCGGCAGGTGGCCGGCCGCCGGTGCCGCCGCCACTGAGGCTGTCGGTGCCGGTGCGGCTGCCTCCGGTGCCCCCAGCCCCCCCGGTGCCCCCAGCCCCCCCGGTGCCCCCAGCGCCGCCGGTGCCGGTGTGGCCTCCGGCGTCGGGGGCACCGGTGATCGCTGGCGGGCGGGGACCGGTGGCGACGTCGTGCTCGGGTGCGGGCTGTGCCGGCACGCCCGTGACCACGCACGACGCCGAGGCCCCCACGATGCCGCTGGTCAGGTCCGGGAGTGGCAGGTTGCCCGGCTGGCCGACCGGTGCCACCGGTGGAGGAGGGTCGGCGATGGGCGCGTTGGTGGTCTGGATCGCCGCCGAGACGTCGGGGTCGGGGTGGGTCGCCGGGCCCATCCCGACCAGCCGCAGGAACAGCTCCTGGGCGGTCGGGCGCTCGGCCGGGTTCTTGCGCATCGCCTGCTCGACGATGGGCCGCAGCGCGGGATCGAGGCCGTCCAGCAGCGGTTCGCGGTGGACCACCCGGTAGAGCTGCACCGGGGTGGGCCCGTCGCCGAACGGGTACGAGCCGGTGCCGGCGTAGGTGACCAGACCGCCCCAGGCGAAGATGTCGGCCGCCGATGTCACCGGCTCGCCGTTGGCCTGCTCGGGGGCCATGAACGCCGGGGTGCCGATGCGCTGGACCTCCTGGCTGACCATGGTCTGGGCGTCCAGGGCGCGGGCGATGCCGAAGTCGATCACTCGCGGGCCGAGGGTGGACAGCAGCACGTTGGACGGCTTGAGGTCCCGGTGGACCATGCCGGCGCCGTGGATCGCGGTCAGTGCGGCGGCCACGCTGACCGCCACCCGTTCCAGGTCGGCCGAGCGCAGCGGGCCTTCGACGGCGACGGCCTGGGCCAGCGTCAGCCCGTCGACGTATTCGGTCACCAGGTACGGCTGCCCGTCGGGCGGGTCGACGACGTCGAGGACCTCGGCGGTGCAGAAGCGCGCGACCCGGCGGGCCAGGTCGGCCTCGCGCTGGAACCGGGCCCGGAACTCGGGCAGCCGGGCCAGATCGGCCCGGACCACCTTGACGGCGACCATCCGCCCGCCGGGGTCACGGCCGAGGTAGACCGTGCCCATTCCGCCCTCGCCGAGCCGGCCCACCAGCACGTAGCGGCCGAGCCGGGCCGGATCGTCCGGGCCCAGCGGGGACGCCAGCCGCGAGGCGGCGGCCACCGAGGGGCCGGTCGAATCCGCGGGCGGTGTGGTTTCCCAGCCCCGCTTTCGGCGCACGGCTCCCCCCGAACCGAGATGACGGACACCGGAACCTTACGTGAGTGGTCCGCGGCCTGCTTTCAGTGTGACGGCACGGGGCTGGCCATGCTTGACGGCCTACCTTTTGCCGCGGAGGGTCCCGACTCGGCCGGCGCGGATTCGCCCGGGGGCGGCTCGGAAAGCCCCTGCTCATCGGGCTTGGACCCGGCGGAACCGGCTGGCGGGGATTTCCGCGCCGCCGGGCGGATGGGGATGGTGTCCCTGGATTCCGGTTCCGTCGGGAGTGGTTCGAACCCTCCGGCCTGGCCGGGCGGCCCGGCCGGCCAGGCCGCTGTCGTCGCTGTGGTCGGCTGGGGCGTCCCGGCGGGGTTCCGGCCGCCACCGAGGCCCGGTGCGGCTGGATGATCCGGCCCGGCGCCACCCGGCGGCGTGTCACCGCGCACGGCCGTCCACACACAGCTGACGAGAACGAGAACGGCCAGCGCGACACCGACCCACACAATGGTGATCACCGTCGAGGGCGACCAGGGTGACCAGGCCGCCAGTGCGTCCCAGGAATCGGCGAGATCGCCGCCGGCCGGCTCCCAGAAGTGCACCAGAACGGTCTTGATGGACCACCACTGGGCTGCCGCGGCGGCCCCGAAGAACAGGACGGGAAAGACGCGGGCGACCTGCCGGCCGAACGCGGGGGCTCCCATGCCGACGCCGACCGCGAGAGCGGTCAGCCCGCCGTACATATACCGCCCCGAAATCCCGCTCAGGTGGCCGTGCTCGCTGAAGCCCGTCGCGGACTGAAAAGTCATCAGCCCGAAAAGGCCGAGCGTGGGCCAGAGCAGGAACAGCAGGTCCACCCGGGTCCGGCCGTCGCGGGCCCGGATGATGCCCAGCGCGAACAGGGCGATCACGATGGCGCTCGCCGTCCGGACGAACACCGTCGGCAGGGTCACCTCGAACCAGCCGAACGCTCCCCACCAGCGCGTGACCGCGCCGTTGAACAGGACGTCCAGGTAGGCGTCCCAGTCATCGCCCAGGTAGTCGCCGAGCGGGAAGTTCGGCGTCTCCGGCTGGAACGTGTGATAGCGGACGAGGTTGACGACCCACCACCAGCCGCCGAAGGCCACCATGAGCCCACCGCCGAGCAGAATCTGCCGCCACGGAGCCCTGGTGGCGCCGGTCGGCACGGTACGCAGCCCGGTGTCGGCGAGCAGGAACGGCGCGTCCCGGTCCGGATCCAGCGTGCCCCGGCCCCGGACCCGGCCCCGCTCGGCCTGGCCGGTGCGGCTGAGGTTGCTGGCGCGACTGGCACGACTGGTGCGGTTGTGGCGGTCGTCCCGCCGGGCTCGCAGCCAGGCGACGAGGTAGGCGAGCGCCGCCATCGGGACGAGCACAATGGCGAGCGACTTCGTCAGCAGGGCGAGCCCGATGAACCCGCCGGCCCAGGCCGCGGTGCGCAGCGAGGTGTCTCCGCGCAGGATGTAGATGATCGTCAGGGTGGCCAGCCCGGTGGTCAGCGCCAGCAGGTTGTCGTTGTTCACGCTCGACCCGATGTGGCTGAGCTCGGGCACCGCCAGCGGGACGAGGGCCGCGCAGGTCGCCGCGATGCGGTTGCCACCGGAGAGCCGGTGCGCGCCCGCCCAGGCCAGGACCGGCAGCCACATCACCATCAGCGCGCTCATCAGGCGCAGCGCACCGATGGTCACGTCCCAGCGCAGGCCGTCGCCGTCCCCGCCGCCGGGCAGCGCCCACAGCACCGCGGCGCCGACCCAGTAGTAGAGCGGCGGGTGCTGGACGAGTTGCTGAATGTCCCCGGGAGGCTGCGGATCACCGTCCGCCTGCCGCGTCTGGCCCAGCTCGTCCCAGTCGGGACGGTCGGCGCGCGGTGTGGCGTCGTCCGTGACGATCGGCGCGTGGTCGAGCTCGTAGGGCACCGCTTCGGAGCCGTAGGGGGACGCCGCGATCGCTCCGACGCCGTCCGGCTTCACGAACGCGTGCCCGGGATGAGGCCAGCCGTCGCCCTGGACCAGCCGCAGCACGGCGTCCACGTGGTTCGGCTCGTCGGGCGCGTGGTACTGCGGGACGAGCACCGACCAGCAGGCGAGCAGCGCCCCGAACAGGGCGGTGATCAGCCAGATCGGCAGCGGAACCGAACGCAGCAGGACCAGTGGCCGGAACCGGATGCCACCCGGGTATTCGGACATCGCTCAGCGCCAGTAGTCGATATGCCCGACGACCTTCGCCGGTGAGCCCGCGACGACGGCCTTCGCGGGGACGTCCTTGGTCACCACGGAGCCTGCGGCCACGACGGCGCTCTCGCCGACCGTCACGCCTTTGAGGACGATCGCGCCGGCACCGATCCAGGCCCGGTCCTCCAGCACGATCGGCCCACTCATCGGCTGTTCGACACCGTCGACGACCATCGGATGGAAATCGTTGTCGAGAAGCTGGGTGTCCCATGACACGTTGCAGTACGCGCCGATCGACACCCGTTCCCGTACCAGGATCTTCGCGAAACCGTTGATATTCGCGAAGGGGCCGAGTTCAAGCACGCCCGAGTCGACCACGACGCGAATCCCGCGCTGCAGCGAGACGACGCCCTCGCAGCGGATCCGGCCCTCGGGATGGACGCGGACCACCGACACGTCGTGCCGCGTCGTCAGGCCGAACGGAGCGAGCCCGATCCGCAGCGCAGCGCCGTCGGCGAACTCGATCCGCTCGTGCCCTTCGATCACCGTCGGTGAACCGATCCAGATCGGCTGCTTGTGGGCGAGCGGATACCGCAGTCCGGCCACGAACGAGCGTGCCGAGGTCTCCCGGGCGGCCCGCAGAGCCCGCACATGGCGCACATACTCGCGTAGATCACCTCTGAACGTCCCCACGCTGGTAACAGTAGGCGCAGCATCGGGCCGACCGGAGTTCGGCCCCCACAGCAAGCCGTGTCACCCTGGTGGGCGGACTGCCCGCGAGCTGCCTGGGGAAGGAACGCGGGCGCGCGACCACGACCCGGGAGTCACAGCGACGTGAGTGTCAGTGCCATCCATCCATCCGAGCACCAGACGGGCCTCGCGGTCGAGACGCCGCCCTACGTGACCGTCGTGCTTCCCTGTTACAACGAGCAGGATCACGTCGTCCTGGAGCTCGAGCGCATCACGGCGGCGATGGACGCCAGCGGCTACAGCTACGAACTGCTGGTGATCGACGACAAGTCGACCGACAGCACACTGAGCGTCCTGCGCGACGTCGCGCCGAAGTACCCGAACATGCGGCTGATGCCGTTCCGGCGCAACGGCGGGTCGGGCACCGCCCGGCGCATCGGGACGCAGGAGGCGCGCGGTAGGATCGTCGTCTGGACCGACGCGGACATGACGTATCCCAACGAGCGCATTCCCGAGTTCGTCCAGTACCTCGACGAGAATCCGGATGTCGACCAGGTTGTCGGCGCGCGGACCACCGAGGAGGGCACGCACAAATGGGCGCGCGTGCCGGCGAAGTGGCTCATCCGAATGATCGCGCAGCGGCTGTCCGGAATGAAGATCCCTGATCTCAACTCCGGGCTGCGTGCCTTCCGCCGCGACGTCTCACTGCCCTACCTGCGCCTGCTGCCGCCCGGATTCTCCTGCGTCACGACCATCACGATGGCGTTCCTGTCCAACCAGCATCCGGTGGACTACCTGCCGATCGACTACGCCAAGCGCTCGGGGACGTCCAAGTTCCACCCGTTCCGGGACGCGCGCCGGTACATCCTGCAGGTGCTGCGGATGGTCATGTACTTCGACCCGATCAAGGTCCTGATGCCGGTCGCCCTGTGGATCATGGGGATCGGCTTCGCCAAGCTGATCGCCGACGTCATCCGCTACGACTTCCGGGTCACCACCTCGACGCTGCTCGCGATCCTGGTCGGGTTCCAGATCGTCGTCCTCGCCCTGATCGGTGACCTGGTGGCCCGGTCGCGCAGTGACACCTGACCGATCGCGGTCCGCGGCGCGGATCGCGATCATCGGGCCGACCCACCCGTACAAGGGCGGTATCGCCCAGCACACGACCGAGCTGGCACACCGACTGGCCGACCGTGGCCATCAGGTGCGGATCGAGTCGTGGTCCCGCCAGTACCCCGCCCGGCTCTACCCGGGCCAGCAGCGGGTCGCGGTCCCGGAGGGGACGCCGTTCCCCGCGACCTCCTACCCGCTTTCCTGGCGCCGGCCCGACACCTGGCTGCGCCTGGGCCGTCAGCTGCGGCCGACCGGAACCGCCGCGGCCGACGGCCCAGGCGCTGAACGCCCGGACGTCGACGGGCGGGATGTCGACGGGCGGGATGTCGACGGGCGGGATGTCGACGGGCGGGGTGTCGACCTCGTCGTGCTCGTCGTCGTGACGCCGATCCAGGCGCCGGCCTATCTCGCGATCCTCGCCGGGCTTCGCGGCCGGCGTCGGCGGCCCCCGACCGTCCTCGCCCTGTGTCACAACGTGCTGCCGCACGAGCGTCGCTCGGCCGACCAGCCGCTGATCTCCGCCGTGCTGCGCCGGTGCTCGGCGGTGCTCGTGCACACCCAGGCGCAGGCGGAGCTCGCGGGCACGCTCACCGACGTCCCGGTGCGGGTCGCCGAGATGGCCACCCACCTGTGGACCCCGTCCGCCCCCGACTCCGACCCCGGCCTCGACCCCGCGGTGGGGATCGCCGTGCCGGCGGCGGCCGCCGTGCCCGAGCCCTCGCGCGAGCTGCTGTTCTTCGGGCTGGTCCGGCCGTACAAGGGTCTGGACGTGCTGCTGCGCGCGCTGGCGGCCGGGCCGGCCGACGTCCGCCTGACGGTGGCGGGGGAGTTCTGGGGCGGGGTGGAGGCGACCCGGGACCTGGTGGCCGAGCTGGGCCTCGGCGACCGCGTCGACCTGCGTCCCGGTTATGTCCCGGCCAGGGAGGTCCCAGGCCTGTTCGCGGCCGCGGACGCGCTGGTGCTGCCGTACCGGGCCGGCACCGCCTCGCAGAACGTCGACCTCGCGCACCTGCACGGTCTGCCCGTCGTCGCGACCAGCGTCGGGACGCTCGCGACGTCGGTGCGTGACGGCGTCGACGGCCTGCTCGTCCCACCGGACGACCCGACCGCGCTCGCCGCGGCGCTGTGGCGGCTGTACGAGCCGGGGACGCTCGCCGCGCTGCGGGCCGCGGTGGCCCCACCTGACACCGACGCCGCCTGGGACCGCTACCTCGACGCGGTGCTGGCCCCGTCCGGTGCCGACCGTGCGGGAAAGGCAGACTGTGCGCCATGAGTCCCCTACGCGACGACGCCCTCGCCTACGCCGGTCACCAGGTGCACGTCATGCGCCGCCGCGAGGTCGGGACGCTGCTCTCCTGGGCGGGTGACCTGCACGGGCGGACGATGCTCGACGTCGCGGGCGGCGACGGCTACTGGGCCGGCCAGGCGATTCGCCGCGGTGCCCGGGCGGTGAGCCTGGACCTCGCGCGCCACAAGCTGACCTTCGGCAGCCGGCTGAGGCACCGCCCGGGGCTGGTCGAGGGTGACGCGCTGCGGCTGCCCTTCGCGCCCGCGACGTTCGACGTCGTCATGTCGGTCTGCGCCATCGAGCACTTCGACGACGGACCGGCCGCCCTGGCCGAGATGGCCCGGGTGCTGCGCCCGGGCGGTGACCTGGTGATGTCCGCGGACGCGCTGACCCGGGCCGAGCGCTGGCCGGACCTGTTCGCCCGGCATCGGGAGCGGTACCACGTCCAGCACACGTATCCCGGCGAGCGGCTGACGAAGCTGCTCGACGCGGCCGGGCTGGAGGTCGTCCGACAGACCTACATGTTTCGCTCCGAACGGGCTGAGCGGCTCTACCTGAACCTTTCGGCCAAGGGTGGGCGGGTCGGGTGGAACGCGGCCGCGGCGATCTCACCGTTGGTGGCGCTGTCCGACCGCCGGGCGCCGGACACCACCGGTAGCGTCGTGCTGACCCACGCCCGCAGGAGGCAGCAGTGACCAGCCGACCAGTCAGGCCTGCCCGGCCCGTCAGCTCCGCCCGGCCCGGAACATGGGCATGAGTGCGCCGCTCGGGCAGAAGGTGCTGGCGGGCATCCTCACCTTCCTGTTCTTCGCGCTGGTCATCTTCGGGCTCGGCGCGGCCTTCGACCAGTTCGGGCACCGTGCCTGGGGGCACGCTATCGGGATCGGCGCCTGCGTGATCATGGTCGTCGCGGGCGTGGCGACCAGCCGGCGCGACCAGTAGCCCGGCCCAGGGCCACTGGCCCCGGAGGCGTTCGGATGAGCCAGAAGATCTGAGGATTCTGGTCGTTCTGACGACCACGATCCTCGGATCTTGCTCGGCAGCAGCAGCGGTCCGAAGACGCAGCTCGAAGATCTGAGGTTTCTGGTGGTTCCAGCAACCACGATCCTCAGGTCTTGCTCGGCAGCAGCGGAAGTTCGTCGCGGGGGGCGGGGCCGGCGGGTCCGGCGTGGCGCGGGAGACTGACCGTCGTGCGGATCGGTTTCCTGGTCGAACAGATGCTGGCGCCGGTGCCCGGCGGCACCGGTCGCTACTCCGCCGAGCTGGCCGCCGCCCTGGCCCGCACCGCGGATCCCGGCGACGGCGTCGTCGGGTGGTGCGCGTTCCGCCGCGACGTCTCGGGCGCCGCCGTGCCCGGTGTCCTCGGGCCGTTGCGCCTGGGGCTGCCACGGCGGGTCCTTGCCACGGCCTGGGCGCGCGGCGTGGGTCCGATACCCGGGGGAGTGGACGTCGTCCATGCGCCGACGCTTCTCGTGCCGCCACGGGGCCTTGAGGCGCTCCCGCCCGGGGTGCGGCACGCGGCCACCGCCTGGCGGCGGACGGCGGCCGGCCGCCACGGCGGGGCGGGCCCGCAGAGCCGCCCGGCACCGCAGAGCCGCCCGGCACCGCAGAGCCGCCCGGGCCCGCAGAGCCGCCCGGGCCCGCGGAACAACCTGGTATCCCGGAGCCGTCTGGTGGTCACGGTGCACGACGCGGTGCCGTGGACCCACCCCGAGACCCTCACCCCGCACGGGGTGCGCTGGCATCGCGAGATGGGGGAGCGGGTCGCCCGCGAGGCCGACGCGGTGATCGTGCCGACCCAGGCCGTCGCCGCGGACGTCCGCGAGCACCTGCCGATCGACCCCGAGCGGCTGCACGTGATCGGCGAGGGGGTCGCCGACGCGGTGCTGCGGGTGCCGGCGGACGCCGATCGCCGGGCCGCCCGGCTGGGCCTGCCCGAACGGGGGTACCTGCTGACGCTGGCGACCATGGAGCCCCGCAAGGGCCTGGACACGGCGCTGGCCGCGATGCGTCACCCGGCGGCGCCCGATCTGCCGTTGGTGCACGTCGGAGCGGCGGGGTGGGGCGATCTCGGTGCCGGTACCGCGGGCGCGGGCGGGTTCGCCGAGCTCGCGGCGGCCGGGCGTTTCCGCGCGCTCGGCCGGATCAGTGACGAGGATCTCGCGGTCGTGCTCTCCCGGGCGACGGCCCTGCTCGCGCCGAGCCGCTCGGAGGGTTTCGGGCTGCCGGTCATCGAGGCCATGGCCCACGGAGTGCCGGTGGTCGTGTCCGACACGCCGGCTTTGGTGGAGGTCGCCGGGGACGCCGCGCTGGTGGCCCGGATCGGTGATGCGGCCGGCTTTGCCGAGGCTCTCGGGCGTATCGTCCAGAATCCCCGGCTACACAGCCGTCTGTCGCGTTCGGGACTCCTCCGCGCGGCGGGATTTACCTGGAATGAGGCGGCGCGATCGTGCTGGGAGCTCTACCGTCGAATCAGCAGCTCCCCTGCCGTGTCCGTCGCTGACGACGGGCGGGCGTAGTGTTGCCACCGTTGAGAAGCAAGCGGCCACACTGAATCAGGCGGCACGTCTCGGAAGGAGCGCCGTGGGACCCCGGGTGCTCGTTGATGCGACCTCGGTCCCGGCCGACCGCGGTGGCGTCGGGCGATATGTCGACGGGCTCGTCGCCGCCTTGGGCGCGGCTGGCGCCGACATGGCGCTGGTGTGCCAGCGATCGGACGAGGAACGTTACAGCCGGATGGCGCCCCAGGCGACCGTCCTGTCGGGCCCGGCGGCCATTGCGCACCGGCCCGCGCGGTTGGCGTGGGAGCAGACCGGCCTTCCGCTGGTGGCGGAGCAGGTCAATGCCGAAGTAATCCACTCCCCGCACTACACAATGCCATTGCGAGCACAACGACCGGTGTGCGTGACGATCCACGATGTCACGTTCTTCACCGAGCCGGAGATGCATACCGCGGTGAAGGGAACCTTCTTCCGCTCGGCTATGCGTACGGCGGTGCGCCGGGCGAACCGCATCATCGTGCCGTCGAAGGCGACGCGGGACGAGCTCGTCCGCGTGCTCGAGGGCGATCCGACCACTACCGACGTCGCGTATCACGGGGTGGATACCAGCACGTTCCATCCGCCTACGGAGGATGACCGGCGGCGGGTGCGGTTGCGGCTCGGTCTCGGAAACACCCGGTATGTCGCTTTTCTCGGCATGCTGGAGCCGCGGAAGAACGTTCCGAACCTCATTCGCGGCTGGGCCGAGGCGGTGCACTGGCGGGACGAGCCGCCGGCGCTGGTGCTGGCCGGCGGCTCCGGCTGGGACGACGACGTCGACGCGGCCGTCGCCTCGGTGCCGAGCCATCTGCGCGTGATCCGTCCGGGCTACCTGCGCTTCTCCGACCTGCCGGGCTACCTCGGCGGTTCGGAGCTGGTCGCCTACCCGTCGCACGGCGAGGGCTTCGGGCTGCCCGTGCTGGAGGCCATGGCCTGCGGCGCGCCGGTGCTCACCACACCGCGGCTGTCGCTGCCCGAGGTGGGTGGGGACGCGGTCGCCTACACCCAGCCGGACGCGGACTCCATCGCCCGCGAGATGAGCACCCTGCTCGACGACGCGGAGCGCCGCAGCCAGCTCGCGGCCGCCGGCCTCGCCCGCTCCCGCGAGTTCACCTGGGCCGCCTCGGCGGAGGCGCACCTGGCGAGCTATGCCCGTGCGGTGGCCGACGCCTGACGCGCTACGGTTTTCCGGTGGACAAGCCGGAGATCCGGGTCGTCGTCGTCACCTTCAATTCCGGGGAGGTCATCGGAACCTTCCTGGACTCGTTGGCCAAGTCGACCACCCGTCAGTACGAGGTCGTGGTGGTCGACAACTCGCCCCAGGTCGACGTCGGGACCCGTGCCGCGGGTGAGCGGCCCGAGGTGGCGCTGCTGCGCCCGGGCCGCAACCTCGGCTACGGCTCCGGCGCCAACCGGGGGCGGCCGGTGCGTCCACGCCGTGGCTGCTGGTGGCGAACGCCGACATCGCCTTCTCCCCGGGCAGCCTGGACGAGCTGATCGCCGCGGCCGGTCGCTGGCCCGGCGGCGGTGCGTTCGGCCCCGGCATCATCAACCCTGACGGAGCGCTGTACCCGTCCGCTCGTGACCTGCCCTCGCTCGGGCGAGGCATCGGCCACGCGCTGCTCGGGTGGTGCTGGCCCACGAACCCCTGGACGGCCTCCTACCGTCGCGAGCGGGGCGTGCCGAGGGAGATGACCGCCGGCTGGCTGTCCGGCTCCTGCCAGCTGCTGCGGCGCGAGGTGTTCGAGGCCGTCGGCGGCTTCGACGAGTCCTACTTCATGTTCATGGAGGACGTCGATCTGGGCCGGCGCGTCGGGCTGGCCGGCCACCAGCTGGTCTACGTCCCCGGCGCCGTCGTCGAGCACCTCGGCGGGCACTCGACGAAGCGGTCGTCGCGCCGGATGGTGATCGCGCATCACCGCAGCATGATCCGCTATCTGTGTCGGCAGTACGACAGCCCGGCCTACCTGCCACTGCGGGCCGCGCTCACGGTCGGCCTGGGTGCCCGGCTGCTGCTGGCGCTGGCGTTCGCCCGGGACAGCGCGGGCGCGCGGGCCACCCGGTCCGCTGACCTGCTCGCTTCGGCGCGCCGGCCGCACTGATTTTCTCACCCAGATAACGGATATCCGTCACGACTCGTGAACTCGGTATAGAGCGTGTGTGTCCGGGTTGTGGCCTCTCGTTGAGAGGATGCGATTTCCCGGACAGGTGTGCGCAACTGAGACGAGGTGCTCTGCGACACTGACGAATCATGGACGCAGTGATGCTGGTCGGCGGGCAGGGAACCCGTCTCCGCCCGTTGACAATGTCGGCGCCGAAGCCGATGTTGCCGGTTGCCGGCGTGCCGGTGACGGCCCACATGCTCGCCCGTGCCCGCGACGCGGGGATCACCCGGGTGGTGCTCGCCACCTCCTATCGGGCCGAGGTTTTCGAGGAGTACTTCGGCGACGGCTCCGAGCACGGGCTGGTTCTCGAGTACGTCACGGAGGTCGAGCCGCTGGGCACCGGCGGGGCGATCCGCAATGTCGCGGAGCGCCTCGAATCAGCCCCCGACGATCCGGTGGTCATCTTCAACGGTGACATCCTCTCCGGTCTCGACATCGGGGCCCTCGTCACCCGGCACACCACGGCCGGTGCCGCGGTGACGCTCCATCTGACGAGGGTGGAGGATCCCCGTGCGTTCGGCGTCGTGCCGACCGACGACGCCGGCCGGGTGACCGCCTTCCTGGAGAAGACCCCCGACCCGCCCACCAACCTCATCAACGCCGGCTGCTACGTCTTCCGGCGTTCCGTGATCGACGACATCCCGGCCGGGCGCCCTGTCTCGGTCGAGCGGGAGACCTTTCCCGCCCTGCTCGCATCCGGGGTTCCGGTGGTCGGCTACCCGGACGACACCTACTGGCTCGACCTCGGCACCCCGGCCGCGTTCGTCCGCGGTTCGCGTGACCTCGTCACCGGGCGGATGCCGTCCTCGGCGCTGCCCGGCCCGGTCGGCGACCGGCTGGTACTGCCCGGGTCGACGGTGGCGACCGACGCCAAGATCGGCGGTGGCTCGACGATCGGTGCGGGTGCGTCGGTGGGCACCGGGGCGCGGATCGACGGCTCCGTCCTGTTCGACCGGGCCTCCGTCGGCGCGGGCGCCTACATCCGCGACAGTGTCGTCGGGCGGGCGGCGGTCATCGGTAACGGCGTGGTACTGGAGAACGTCGTCGTCGGCGACGGCGCCGTGATCGAGCCGGGCAACGAGCTGCGTGCCGGCGCACGGGTGTTCCCCGGCACGGTGCTGAGCGCGGGCGCCGTCCGCTTCAGCTCCGACCGCGCCTAGCGCGGCGCCTCCATGGCGCGGGTGGCGAAGGGCGAAGAGTGGAGGATTTCGGTCGTCCTGACGACGATCATCCTCCACTCATCGGGCCGCGGCTTCGGGCTGCCGCCGCGGCGGTGGTTGCTGCCGGGCAGGATCTGAGGGTCTTGGTCGCCAGGACGACGAACCGCCTCAACTCTTCGGACAGCCCGAGCCCCGGGGCCCGGGTCGGACAGACCGGCCCCCCGGGATCACCGTGGGCCCGCGGGCTCACCGCGGGTCGGTCTGCCGGCTCAGCGCGGGCCAGGTGATCTCCAGGCAGACCTGGCTGTCGTCGACGTCCCGGTGCCACGAGAGGAGATCCTCCTCCTCCGGCGGAAGCGGGGACGCCGTAAGCGGCGGCGGCGGAAGCGGGGACGGCTGGGACGCGGCCGTTCCGGCCGGGCCTGTGGCCGGGTAGGTGAGGAAGAGCCGCCCGCCGGTGTCGTCGCAGATCAGGGTGAGGACAACCTGCTGCGCGCCGGTGGCCGGCGCGGCACCGAGCAGGCCGGGCAGGATCTCCGCGAGCCGCGCACGCACCGGCGCGGGAATCCGCCCCGGCTCGCCGGCCAGCCGCACCTCGACCCCGAGCCCCCGCGCGCGGGCCTCGACGACTGCCGGCCCCAGCTCACCCAGCGTCTGTCCGGCGCCGGTGACCAGGGCCCGGCGGATGGCGGCCGCCCGCTGGCCGCAGCGGTCGCGCACGGCTGGGTCACGCGGGTCGAGCAGACCGTCCGCGACCGCCTCCAGCAGCGGCAGCACCTCCTGCTCGATCGTGGCGAGACCACGCTCCCGGTCAGCCCGGACAGCCCGCGCCGACTGCTCCAGCGCCGCGCGGGCGGTCTCCTCCTCGAGCGCTCGGGCGACCTGGTCGGCGGTGCGCCGCAGCACCGGGCCGCCCATCGCCACCATGATCTGCAGCGCGATCTGGCTGTTCGTCGCGGCCAGCAGCTGGGCGAGCGCCAGTGGGCCGGTGTCCGAGCCGGCCAGGACGAGCACGCCGAGCACCGCGACGGTCGCGATGATCGCGAGAGCCCAGACGACCAACAGGCGGGACACCGCGAGCAGGGCGAGAAGCACCGGGAGCACCAGCACCGGCCAGGTGTTGATCCGGCTCGGTGGCCCGCCCGCCCCCGTCGCACCGTGGGCCTGGACGACGTTCAGTCCCACCACCACGGTCACCGCCAGCGCGAGCACGATCGCGGCGACGGCCTCGCCGCGGCGCAGTGGCCGCCGGTAGGACGTCCGGGCCGCGGCGGCCACGATCAGCGCCATGGCGGGCCAGCAGAGCACGGCGAGTGGCACCGACCGGGCGGACGGGAGGGTGAACGGCACGATGACGGCGGTACAGCCGAACCAGGCCAGTGCGGCGAGGGCGACCGTGCGGCGCAGCACGGCCGCGTAGGAGTCCCGCAACTCGGTGGCCGACGTCCCGGCAGCCGCCGGCCCGCCTCCCGGCAGCCTTCCCGCCGCTTCCGGCATCTTGCCGGCCGTCTGTCCCCGTGGCAGGGGCCCTGGTGCCGTGGAGGCTGCCACGCGGTCAGGCCCGGCCGGTGCCGGTGCCGGCACTGGTACTGGTGCCGGGGCCGGGGCCGGGGCTGGCGCCGGCCAGCGCAGGCGGACGGATGTTCCGTGCCCGGGAGCCGAGCTGATCGTCGCCTGCCCGCCGACCTCGGCGAGCCGGGCGTGCACCGACCGGGCCAGCCCGAGCCGGTCGTCGGGAACGTCGTCGGTGGCGAAGCCCCGTCCCGCGTCGGCGACGACGACGTCCACGCCGCCGCCGGGTCGGTTCGTGACGGTGAGGGTGGCGTGATCCGTCCCGGCATGGCGCCGGACGTTCGCCAGCAGCTCCTGCGCGGCCGCGGCCACCGCGCGGACCACCTCCTCCGGCAGGTCCGTGGTGGGCAGCGAGGCGACGTCCACCCGTAGCCCGCGGGCCGCCGCCACGGACACCACCCGCAGCATCGGCTCGGTGAGGTCGCGCGTGGCGGACGCGGTCCCGTCCAGCATGGTGCGGACGGCGTCGATCGCGTAGCGGCACTGCTCGGCGGTCAGGGCGATACCGGAGCGGTCCCGGGTGCCGCCTCCCCAGGCGATGCCGGTCAGCGTGTTGAGAACGGTGTCGTGCAGCATCCGTTCGCGTTCTCGCTCGTCGCGAAGCCTCGCGGCTGCCACTGCCGCCGCCTGCCGCTGCGCCGCGGCGGTGCCCAGCCTGGTGTCGGCCAGCCGGGCGATCGCGCTGAGCCGGGTGAGCGCGAGACGGAACAGAGCCGCGATCGCGATCACCAGCAGGCACGCGGCGAACGCGCGCGCCAGCGGGGTGTGGTTCCCGCCGGCCGCCGGGTCGTCCATCGTGACCTGGGCGATGGCCGCGCCGCCGACGAGGGCCGTGACCATCAGCACGACCGCGGCGGCCAGAACCCGTCGGCGGCAGGCCCAGGAGGCGACGATCGCCGCATGGGCGGCCGCGGAGAAAACCCAGGTGGCGGAACCACCGACGGATTGCGCCGGCAGGAACAGCACCGCACCGGCGCCGACACCGACGGCGACGGCGACGTTGCCGGGGACCAGCAGGCGGACGAGCCGCGGCCGGGCCAGAGCGACGGTTACGAAGACGGTGCCCCAGAGCGCCGTCACGGCGGCGGCGGCGAGCCCGGCGGGGTGCGCGGTGTACCAGGAACGCCAGACGACGACGTAGGCGACGAGGAAGGCGATGTTCAGGGCCCGCATCGTCGCGAAGGTCCGTACTGCCACCGCGTCGAACGCCTGGTGGGCATTTGCCGGCACAGGACGAGTGTGCCCGGGTCGTGCCCGATGGGCGCCGATTTGTGGGTTTCCGGGCCGATCGTCCGGATGGGTGCGGCCCACCCGGAGCTGGTTGGGGCCGGTCAGCCGCTGGTGCCCGTCGTGGGTGACGCGGTTGAGGACGCCGCCGGCGACGCGGTGCTGGGCGCTGTCGTGGTCGTCGTCGTGGCCTTGGTCGTGTTGGCCGTGGCGCTGGCGGTGGCCGTGGCGCTCGCGGGAGGCGTGGTGGCCGCCGGAGTGGTCGCCGCCGGTTTCGTCGTTGCGGGAGTGGTCGGCGCCGGTGTCGCGGTGGCCGTCGGCGCGGCCGTGGCGGCGGGCGCCGCTGTGGTGGGGGTGGTGGTCGGTGCCGCGGTGGCGCTCGGCGATGTGGGCGCGGTGGTGGCCGGGGTCGCCGTGGGCGACGGCGTCACGGTCGGAGTGTCCTCCGTCGGGGTCGCCGTGGGCGCCGGGACGGTGGGGTCTGCCGCGAATGCGCTCGACGGGACATTGCGGATGCGCAGCCGCATCTGGGCCGGGCAGACCTGGTCGGCGGGGGTGACGGTCAGCGTGACGATGACGGTGTCGTCCGTCAGGGCCGCCGCGGCCAGGCTGCTTCCGGGCAGCCGGGCGAGGAGCGCCGGCACCATCGTTCCGTCGCCGGTCTGCAGGGTCGTCCAGCTGGTTGTGATCTCTTTGTCGCCGGTGGTGGTCGCGGTGGCCTCGACCGTGACGGTGGTGTTCAGCCAGGGCAGGCGCGCGGTGGTGAGGTCGAGCGCCTCGGCGCCGGCGGTGTCCGGGTCGAGATCCGTGAGAGCGACGGCGAGATCGGCGGCCCGCAGCGGGTCGCAGCTGCCCGGGTCGAGAGTGATCGCCGGGGCTGGCGTCGGTGGCAGCGTCGCGCCGGGCGTGGTCGGGCTCAGGCTCGGGTCCGTCGTGCCGTCCGTCCCGCCGGTGGGGGTGAGGTCGGTGATGGGGACGTCGGCCAGGCTGGGGCTGCTGGAGTCGGTCGTGGTGGATCCGGTGCCGGGGGTGGCGCCGCCCTGGCGGTAGCCGTTGTACCAGGTGAGGACGGTACGGACGTAGGCGTCGGAGGGGTTGTACGACAGGATCGCGGCGCGCAGGTCGGCGGCGTCGTCGAGGTCGCGGTCGCGGGCGCAGAGGTAGTGGCCGGCGGCGAGGTCGGCGTCGTGGATGTTGTGCGGGTTCTTGACGCCGTCGCCGTTGCCGTCGCGGCCGGAGCCGGCCCAGGTGGTGGGGATGAACTGCATGGGGCCGACGGCGCGGTCGTAGACGGTGTCGTGGTCGAGGGCGCCGTTGTCGCTGTCGCGGATGAGGGCGTTGCCGCCGGTGCCGTCCAGGCGGGGGCCGAGGATGAGCGGGCTGGTGACGGTGCCGTCGGCGGTGATGCTGCGGCCCTGGGCGTGGTGGGACTCGACCCTGCCGATGGCGGCGAGCAGTTCCCAGGGCAGGTGGCAGCTGGGTTTGTCCTCGGCGAGCTGGTCGGCGGCCTTCTGGTAGGCGGCGAGGAGCTGGGCGGGGATCTTCTTGGCGCTGTCGGTGAGGGTGATGCTGGTGGTGGGGCTGTCGCTGTCGGAGGTGGCGTCCTGGGCGAGCTCGTCGGTGGTGAGGTCCGCGGGGTCGGTTTCCGGCGGGGTGTTCGGGACGAGGTCGGGCAGTTTCCAGTCGCCGGCGCGGGCGGGTGGGTTCTTGGTGGTGTCGAGCTGGTCGCCGGTGTCGCCGCTCGTTTCGGGGGTGGCGGCGGTGCAGAAGAACAGCAGGCTGGCGGCGACCGCGGTGGGCAGCACCGTCGTGCGCACCAGGCCCGAGGCACGGACACGCTGGCCCGGTCCCCTGGCCGCGGGCCCAGCCTTGCCCGCCCGCGTCGCACCGCCCGCCTTGGCGGCTTTGCTCGCCTTCGCGGCCTTGCCTGCCTTCGCGGCCTTCGTGGTGCTGCCTGCCTTCGTGGCGCTGCCGGCCTTCGCGATGCCGCCCACGGTGGGTAGCTCGATGGTCGGCGCCGTCGGAACGCGCTTGGTCAGATCGACCCGAGTGGGAACACCGCCAGCCGCCGGTGGGCCCGGCTGTGGCGTGTTCGCGGCCGCGGCACTGGGCCGCGGGTCCGTCGGGGACTGGTGACGTCGGCGGCGACGGCTCACCGGCAGATTCCTCCTGGCTTGGGAGGCGTCCGATGGGGCGGGCGATCACCACAGGACGCGAGGGCGCGTGGGGCAGACGTGCTCTTCGTGACCTGCCTGGGGCAGCAGGCCTGACCTGCGTCGATGCATGCCGACAGCGTCCCGGCCCGGGGTGGCGCCGGGCTGGGACGCGTGGGTTCTGCACTCGGTTCAGTCACGTTGTGTGAAAATTCCGAAACGGTCGTCGGCGAACGGTCGGGCAGACCGCGAGCTATCCGCGTGCTGGTTGGCCAGCGCGAGAGAACTGTGACAGATGGAGGCGCTTTCTGTTACCAAAAGATCAGATGTCCCGCTTGCTGTTATTTAGTTAACAGGTTCGGGGAAACGATCGCCATCCGCCGACTGACCAGTCCGTGAACTCGTCCGCGGGAGCCCCCGCATGCGCAGGTCAGCTGCCTGCGGGCGGGACGGATTCGCCGCCCGCGGTCATGGGTGCGGACGTCGGCCGCGGCGACATGGCCCGCGGCTGCGTCGTCGCCAGCCGCGGTGCCGCGGCAGGCGGGGTGAAGGTGCCCCGGCCCTTGCGCGGGGCTGTCCCACGGGCATTGACCCAGGCTGGGCGCCGGCGCTGGACGGGCCTCTCCACCAGGTAGTACGAGGCGGAGGCGAGCCCCAGGCTGACGACGAGCGCGGCTCCGGCGGAGGGCACCCGCCCGTATCGGGGGACCAGCGAATCGTTGGCGACCCCGGTCACCGGGAAATGCCACAGGTAGAGGCTGTAGGAAATGCGGCCGACCCAGGATGCCGGGCGGCAGCTGAGCATGCGGTAGTACCACCCCGGACGCCGCTGGTCCGCGCCCAGGATCGCGACGGCGGCGAGGACCGCGACGAGCAGGTAGCCGCCGCGGGCCATCCAGGTCGGTCGGCCGACCAGATCGGGCCCGGTGGCGAAGAGGACCACGATGGCGACCAGTGCGACGGGGCTGAAGAAGGCCACCCGCCGGAGGATCGCGTCCGCGGTGGCGCGGGCCGCGTGGCGAGGGGAGGCCCAGCCGCGCAGGGAGTCGTAGCGCCAGACGGCGAGCAGACAGCCGACGAGCAGGGAGTCGAACCGGGTGTCGGGGGCGTAGTAGATGCGCAGGTTCGACGCGCCGGTGGAGATCAGCACCTCACGCCAGATCAGCACGATGATCACCAGGCTGATCAGGATCTCCGGCAGGCAGCGGCGCAGCCGGCCGTTGCGGCAGATCGCAACCAGCGCGATCGGCCAGACCAGGTAGAACTGCTCCTCCAGCGAGAGCGTCCACACATGCCCGAACCACGCGCCGCTGTCCGGGGGATTCAGCGTGCGCTGAATATTTGCCACGTAGAAGACCGCGGCGAGACCGTTGCGCAGGAACTGCCATTGATCGTCCGCGTCCTTGAAGAGCAGGACGAGTGGGATCCCTGCTGCTACAAAGATGTAGAAGGCGGGGAGGAGACGGAAAGCACGGCGTGCCCAGAAGGCGCGCAGGGAGATCCAGCCTTCACGGTCCCGCTCGGCCAGCAGCAGGCCGGTGATGAGGAACCCGCTGAGCACCAGGAAGAGATCGACCCCCAGATAACCCCCTGGTACCAGGCCCATATGGTGGAAGAACACGGTCAGCACCGCCAGCGCGCGCAGCCCGTCGAGCGCGGGATTGTGCCCACCGGAAGGTGTCCTCGGCGTGTTCCCGGCGGGTTGCGCGGATTCGCCGCGCGTAGCTGCGGTCAGGTTTTCCAGCATGGCGTCCCCCCACGGGAACCAACGGTTCGAACGATACTGGCGACGACAATAGACCTGCCTTTTACCGCTGGTCGAACCCGGTACCGGCCAGGCACCCGAAGGTGCTCCGTAATGGTCTCACTCAATATCTGAACCGGATCCCAGGAGCTGCTCGGGTGTCCGCGAATCGTGGTGACCGGTCCTGCGGCGGCGGACGGGATCCCGTTGCCCGGGCGGCTCCCCACCGGGGGCCGGGCGGGAGCGGTGGGGCGTACCCGAGGCCAGCGGCCGGCTGGCCGATGGGCGCCCCGTCGGAACGCCGAGGTGGCGTCGAGATGGCGGCGAAGCGGCGTCGGGGGAGGCGTGATGACCCGTGCGGCTGTGGCCCCGGGCGCCGCGCCGTCGCGGCGAGGCTTTGCGGAATGCGGAGATTCGGCCTCGTCCGGCGAGACAATCCGAGCATGAGGTTCAGCGTGGAACGCGACGTACTCGCCGACGCTACGGGCTGGGTCGCCCGCCATCTGCCGAAGCCGACGGGTGGCGCACAGCAGGTCCTGACAGGCCTGCTCCTGGAGGCCCTGCTGCCGGACCACGCCTCAGACCACAACTCGGACCACACCGCCGAGCGCTCCCGGGGCCGCGGCGCGCCGGCTCTGGAGATCTCGGCCTTCGACGGTGAGGTGGCGGCCCGGGCCCCGGTCGAGGCCGTCGTCACCGAACCGGGCCGGGTGGTTGTTCCCGGGCGTCTACTGGCCGATGTCGTGCGCAACCTGCCGGATGCTCCGGTGCTCGTGTGGGCCACCGCGACCCGCGTGACCATCGAATGCGGCACCGCGAGCTTCCGTATCCCCACGCTCGACTCCGAGGACTACCCGGTTCTCCCGGTGTTCCCGCCGCCGGTGGGCGAGGTCGACACGCTGGGCTTCGCCGCGGCGGTGGCGCAGGTGGCACCCGCCGCGGGCCGGGACGACTCGCTGCCGGTCCTCACCGCCGTCCGACTGGAGATCGCCCGGGGCGGGTTGAGCCTGGTCGCAACCGACCGTTACCGGCTCGCGCTGCGCACGATTCCCTGGCAGCCCACGGTCGACGATCCCGAGGCCGTCGCGCATGTGCCGGCCCGGCTGCTCGCGGACATCGCTCGACTGCCGACCAGTGCCTCGCGGATCGCGCTCGGGATGGGCGTCGACGACTCCGGGGTCGCGCGGTTCGGTCTCTCGGTCAACGGCCGGCAGACGATCGTTCGCCTGTTGGAAGGGACCTTCCCGAACTACCGTCGGCTGCTGCCGGAGGCGTCCGCGTTCACCGTCACCGCGCAGACGTCGGTCCTCGCGGCGGCCGTGCGCAGGGTCGCGCTGGTCGCCACCCGGACGGCGCCGCTGCGCTTCACCTTCTCGGCGGGCCAGGTCCTCGCCGAGGCCGGTGACGGCGGTGGGGCGCAGGCCTGCGAGCTGGTGCCGCTCGAGTACACCGGCCCCGAGCTGTCGGTCCTGTTCAATCCCGCGTTCCTGCTCGACGGCCTAGCCGCGGTCGAGGGTGATGAGGTGGTGTTCGGTTTCGCCGCGGTGGACCCGAACACCACCTCGTCGAGCCCTGCCGTGCTGACCGGCAAGGACGACGGGGAGGACTATCGCTACCTGCTCATGCCGATCCGTACCGGTGCGGCCTGACCGCCGGTCACGGGCCGGCGGTCAGGAGAGGCATCGGTCAGGGGGCCGGCGTGCTCATCGTGCCGGCGCCCGGCGTCGCGTCGGCGGCGGCCGCGGTGTCGAGCGGACCGTCGGCGGTCACGTTGAGCGTTCCGCCCTGCAGGCCCGACTCGGGGGCGGTCGGGGAGTCCCAGTTCGCGCCCTCGGCCGGCGGGTTCGCCCACTTGGTGACGAACTCCTTCACCACGTCGGCGGAGACGGTGGTGCAGCGCTGGGTCCGGTCCCAGCCGGTCAGGACGAAGTGCTGGTTGCCTGCGAACGCGTCGCGTGTCCAGGGCACCGCGATGAAGCGGTTGCCGGAGTCGGCGGCGACCTTCTCCAGCGTCTTGACCTGGTCGTCCGGCAGCTTGGTGTCGTACCAGGCGACGACGAAGCCGTGCTCCAGGTTGTGGACCGCCCGCTCGATGCGGATGCCCGAGTCCGGGTTGTAGAAGCGGATGGCGTCCGGGAGCGGGTCCGCGTCGTGGTTCCCGGAGGACGGCGGGACGTCCTGGTACTTGACGGTGTCCGTGGTCCCGACGTGGGTGTTGCCACGGAACTCGTCGTTGCGGATTCCGGTGCAGCCAGCGGTGAGCGCGGCGGCGGAGGCCGCCTCCACGTAGCCGACCTTGCGCTTCTCGCTCTTCGACTGGTTGTCGATGACGCTGTAGATGATGATCCCCGCGAGGAGGGCGACAGCGACGAACCCGGACGTGCCATAGATCAGAAGCGCGCGCCGGCGTTCCTTCCGCCGCTGTTCCTGGCGGAGCTGATCCAGACGGCTGTTGCGCGCGGCGCTGCTTTTCCCCACGGTGTCAGATCCTACGAAGTGTCGAACAGGGCTGGGCAGGTGCGGTCCGTCCGACTCGCCGGCAGTCGCGCTCGGTCGCCGTCCCGGGCGCTCCGGCGACCCGGCGGGAACCTACAAATACCAGCAAATCGGACGGAACTCGGGCCCTCGATTTTCTCGTCACAGCCGGATCACAGCCGGCGTACAGCTGCCTGAAGGCAGTTATCGATCAACGTTCGACGATGAACGCGGTGGCGTCCCGGGGTGGGCGGGGAGCCGCCGGCGCGGCTGGATGCCCGACGCCCACCACACCCATCGGAGTCCACGTCCGCGGCAGATCCAGCACGTCTGTGACGATCTCACCGCAGAACAGCGCGGACGACACCCAGCACGAGCCCAGGCCCTCGGCAGCCAGCGCGACCAGCAGGTTCTGCACGGCGGCGCCGACCGCCACGGTGAACATGCGCTCCTCGGCCCGCGACCGGCGCTCGTCCGGATACGAATGCGACCCGTCGCTGACCATCATCGGCACGATCAGGACGGGTGCCCGGCGCAGCACGTCGCCGCGACGCAGCCGCCGGCTCACCGAGTCCTCGTCGAAGCCGTCGCGGCGCAGATCGTCCGTCCAGGCCATGGCCATGGCGTCGAGCAGGGCGTGCCGGCGGGCGTCGACCAGCACGAACCGCCAGGGTGTGGTGTGGTGCGGGGCCGGGGCGGTGATCGCGGCCGCGACCGCCTGGCGCACGGCCGCCGGGTCCACCGGGAGGTCGGCGAACTCCCGCACCGTGCGGCGGGCGAACGGTGCGGACCGGCGTGCCTCGACCGTGCCGAGCTGGAACATGTCCTCGGCGAAGGGCCGCAGCATCGCCCCCGCGCCGGCGCCGTCGTCCGGCAGCCGCCCGAAGCCGCGGACGATGGCCACCGGGGTCGCCCCCAGCTTGCCCTTCACCAGGTCGGCCGCCGCGGCGAGCTCGTCGGCCTCGGCGATCTCGGTCATGCCCAGTTCGTTGCCGTACGTGTCGACATCGCCGATGTGGCTGCGCAGCGCGGCCATCCCGGCCACACCGATGGCCATGTCGGTGAGCCCGCGGCGCCAGGGCCGCCCGGCCGTGTCGCTGATGATCACGCAGACGTCGACGCCGAGCCGCTCCCGCAGGCCGTCACGCAGGGTGCGTGCGCTGGCGTCCGGGTCGACCGGCAGCAGCGCGATGGAATCCTTGTTGACGTTCGACGCGTCCACGCCGGCGCTTGCCAGCACCAGCCCGTGCCGGGTCTCGACGATGCGGGTCTGGCCGCGACGGGCCACCTCGCGGACGGACTCGGCGTCGATCGCCGCCTGCCGGGTCGCCTCCCGGTCCTGGTCGCCGTCGATCTGGATCAACCGGCCCTCGGCCTTGGAGACGATCTTCGAGGTGACCACGAGGACGTCACCGTCGAGCAGGCCCGCGGCCCCTCCCGTACCCGCCTCTCCCGCACCCGCGGCCGTGGCGATCACCTGGGCGAGGTCGTCGCCGGGGCGGATCTCCCCGATACCGGGCAGGGGCAGGATCTGCAGCCGGGCGCTCGCCGGCACCTCCGGGCCGGCCGGGGTGGGCGGTGCGACCGGCGCCGGCTGCTGCGCGGCCGACGGTTCGTGCGCAGGGGAGAGCGCCGCAGCCTCCGACGGGACGGCCAGCGGTGCCGAGGTGCCCGCCGGCGACGGCTCGTCCGCGGGCGACGGCTCGTCCGCGGGCGACGGTTCGTCCGCGGACGTCGGCGTCCCCAGCGCGGGCGTGCCCAGGGTGAAAGGATCCATGGCGGACAGCTCAGACACCGGCGAGCTCCAGTGCCGCCTCCACGATCGCCACAGTGGCCTCCAGATCGGTCATGAGAAGCGGTACGGCTTTCACGGTAGCTCCGGGTATGGCATCCGGGTCCGCTGCGACATCGGCATCCACGACGTCAACCAGCCAACCGTCGAGGAGACCGTGACCAAGCTCCCGCTCGGCGCCCCCGGAGGTGCCCTTCCGCTCGGGCGCTGAGGCCGTTTCGCCGTCGCGGTGCCGGCCGCCGTAGTGCGCACCGACCGCACGCGCCGTGGTCTCGACACCGATCGCCTTCAGGCAGGCGTCCGCCATGCCACGCACCGCCGCGCCACCGATGATCGGGGAGATGCCGATCACCGGGGCGAGCGTCACCCGCAGCGCGTCGGCGATCCCCGGCACCGACAGGATCGTGCCGATGGAGACCACCGGGTTGGACGGGCCGATGAGCACGACATCGGCCGCCGCGATGGCGTCCAGCACTCCGGGCGCGGGGGTCGACTCCGCGGCGCCGACGGAGAGGATGGCCTCGGCCGGGACGGACGCCCGCAGCTTCAGCCACCACTCCTGGAAATGCACGGCCCGCCGGCCCTGGTCATCATTGATGATCACGTGGGTCTCGACGCGGTCGTCCGACATGGGCAGCAGGCGCACCCCGGGCCGCCAGCGGTCGCACAGCGCCGTGACGACGTCCGACAGCTTGTAACCGGCGTCAATCATCTGGGTACGGACGAGATGGGTGGCCAGATCGCGGTCGCCGAGACCGAACCAGCTCGGCCCCACGCCGTAGGCGGCGAGCTCACCGGAGACCACGAAGGACTCGTCCTCGCGGCCCCAGCCGCGCTCCTCGGAGATGCCTCCGCCGAGTGTGTACATGACGGTGTCGAGGTCTGGGCAGATGCGCAGACCATGCAGGGTGATGTCGTCACCCGTGTTGCCGATGACGGTGATCTCTGCGTCCGGCCGTGCCACCCGGACACCGGTCAGAAAACGCGCGCCGCCGATTCCGCCAGCCAATGCCGTAATCCTCACCGCGCCATCCTTCCACCGCGGTTGCCGCAAGGGCGGGTCACGGTGTCGGCGCGATGCGCGTCAGTGCAGCACGCTCTCCGCGGGCAGCGGTGGTGCGGGGGAGTTCGTGGTGCTGGCCAGTGAGGCGAGCAGGTAACGGACCAGATGGCTGGTGGGCCGGCTCGGCGCGGGGTTCGCCAGCCCGCCTTCGATCGTCGCCACCACGGCGTCCGCGGCGATCTCGCGGTCCGGCCCGGGCACGAGGTCCGCGACCGCGCTGAGCGCGAGTCCATGCAGCCATTCGTGTAGCCGCTCGTGGTATTCCATGATCGGTGGGGCGTGGGGTGCCCGTTCCGCCACGCACGGATGCAGCGTTCGCCGTTGCTCGACCGAGTCCAGCGCGGCGAAGAGCTTGTTCGCCGGCTCGTCGGGCAGCCGTGCGATGCGCTCCGTCTCACCGTCGAGCAGGCGGTTGAGCACGGCTGCGAACGCGTGGTCCTTCGAGCGGAAGTACCAGTAGACCGAGCCGGGCTCGATACCGGCGGCGCGGGCGATCTCGGCGATGGAGGTTCCGGCGAACCCGCGGGCAAGGAACTGCTGCTCGGCGACCGCGAGCAACGCGTCGATCCGTTCCTCGCGCGGGACTTCCTGACGGTTGCGTGGCACCTGATCAGGGTAACGACCTCGGCGGGACGCAGGAGGGAATTGTCTTGTACGAGCGCCATCCGCTCGTCGACGTTTCGGCTTGGGGGAGTACCCGGCCATCTCCGCCCAGGCTGTCACCGGCGGCGGCACTGTCATCACCGGCACGGCGCGGCGCGTTGACGCGTCGTGGCGGTCATCGGTGTGGGGATGTGGACGGTTGCCGTGGGTGATGTTGCCTGACTCGAAGCTGCCATCTCTTGATTCTCATTAAAGAGGGCTGTGAGATGGACACAGCTCTTCACGTCGCCGGAAGGACTGCCATGTCCGCGATCAGAGACCCACGGAGCCCTACCAGTACCGGTACCCCAAAGAGCCTCGAAGCCCTCTCCGCGTCCTTGAACCGTGCCCTGGCCGGGGCGCGGGCACCACAGGTGGCGGCCGCCCGGCACGCCGACCTGCGGGGCGCCGGCCTGGCCAGGGCCAGCGCACGGACCGACAGGCTGGCCGCCCGCAGGCGCACGAACCTGCTGATCGGGACCCTTGACCGGCTCCGCGGCTCCGCGGCCGGCCGGCTCGGCGCCCGCCAGGGCGGCGCGGCCTGACCCCCGCTCAAGACCGTTCGGAACTTTTCGGCCCTTTCGGACGGTTCATGACATTTCGCGACCTGTAAGTACATCCCCAAGATCCTCGACCGACTATCCAGGGTGAGCGCATGACGAGTACGGCGGCTGTTCCGGGCGGAGAAGGAACCGGGGAGACGAGGACCCTCGACCCCGGTCGCGAGCACCGTCCGGAACCGCCGCCGTCGGCCGCCGCGATGCGCCGCGCGCTGCGGCGCGCGCGCGACGGTGCCACCCTGGACGTCACCGAGGCGGCGATTCTGCTCGCCGCCCGCGGCACCGACCTCGTTGATCTGTGCGCCTCGGCGGCCAGGGTGCGTGACGCGGGGCTCGCGTCCGCGGGCCGCCCCGGGGTGGTCACCTATTCGCCCAAGGTCTTCATCCCGCTGACCCGGCTGTGCCGGGACCGCTGCCATTACTGCACCTTCGCGACCGTTCCGCACCGGCTGCCGGCGCCATACCTCACGGTTGACGAGGTGCTCGACATCGCCCGCGCCGGGGCTCGGGCCGGGTGCGCCGAGGCGCTGTTCACCCTCGGTGACCGACCCGAGGACAGATGGCCCGCCGCCCGCGAGTGGCTCGACGCCCACGGCTACGACTCCACCCTGGGCTACCTGCGTGCGGTGGCGATCGCGGTCCTGGAGGAGACCGGTCTGCTCCCGCATCTCAACCCCGGGGTGCTGAGCTGGGCGGAGCTGGCACGCCTCAAGCCGGTCGCGCCGTCCATGGGAATGATGCTGGAAACCACCGCCACGCGGCTGTGGTCGACCCCTGGCGAGGCGCACCACGGCTCGCCCGACAAGGACCCGGCGGTGCGCCTGCGGGTGCTGGCGGACGCCGGCCGGCTGTCGATCCCCTTCACCACCGGGCTGTTGCTGGGCATCGGCGAGACCCTCACCGAACGCGCCGAGACGATCTTCGCGCTGCGTGGCCTGGACCGCGAGTACGGCTCCATCCAGGAGGTGATCGTCCAGAACTTCCGCGCGAAGGACGACACCGCGATGCGTGGCGAGCCGGACGTCGGGGCGGCGGAGCTCGCGGCGGCCGTTGCGGTGACCCGAATGGTGCTCGGCCCGCGGATGCGGGTGCAGGCGCCGCCCAACCTCATCGACACCGACGAGTGCGCCCTGCTGCTCTCGGCCGGGCTCGACGACTGGGGTGGGGTGTCACCCGTCACTCCGGATCACGTCAACCCGGAGCGGCCCTGGCCCGATCTGGACGTGCTGCGGACCGTGACCGAGGCGGCCGGGTTCACGCTGCGCGCGCGGCTGACCGTCCATCCCACCCATCTGGACGAGCCGTGGATTGACCCGCGCCTGACCGGGCACGTGGCGGCGCTGGCTGGCCCGGACGGACTGCTCGCCCCGCAGGCGTGTGCCACCGGGCGTCCCTGGCAGGAGCCGGACGGTGGCCTGGCCGACAGCGGCCGCACCGACCTGCACACCGCGGTGGACACGGAGGGCCGGCGTACCGCCGCGCGCTCCGACTTCGACTCGGTGTACGGCGACTGGGCTGGTCTGCGTGACCAGGTGCGCGCCGCGGGCACCGGCGTGGACGGCGTGTACGGCTCGGGTTCCCGGGCCGGGGCCGCGATGCCGGCGGGCCCCGACGGATCGGCGATGCCGGCGGGCTTCGACGGATCACCGCCGGCCACCGCGGTGCCCGGCCAGCTCTCCCGAGCGGAGCCGGAGGTGCTCGCCGCACTGCGCCGGGCGCGTACCGACCCGGCCGGCATCACCGACGCCGAGGCCCTCGTGCTGTTCGGCGCGACCGGCCCGGCTCTGGAGGAGCTGTGCCAGCTCGCGGACGACCTGCGCCGCGACGTGGTCGGCGACGACGTGACCTACGTGGTGAACCGCAACATCAACTTCACCAATGTCTGCTACACGGGCTGCCGGTTCTGCGCCTTCGCCCAGCGGCGCGGTGACGCCGACGCCTACACGCTGTCGCTGGAGGAGGTGGCCTCCCGGGTCCAGGAGGCCTGGTCGGTGGGAGCCACCGAGGTCTGCGTCCAGGGCGGCATCCATCCCGACCTGCCGGGAACCGCGTACTTCGAGCTGGCCCGGGAGATCAAGAAGGCCGTCCCGGAGCTGCACCTGCACGCGTTCTCGCCGATGGAGGTCATGAACGGCGTCAGCCGTAGCGGCCTGTCGGTGCAGGAGTGGCTCACGGCCGCCCGGGAGGCCGGCCTCGACAGCATCCCCGGCACCGCCGCGGAGATCCTCGACGACGAGGTCCGCTGGGTTCTGACCAAGGGCAAGCTGCCGACGGCCGCCTGGATCGAGGTGATCACCACCGCACACCGGGTGGGCCTGCGGTCGTCGGCGACGATGATGTACGGCCACGTCGACACGCCCGCGCACTGGGTGGCCCACCTGCGGTTGCTGCGCCGCATCCAGGAGGAGACGGGCGGGTTCACGGAGTTCGTCGGGCTGCCGTTCGTGCACCACAGCTCGCCGATCTACCTGGCCGGGGTAGCCCGGCCCGGCCCCACCGTTCAGGAGAACCGGGCGGTGCACGCGATGGCCCGGATCCTGTTGCACGGAGCGATCGCCAACATCCAGTGCTCGTGGGTGAAGCTCGGGACCGACGGCTGCGCGCAGGTGCTCGCGGGTGGGGTCAACGACCTCGGGGGCACACTGATGGAGGAGACCATTAGTCGAATGGCGGGCTCCCAGCATGGCTCTCGACGCTCCATCGCGGAGCTGGAGGAGATCGCCGCGGCCGCCGGCCGGCCCGCTCGGCAGCGGACCACTACCTACGGTGTGGTCTCCTCGGAACGCCTTGCGGCCGCACGTGGTGACGCTGCGCGCACCATGCTCGCGATCGTGACCTGAGGAGCGTCACAGCTCGTTCGTGTCACTACTCTATGTGACCGACGTCTCGATGGCTCGTCGTCGGTGCTGGTGATCGGTGTAAGTTCGGGTTGGATGTCCGGATATTTCGGCGTCCGATATGGGGGAGTTCGCCCTCAGGGCTGAGATCGAACATCGCGCCCCCGCCTCTCGAATTGTCACTCTCCGTAGTAGAGCGCTGGTCAACGGGGACCCTCTGTGACGGGCCCTAGTGACTGTGAGCTATGGTCTCATCGCTGGTTGTAGAAGATGTTGCGTCGGTGGGGTTGACGCGGCCAAGTCTGGCGCGTGTAATTACCGGCGTGTCATTCCCCCCGTCGGCGGGGCTCGTGAGGTAAAGCGAGGTCCAGTCGGTGTGGATCCAAGGCACCGCGCGCCGGCGTCCGGGGGGTGGCCGACCGCACCGCGACGGGTCTGGAGGAGTCCATATGGAGCACGCCGACGCGGGCGTCCACACTGTTCTGGCGGACGTCGAGCGTCCCGCTCAGTACCACCACGGGCCGGGGGAGGAGGCCGCGCACGCGGCCGCGCCACTGCCTGTCCCCGCGCCACTGCCTGTCCCTGTTGTTCCCGCGTCCGCCGCGTTGGCCGGCACCGGGCCGCACCCGATCCCGGTGACACCGAATGCCACCGTCGTCGCGCCGCCGGCCATGCCCGGTCTCGGCCGGCAGGAGCTGGTCGGGTCCGGCCACGGCACCGCTGTCGACGACCTCGACGACAGCGATCTGGACGAGGACGACGACGAGGATGACGAGGACGACGACGAGGGCGGCATCCTCGTCGGTCCGGGCGACGTGCGCCTGACCCAGGTGGACGGGCCGTTGGCCGAATCCCTCGCCCAGGTCATCGACATCGGCTTCGGTGATCTGCTCGGCGAGGTGATGGAGTGGCAGGAGCGGGCACTGTGCGCGCAGACCGATCCGGAGGCGTTCTTCCCTGAGAAGGGCGGTTCGACCCGGGAGGCGAAACGCATCTGCTCCGGCTGCGAGGTCCGCATCGAGTGCCTCGAGTACGCCTTGGAGAACGACGAGCGTTTCGGTATCTGGGGGGGCATGTCCGAACGGGAACGGCGCAAGCAGCGCCGGCGAGCCGTCTGACGGCGGATCACACCGACGGCGCCCGCGATGACGACACCAACGCGGGGCGCCGATCGGGATCCGTGGGCGGTTCGTCCGCGAGATGCGGTTCGTTCTGGCCAGCAGGTCATCGGGATCGTCGTCACGCGCCACGGCGATCCAGGCCATTCGAGCGACCCGGCGGGTGACCCGGGTGATCCGGGCGGGGCGGTGGCAGCGCTTGCCACCGCGCTCCGTCCCCCGGAGCGGATCATCGTGGTGCGTCTCGGTGGCCTCGCCATCCCGTCGCAACGCACCTCACAGCCCGTCGGGCCCGAGCCGCGTCACGAGGTACTGAACCTTCCGAGCACAACGTCGTTCGGCGCCGCCGTCGCCTCCGCCATCTCGCGGGTGGACCGGGCGGGCGACCCCGACGTCTTCTACTGGCTTCTCCACGATGGCGCCGTGCCTGCGCACGACGCGCTGGACCGCCTGCTCACCTACGCCCGGGTCGACCGGAGCGCCGCGGTGCTGGGCCCCAGCCTGCACGCGGCCTCCGATAACGGCGCCCCACAGGTGGCGGGTTCCCAGCCGGCGGCCGGCTCCCCGGGGGCGACCGGCGTCCCGCTCGAGGCCGGCGTGACCGTCGACCGGGCGGGGCGGCGCGTCACGCGAGGTGCGACCGGCCGGCACGACGCCGTGCGGGATGTGCTGGCGGTCTCCTGCACGGGAATGCTGATCCGGGCCGCGGCCTGGGAGCGGCTCGGTGGGCTCGCCGTCGATCTCACCGCAGGCCTCGACCTCGACCTGGGCGTGCGCGCGGCGAGGGCAGGCCTGCGGGTGGTGGCGGTCCCCCGGGCCGTGGTGGCGATCAGACCGACGGCCCGGGTCGACATCCCGCTGCTTCCCCGGCTCGACGAGCGGGCCGAGCGGGCCGAGCGGGCCGGGCACGCCGGGAGCGTGCGGGCCGGCGGGGCGGCCAGATCCGACCAGGCGGCCCTCGACCGGGCCGCGAGAGCCGCTGGTATGCGGGTGCGGCTGGCGCTCACCGCCGCCCCGCTGCTGCCGTGCGCGTTGATCGCGCTTGGCGTCGCCGGGGCTGCCCGCGCCTGCGCGCGGCTGTCGCACCGGGGCGGCCGCTGGCACGCAGCGGTGGCCGAGATGTGGGTGGTGACCGCTGTCCTCGCCCGGCCGTGGAGGCTGGCACGGCTGCGGCGCCGGGCGGGCCGTCGCGCGGTGGTCCCGCGCCGGGTGGTGCGGGAGCTGCTCCCGCACCGCCCCACGGACGCCGGCCTCGACCTCGATTCCGATACCGGTGCCGATCCCGATCCGGACGGCGGCCTGGCCGCCGGCGTCGACGTCGGCGTGCGGGCCGGTCTGGCCGTGCGGGGCCGGGTCGGCGCCCGGAACGCGACCCCGCCCCGGGCCTTCGCGGCGCTGACGGCGGTGCTCCTCGCGGCCGGAGCAGCCGCGGTGCGCCGGCTGCCCGCGGACCTGGTCGGTGGCGGAGTGCCGATGCCCCGCACCGCGGGCGATCTGTGGTCCATCGTGTGGTCTGGTTGGCACGACGTGGCAGGCGGGGCACTCGGCTGGGCGGGTCCGGCTCCGCCCTGGACGCCCGGGCTCGCCCTGCTGGCCTCCATCGTGGCTCCGGCCGGCCTGGACGTCCCCGCCCTCTGTTCGGTCCTGCTCGCGCTGGCCCCCGCGGTGGCCGCGTCGAGCACCTACCTTGCGTCGGCCCGCGTCACCGGCTCGGCGCGAGTGCGGGTCGGCCTTGCGGCGTTGTACGCAGTCTCCCCGCCGATGGTGGAGTCGGTGGTGGCCGGCCGGCTCGAGACCGCCGTGGCGCTGGCCGTGCTCCCCACCGTGCTGGCGGCCGGCGACCAGGTGCTGCGCGGTCAGCACCGGCCGGTCTGGTTCGGCGACTGGCCGGCGTGGCGTCTCGCGGTGGGGCTCGCCGTTGTCGTGGCCTGTGCGCCGCTGCTGGCGATTATCGCGCTGGTGGGCCTTCCGGTGGCCTTCTGGGCGTCCCGCCGGGCCGGGCGCCGGGCGCCCCGAGGTGCGCGCAGCCCTGGTGCGGCCGGCTGGTCGACGGCCCCGCTCGCCATGGGCCTGCCCAGCCTGCTCTGCGTGCTGTCTGTCGGGATGCTCCCCCTGGTGCCCGCCGCGGTCGCGGGTCGTCCCGGCCTGTGGGCGGCGGTGGGGCTCGCACAGCTGTCCGGCTCCGAACGGACCGGCCTCATCGCCGGCGCACCCGGTGATGAGGCCCGCGCGACCACCCTGTGGCTTTTTGTGGTCCTCTGCGTCCTGCTCATCGGGTTGTCGCGGCTGCGCGCCACACGCCTCCGCACAGGCACGGGCTCGGGCAGGGGCTCACGCACGGGCCCGAGCACGGGAGCGGGCCCGAGCCCGGGCACGGCCCGGGGCAGCGGGAGGAACGGGGCGGTCGGCTGGGCACTCGCCGGCGCCGGCCTGCTCGAGGTGGCCCTTGCCGTGCCCCTCGCTCACGCCTCGCCGGACGCGGCGTCCCCGCCCATGGCCACGGCCGCGAGTGCGCTGGCTGGTGTCTGGGTGGGCCCGCAGTACGGCCTCGCCTGTGCCGGCCTGCTGATCGTCATCGGTGTGGCCCGGATGTCCGGGCCCACGGCCGGTCGTCCGGTGACCGAGGGCCGCGCCGAGGAGGCCGCCGGCCGGCCGGCGGCGGGCCGGCGTTCGTGGGGCGCGCGCGGTGCCTCGCTGGTAGCCGGTCTCCTCACTGTCGTCGCGGTGCCCGCGTTCGCCGTAGGCTTCCTCGTCGCGCCGGCGACGGAACGGCCGGACGACGCCCTGGCCCGCTCCATCGCCGGCCTGACCAGGACGGGCGGAACCGGCGCCCGAGTGCTGGTACTACGCGGCACACCCCCGGATCGGGCCAGCTACACGCTCGCGACGCAGGATGGCCCGAGCTTTCCGCAGGCCTCCCCGTACCGCGCTTCGAACGCCTCGGGCGCGCTGGCCCGCCTCGTCGCGGATCTGTCAGCCGGCGTCCCGGACGCCGCTGACGGTCTGGCTGCGTTCGGCGTCGTCGCGGTCGTCACCCCCGAGGACGCAGACCCGTCGCTGCTCGCGGCGCTCGACGCCGTGAGCGGCCTGTGGCGTGACCGGCTCGGTGCCGGCGTCCTGGTCTGGCGGCCAGTGGACCCCGCGACCGGTGAGAACCAGCCCGCCGCGCTCGTGCGGCTTGTCCGGGGCGGCGCCGGGCCGTCCGCAGGGCACCCGGCGACCGAGCAGCGGCGCGTGGGCGCGGCCCTGGACGGATTCGGGCCGACCGTGGCCGGACTCGCCGGCACGGCGCGGCTCCCGGCCGGCACGGCGGGCCGCCGCGTGGTCCTCGCCGAGCCCGCCGACCCGGGATGGCGGGCGACCCTGGACGGTCGGCAGCTACCCGCCGCCGTGGCGTCGGGCTGGGCACAGGCCTTCGACCTCCCGGAAGGCGGCGGCCTGCTGCGGATCTCCTACGACCACGGCCGGCACCGGGACGCAGTGCTCGCCACCGCCGTGGCCGCGGGAACCGTGCTGACCGTGGGCGCCCTGGCCGCCCTCACGGGGCGCGTGCCGACCAGGCGCGGCCGGCGCCGGCCCCCGACTCGACAGCAGTCTCCGGTGCGGTGGGGAGGGCCTCGCGATGCGGCCTGACAACGGTCGATCGAGACGGCGGGTGCCCCGGGCGCTCGCCCCACTCGGTCTGGTCTGCCTGGCGGCGCTGGGCGCGTCCGTGTTGACGACGGCGGGCACCCGTCCGCCGTCGTCCCAGCCGAAGCCGGTCACCGCCGTCACGCTGCTGTGCCCTGATCTGGGCCTGGGTAACCGGGTCGCGCAGATTGTCGATCTGGTGCGCGGGTCGGGGCCGGGAGGGTCGGTCCAGCCGTCCCGTGGCCAGGAGCTGCTCGATGGCGATCGTCAGCATGACGAGCTGTTGTTCCTTCCACCCACCGACCCGTCCTTCGCCGGTGAGGGCGCTGACAGCGGCGAGAGCGCTGACACCGGCGAGGCGACTGACATCGGCGAGGCGACCGCCGCCGGCCAGGCGGGCGGCCCGCTACGGCTCGTCGCGGCCGGCCCGGCAGCGGCCGGCCTCACCGCCACGGTGACGTCACCAGGGGCGGGAGCGGGCCCGCTGCGGGTCCGCTGCGAGCAACCACGCGCGCGGACCTGGTTCGCCGGCCCCTCCACCCTCGCGGGCCGCGATCCCATCCTGTATCTGGCAAACCCCGGCCCACGACCCGCGCGGGTGGACGTGGGTGCGGTGTCGTCGAACGGCGCGGCGCCGCGGACGGAGATCACCATCCCGCCCGGCCGGACGGTCGGGCGGCGCCTCACGGAGTTCGCTCCCGAAGCCGAGACGACCGCCATCGACGTGCAGGCCCGCACGGGACGGGTACTGAGCTGGCTGGTCGACCGCGCCAGCGGAAGCGGACCACAGCAGGCCACGCCGGTTCCGCCGACTGCCGAACCGGCGGCCAGGGCGTTGGTGGGCGGTCTGCTCACCCCGGCGGCGACTGCCGGCGGCCCACGGCAGCCGCCGGCGGAGCTGGTGCTCTCAGCCCCGGGCGGGGCGGCGACGGTGCGCGTCACCGTGATCACGAGTACCGGCGGGCATGTTCCCGTCGGCCTGGAAACGGTGCGGATTCCGGCGTCGACGACGGTGCACCGGCCGGTGGCCCTGCCGTCGGCGACGCCGTCAGCCCTGCTCGTCGAGTCGGCGGACGGAACCGGTGTCGTCGCGGCGCTTGCGCTGCCCACCGGCACGTCGGTCGGGCCTGCCTGGGTCGCCGCGACCGTGCCTGAGCGTCCTCGCTGGGACGGCCTGGTCGTCGGGGAGACGGGTGCCGCCGGGCCGACGCCGTCACGGCTCGTCGTCGCGGCGGCACCGGTGCCGAGGTGGACCGCCGGCGCGCTCGTGCTGGTCGCGCCCGACCGGGCCGCGACGGCCTGGGTGGACGGCAATCGGGTCGAGGTCGGGGCCGGCACGGCGGTCCTGGCGTCGCTGCCCGCGGACAGGGCCGGTGTCCGGGTGGTCGGCGTGGGCGGGACGCTCGTCGCGACCCAGGTGCTGGGCAACGGCCCGCCGCCCGGCAGTCCGCCAGCTGATGGCCTGGCGCCAGACGGCCCGGCGACCAGTGGCGCGGCGACCAGTGGCGCGGCGACCAGCGGCGCGGTTCCGATAGCGGTGGGCCCGCCCGTTTCAGGCAGACTGCCCGCGCCTGTCCCGCAGACGGTCTCCGCCGTCGTGCCGCTCGCCGGGGCGTGGCGGTTCCGGAGCGGTCCGGCACCGTTGGCCGATCCCGGAGTCCTCCACCAGCGGAACCTGTCCCGCTGATCCGTCCGGGTCAGAACTTTTCGGTCTTCCTCTCGGTTCGGCACACCCAGGGCGCCTGTCGCGAAATCCTGAGCCGCGGGCTGCCGTTGCTGCCGAGAATTCACACTAATAGCGACAAAAGGGAACGGGGCCACTTGGCAATCCGCAAGAAGTGAGGATTTCGGTTGCTGCAGCAGCCATAGTCCTCACTTCTTGCCCGGCAGCAGTGGCGGCAACGGAAGTCCGAGGCTCGGGATTCTGCGACGGGCTCTGGAACGACCAAGATCCTCAGATCTTCGAGTCGCGGATTCGTCCTGCCGCTACGGCAGCCGTTGCTGTCGAGCGAGAGTGGAGGATCGTGGTCGCCGGAACGACGAAGATCCTCGGATCTTCGTGCCGCAGCCACTGCTGCCGAGGAGGACCTGACGACCGTGGCCCCAGGGGGCGTGAGCAGAATCCCGAGAATCGGCGAATCCGGGCCACCGGCTTCTCGACCGGGCGGCCCGGGTTCATCTGCCAGCGGCGATCTCAGCCACGCCTACCGATTCCCTCCCGATTCCGAATCTTGGTCAGCGTGATTTTTTCGCCAGCTTCCAGAACCAGAACGCCCGGAATCCTCAATTCGCCAATTTGAGACAGACTCCGGGGCCGCGGCCGGGGCCGCGGCCGGGGACCGGAGGCTGGAACGGTTTCGCCGGTCAGGTGGGCGGGCCGGCCGCGAAGACCCGCCCGGTGCCGGTGAGCCTGAGGGTGGCCGAGCCGGTCACCAGTGCCGAGCATCCCCGGCTCAGTGTCATCGGCGCGAGCGCGGTGCCTGAACCGTCCGTTCCGGACACCTCGACCTCGCCCTCCACCGCCAGCAGGATGGACGGATTGGCGAGGGTGACCGGCCCGCCGGTGCAGACGGCCTCCCGCAGCGAGAAGTCATCCACCGGCACCACCCAGGTCCGCAGCAGACCGCCGGGGCCGGTCGTCAGGGTTCGGGGACGCAGCACCGGCGCACCGGTCGGCCGCGGGTCGAGGATGCGCAGCAGCTCGTTGACGTCGATGTGTTTGGGCGTGAGACCACCGCGCAGCACATTGTCCGACGTGGCCATGATCTCGATGCCGACGCCCTGGATGTAGGCGTGCAGCAGCCGCGCGGGCTGGAACAGCCCCTCGCCGGGCTGAAGCGTGACGTCGTTGAGGAGCAGCGCCGCCGCAATGCCGACATCGCCGGGATGGGTCGCGGCGAGCAGCCGCACCAGATCAGCCGCGCGGCGTAGCTCGGCGTCGGCGCCGGCGGGGACCCGCTCGGCGGCGCTCACCACACCGGCCGCGAGGTCGACACCGGCCTGCGCCGGCAGGGTGAGCAGGCTACGCAGCACCTGGGTCGCGCCGCCGGTCGGGTCGGTCGCCAGTGGCGCGAACGCCGCGATCAGACCGGGGTGGCCCAGCCCGCGCGCGATCGCCAGCGTGGCAGCCGGAGCGCGGATGCCGGCCAGCGCCCGGAACGGCGTGAGCGCCACGATCAGCTCGGGCTTGTGGTTGCGGTCGCGGTAGCGCCGGCGAGGATCGCCCAGCGCGATGCCGGCGGCCTGGTCGGCGTCGAAGCCGGCACGGGCCTGGTCGAGGTCGGGATGGACCTGAAGTGACAACGCCTTGTCGGCCGCGAGCACCTTCAGCAGGAAGGGAAGCTCGCCGACCAGGTCCGCCGCGGCACGTCGGGCGCCCAGATCGGCCGCACGCGGCCGCGGGGCGGGCTCCACCACCTCGGCCGGGGCCTGCGGATGAGTACCCAGCCACAGTTCGGCGACGGGCTCCCCGTCGGCCGGGACACCGAGCAGCTCGGGGATGGCGGTGGTGGAACCCCAGGCATACCGCTGGGACTGGCCGAAAAGCTCCAGGACGCGAACCGGGCTGCGGCCTGGTGACGTACGCACTGTCGGCACCGGCGACGTGCCGGTCGCCGTACCCGTACCCGTACTTGTGCTGGCAGTGGACATTTCGTCGGTGCCCGCGCTGGCGGTGCTCGTGCTGCCGCTGTCTGCGGCGCTGGTCGGCGCGGTCTCCCCGATGGTCACACGTCTCTCCGTCCCCGCCTCGGCGGTCGTGAGCGGTTCTGGCCTGGAGTCGGGCGAATGTCGCGACAGGCCTATTCCTCGTCGCCCCAGCCGTGACCTTCGGGGTCGATCACTGCTGGGTCGACGTCCATCATCTCAGCCACCTGATGGATGATCGCGTCGAGGACGAGCTCCGCGAGATCCTCGGTGATGAGGGCACGCGCCTCCAGCGGACGCCGGTAGACGACGATCCGCCGGGGCGTGGCGGAACGGCCCTTGCCGCTCGCCGGCTGGTAGGCCGCGAGCGGAACGTTGTCGTCGGTGGCCGGGTCGACGGGGGGCACGTCCTCGACCGCGAACTCGACGTCGGCCAGCTCGGCGGACCATCTGTGGTCCAGGTGTTCGACCGCGTCCAGGACGAGGTCGTCGAAGCGCTCACCGCGGGTCGCGTAGGCGGGCACATCGGGCGGGAGCAGCGTGCCACGCATGCCACGGCCGCGGCGGTCACGCCGGCGGCGCGGCGGGACCGAACGCGTGGCCGTGGGAAAGAGCGCCCTGGGCGTGCCGGCAGGTTCGGCCATCGTGACAGAGTAACGCCATTTCTTCCGGACGATCACAGCGACGGTGTGGCCGGGAGGCCGGCGGAGGCCCGCAACCCCCACGTAGGGGTACCCGACCAGGAGCGACACGACGTCAGAAGCCGGTTTTGGTCGAAGTGCGCCCGTAGTTCTGGTGTAATTGTATGCGTGGAGCAACCGAGTGATAAGCGCTGCGTCACAGTGACCTCTGTCGGTGCGCGACACGACGGGCGGTGGTGGCCGTCGTCCGTTCCGGGGTCTACCGTCCGGAACGTGAAGCCTCGGCGCTGCTCCCGCTCGGCCTGTTCCGCGGCCGCGATCGCCACGCTCACCTACGCCTACGCGGAGTCCACCGCCGTACTCGGTCCGCTGTCGCCGTTCGTCGAGCCGCACTCCTACGACCTGTGTGGGGTCCACGCTGATCGGCTGACGGTGCCGCTCGGCTGGGCGGTGGTTCGCCTGGAGGCCGAGCAACAGTCCGGGCCGGAGCGGGCAGCCGACGACATCGAGGCGCTCGCGGACGCCGTACGTGACACCACGCCGCGTCGTGGCCCGGAACCGCCCGGCGGCTCTGGGCCCATTCCGCCTGGCCCGCCCGGTCCGGCTGGTCCGTCGGGTCCGCCCGGGGGGCGTCGCGGTCATCTGCGGGCCGTGCCGAGCCCGTCCTAGGGCCACAGCGGTACCGCTGCAGCGGCAGTGCCACAGCGGCAGTGCCACAGCGGTAGGGGCCGCAGCGGCCCACTTGTCCAAACGCCGCCGGCGCATGATCCTGACCATGCGCCACGCGGTCGCGCCGCGAGCCCGCGACGCCGGGCGAGGCGCTGGAGTTGCTGTCGGTGGGGGCGGATAGGGTCAACCCGGTCGATCGACGCCTGTCAGGAAAGGGTGGTTGCGGGGTGCACGACCTCTCACGAATCTTCAAGGCGTATGACGTGCGAGGCGTGGTGCCATCCGAGTTCGACGAGGAGGTGGCCCGGGCCACCGGCGCCGCGTTCGTGCGGCTGCTCGGCGCGGATCGGATCGTCACCGCCCACGACATGCGCGAAAGCTCGGTCCCCCTGGCCGCGGCCTTCGCGGACGGCGCCACCAGCCAGGGTGCGGACGTCGTCGCCGCCGGCCTCGGGTCGACGGACCTGCTCTACTTCGCCGCCGGCTCGCTCGGCCTGCCCGGCGCGATGTTCACGGCCTCGCACAATCCGGCGAAGTACAACGGCATGAAGCTGTGCCGGGCCGGTGCCGCTCCGATCGGGCAGGAGACGGGCCTGGCGGACATCAGGGCGTTGATCGAGGCGGGCATCCCGGAGCACGCCGGCCCGCGCGGCACCGTCACCACCCGGGACCTGCGGGACGACTACGCGCGCCACCTGCGCTCCCTCGTCGACCTGGCCGGCATCCGGCCGCTGACGGTGGCCGTGGACGCGGGCAACGGCATGGCGGGGCTGACCGTCCCGTGCGTGCTCGGCGGGCTCGGGCTGACGATCATCCCGATGTACTTCGAGCTCGACGGGAGCTTCCCCAACCACGAGGCGAACCCGATCGAGCCGGAGAACCTGCGTGACCTGCAGGCCAAGGTGCGTGCGACGGGGGCGGACATCGGCCTCGCCTTCGACGGCGACGCCGACCGGTGCTTTGTCGTCGACGAGCGGGGTGAGATCGTCTCGCCGTCGGTCATCACCGCGCTGGTCGCCGAGCGTGAGCTTCGCCGGGAGCCGGGCGCCACCATCATTCACAACGTGATCGTCAGCAGGGCCGTCCCCGAGCTGGTGGCGCAGAGTGGCGGTGTGCCCGTGCGCACCCGGGTGGGTCACTCGTTCATCAAGGCGGAGATGGCCCGAACGGGCGCCGTCTTCGGCGGTGAGCACTCGGGCCACTTCTACTTCCGCGACTTCTGGCGTGCCGACTCCGGCATGCTGGCGGCCCTGCACGTCCTGGCGGCGCTCGGCGAGCAGAGCGGCCCGCTGTCCGAGCTGCTGGGTGGTTACGCGCGGTATGTCGCCTCCGGCGAGATCAACTCCGAGGTGGCCGACGTCGAGCTGGCGATGAGCCAGGTGGCGAAGGCCTACGCGGACCGGGCGATCGACGTCGATCACCTGGACGGGCTCACGGTCTCGCTGGCGGACGGGGCCTGGTTCAACCTGCGGCCGTCGAACACCGAGCCACTTCTGCGCCTGAACGTCGAGGCGCGCGATGATGCGTCCATGTGCCGGCTGCGTGACGACGTCCTCGTCAGCATCCGCGGTGGAAGGGAGAACTCTGCATGAGCCTCGATCCCCTGTTGTTGGAGATCCTCGCCTGCCCGTGCCCCGAGCACGCCGCGCTGCGGGAGGAGACGCTGGACGGTGCTCCGGTGCTCGTCTGCGCGTCCTGTGGGCTGGCTTTCCCGGTTCGGGATGACATCCCGGTCATGCTGCTCGACGAGGCGAAGCCCTTCCCGGCCGCGGCCGGATCCTCGTCCTGATCGGCGTCGTGCGGCCCGGGTGAACCTTGACGAGTCCCTGCTGGACGACGCGGGCCGCCTTGAGGCCGCTGATGCGCTGAGCCTGCTTCCGCACACCGCCTCGGCCGCGCGGCAGGTCCGCGAAAGCTGGCGGTTGGCGCAGGAGGCCGGCGTGGCCGCGCTCAGCGCGGACGGCCGTCCGCGCGCGATCGTGGTGACCGGGGTCGGTGCCTCCGGTCTGGCTGCCGATGTGCTGGACGCGGTCGTGGGCACGGCCGCCCCGGTGCCGGTGATCACTCATCGCAGGCATGGGCTCCCGGGCTGGGTCGGCGTCGCCGACGTGGTCCTGGGTGTCTCCGCGTCGGGGACCTCGGCGGAGACCTGTTCGGCCGTCGAGGAGGCACTGCGGCGTGGCTGCCGGCTGGCCGTGGTCAGCCCGCCGGACACCCCACTGGCTCATCTCGCGGGCCTCGCCCGCGCGCCGTTCGTGGCGCTGCCGACGGCCCGGCCCGCCCAGGCGGATCTGTGGTCGCTGGCCGTTCCGCTGCTCGCCGTCGCCGCGTCGCTCGGCCTGCTGCGCGACGGCGGCGCCTCGGTCGAGGCCGCCGCGGTGCGTCTGGAGGAGACGGCGATCCGGTGCCGTCCGACCAGCGAGTCGTTCGTCAATCCGGCGAAGACGCTGGCGCTGGAGCTGGCCGGCTCCCTACCGCTGTGGTGGGGGACCACCCGGCTCGCCGAGGTCGCGGCACTGCGGGCGGCGGCGGTGCTCGCCGTGAACGCCTGGTATCCGGCGCTGGTCGGTGCCCTGCCGCATCCGGCCTATGAGCAGGCGGGCCTGCTCGGTGGGGCGTTCGGCTCGGGCGCGGGCGGTGGCGCCGACGACGACCTGGATGACTTCTTCCGTGACCGCGTCGACGACGAGGCCCGTACCCGCCTGCGCCTGCTGGTCCTTCGGGACAGCGCGGGCGAGCATCCCGAGATCGGCCAGGCCGCCGAGCGTGCCGTGGCACTGGCGCAGCAGCGCGGCATCGGGGTGACCGAGTTCCGGATGGACGGAGCGACGTCACTGGAGCGGCTCGCGTCGATCGTCGGGCTGATCGACTTCGCCGCCGTCTACCTCGGGCTCGGCCTCGGGGTGGACCCTGCGGCCGCACCACGCCTGCGGCCGCTGGACAGCACCACCCGCTGAGCGCCTCTGAACCTGGCCCGGCCGACGGCCTGCAGGCTCGGTCATCTTCTCTGCTTCCCCGCGCTCGGAAGGAGAGCCTGGGGCGGGTGGCCTCCAGCTCCCATATCCAGGCCAAGGGTGTGATCTGCCTCACGCGCCGAAGGGTCAGGCGGGCGAGTTCAACCCCGGTGGAGCCGTCGGCCATCACAGGCGGTGATGACGGGGAGCAAGACGGTGAGGTTCCTCGCGTGCTGACCGCCGGCGCAATCCAAACGGTGCGACAGGGTTGCCGCAGCGAACCCGCAGATCACACAGATGCCGCACAGGTTGCGCGAAGCCGCAGCCGCAGCGGGACGCCACGGACGGCCGCCAGTGCGAAGGCACAGGATGTGACCGGATGAGCCATCCGGGCCCGAAACGCGTTGGATGGCGGCTTTCGTCGATTCGTTCGACTGGATCCTTATAGAACGCTAAAGTCCTCAGTGTTCCTTCTGATCGCATGCTGGTGGCGAGTGTACGAGGGCCCGTGATGTCCTGAAGGGTCGTGCGTTTCGCATTCCCTTGCAATGCATGGAAGCAGAGCATTTATTGTCGGCTCGCTCGACGACTGCGGAGATTCTGCCGCTCAGTTATGTCGGCTTCGGAGTCTCGGGTGAACCGCTCGGGATGCGCGTCCATCATTCGGATAATCCCAGGCGCCCGCCTGTGCGGGTGGTCTGTGGCCTGGTCTAAGAGAGGCGTGTGTCCGTTGGCGGAGTTGCTGCTGGAGGGGATTGACCGGGCTCGGCTTCAGAACGGTCGGGTTGTTTTCCTCGGCACGGATTCCGAGGACAGCCTGGGCTGGTCGGAGTTCTTCGCGGACGCCGAGCGGGTCGCGGCGTGGCTGCAGGGTGAGCGGGGCGTCGGGCCGGGTTCTCGCGTGGTGGTGCTGGCCTCGCCGTCGCGTGAGATGGTCACGGCATTGACGGCCGTCTGGATGGCGGGAGGGAGCGTGACCTGCGCACCCACCCCGGCCCGGACCGTCGACCTGGCCACCTATGCGGAACAGACCCGCGATCGGGTCGCCGCGCTGGGCTCCTCGCTCGTCCTCCTCGGCTCGCCCTATGAGGATCTCGGCCAGGTGCTGGCCGCGGGGGGAGCCCGGGTCGACCCGCTCGCCCAGGTGATGACTGCGGAACCGGCCGGAGCGTGGAAACGACCTGACCTCACGTCCACCGACCTCGCGATCGCGCAGTTCACCAGTGGTACGACCGCCGACCCGAAGATCGTCCAGATCAGCCATGGGAATCTGGCGGCGAACATCGCGGCGATCCGCGAGCGAGGCCGCCATGATGAGGTCCACGGCGGGATGCTCAGCTGGCTGCCGCTGTCCCACGACATGGGTCTGATCGGCGGGCTGGCACTGCATCTGACCTGCGGGCGCTGTGACGTGCTTTTCAGCAGGCCCGAGGATTATCTGGCCGCACCGTCGTCGTGGATGGGGAACGCCGCCCGGCATCGTGCCACGGTGCTGGTGGGCCCGGCGTCCGCCTACGCGTTGGCGGGGCGTCTCCTCGCGGTCGGCCCGCAGCTGGATCTGTCGTCGGTCCGGCTCGCGCTCTGCGGCGGAGAACCGATCGAGCCCGAGGCGATAGAACGCTTTCTCGACGCGGCGGCCAGGCACGGTCTCGACCGGAACGTGTTTCTCCCCGCCTACGGTCTCGCGGAGGCGACACTCGCGGTCACGATGCCTCCCGCGCCAGGACTGCGGCTCGATGAGATCAACACAGATCTTCTGGCTGACCGAGGGCTCGCCGTCCCCGCCTCCGACGCTGCTCAAAGTGATGCTCCGGCACGTCGGCTGGTGCGGCTCGGTCCACCGATGGCAGGACTCCACATTCGTGTCGTCGACCCGGCGACAGGGCAGCCGCTCCCGGAACGAGCCGTCGGTGAAATCCACATCCGCGGGGAGTCAGTGACCGCCGGATACCTCGAGAACGGTGGGCCCGAGCCTCGTTCCAGGAATCAGAATCAGGATCAGGATTTCGGCGGGGTGAACGAAGGTGTTGGGGTCAGGCGGTTGGAGGACGGCTGGCTGGCCACCGGGGACCTGGGCTATCTCGTCGACGGTGAGCTCGTGGCGTGCGGGCGCGCCAAGGATCTGATCATCATCGGCGGGCGCAACCTGCATCCCGAGGAGATCGAGCAGGCCGCCGGCCGAGTCCCCGGGGTTCGGCCCGGCAACGTCGTCGCCTATGCGATTGCCCTTACTCCGGGCGCGAGCACCGAGGGCGTGACGATCGCCGCCGAGGTCCGCCCTGGCCACGACGAGGCCACGATCCGCGCCGAGGTCACGGCGGCGGTGCTGGCGTCGGTCGGGGTGCGCCCCGGCCATGTGCATCTGCTGCCGCCCGGCAGCATCCCCAAGACGCCGTCCGGAAAGCTTCAGCGCGCGCGGGCCGCCACGATGTTCGGGAGCGGACGATGAAAAACGGTTCGGTCACCAGGCAGGAGAACAGCACCGTCGGCGCCGAGGTCGCTCCCGAGGTGGTCCAGTTCGTGGCCGCTGCCGCGAACCGGGTATATGAGGCGTGGTCCGCCCCGGGCACCGATCAACGTGCGGAGATCCTCGCCGAGGTCTGCGCGCCGGATGTCGAGTACGTGAACCCTCTGAAGCGTGCCACCGGCGTCCCGGCGTTCGCCGAAATGCTCAGCGAGCTGATCGGCACCTTTCCCGGTCACGTCCCGGTCCGTACCTCGGGCCTGGACGCCCACCACGACTGCGCCCGCTACGAGTGGGCGCTGCGTGACCGTGCCGGTCAGGCGGTGATCGGCGGGATCGAGATCGTCCGTTTCACCCCCGAGGGACGACTGACCTCGATCGTCTCCTTCTTCGGCCAGCCACCCAGGATCACCTACACCTACCAGGTGTGAGCAGCCCATGGCATCCGTCGACACGGCCCGGCACAGTGGCTCCGGGCGTAGCAACTCCGGGCATGGCAACGCTGGGCACGGCAGCTATCCGCACAGCCACGATCCCGCGGCGCGCCCGCCCGCGCCGGTGTGGCCGTCGAGCCGGACCTTCCGGGACGCGACTCCCGACCAGAAACTGGCCTATCTGCGTCGCCTGCGTGATGACCCGAGTCTGCCGGTCTTCGACGAGCCGCCGATCCCGGGGCTTCCCCGAGGCAGTGGCTACCGGGCGCTCACCCGCCACGCCGATGTCGTCGAGGTGTCCCGCCGCCCGGGTGACTTCTGCTCCGGCCAGGGCACTTTGTGGATCAATGACTTCGGGCCCGAGCTCAACGAGTTCTTCGGCTCCCTGATCAATATCGACGACCCTCGCCACGGCCAGCTGCGCAGGCTTGTCGTGGCCGCGTTCACCCCGCGTACAGTGCGCCGTCTGTATGACAACCTCGGCGCCCTCGCCGCGGAAACGGTTGCCTCCGCCGCGCGCCGGTCGACGCTGGATCTGGTCGCGGACCTCGCGACGCCGTTCCCACTCGCCGTCATCGGCGACCTTCTCGGAATTCCGGAGAGCTGCCGGGACGACATGCTGCCCGCCTCCAACATCATTATGTCCGGTGGTGACCCCGAGTTCGTCCGCAACCAGCAGGACCCGGTCAGCGCCTTCCTCAAGGCGGGCAATGACCTGGCGACACTCGCCACCGAACTCGCCGAGGACCGCCGGCGCAGACCCGCCGACGACCTCCTCACCGAGCTGGTTCAGGCGGAGGTCGACGGCACCCGCCTCAGCACCCAGGAAATCGCGTCCTTCTTCATCCTCCTGGCGATCGCCGGCCAGGAGACCACCCGCAACGCGATCAGCCTCGGCCTCTGGGCCCTGCACAACAACCCGGCGGCACACCAGGCCTGGGCCGCGGACTTCGACCGGCTGGCCCCCACCGCCGTCGAGGAGATCCTCCGCTACTGCACGCCGATCGCCACAATGCGTCGCACAGTGACGCACGACACCGCACTGAACGAGCATCACCTGACTGTCGGCGACAAGGTTCTGCTCTTCTACGCCGCCGCCAACCGCGACGAAAGAATCTTCCCCGAGCCGGACCGCTTCGATATCACCCGAACCTCGAACCCGCACCTTTCCTTCGGCGGGCCGGGACCCCACTTCTGCCTGGGCTCGCACCTGGCCCGAGCCGAGCTCACCGCCATCTTCCGCGAGATCTTCCGGTCCCTGCCGAGAATCGAGATCACCGACGAACCCGAATTCCTCCGCTCGATCTTCGTCAACGGCGTCAAACGGCTCGGTGCCCGGGCATGAAAACGGCGCGAATCGATGGTGTGACAGTCGAGCTCGACCCACGCCGCCGAGCGGCGTGCGACCACCTGCCTATGTGGTCAAGATCATTTTTGGTGTCAGCTCGCGAGGTGAATACCAGGTCAGTCATCACGGCGAGGCCTGCTTCGTCATCATCAGTGCCCGAGACTGCAGTGCACCACCCTGCGCGGGCCGGTGTGGCGCCGCCTCCGCCATCGTGTCCAGAGGGCCGCGGCCAGCGCTATTGGAGCGGCGGAACTGCCGCGAGCCTGGTCCGGTTTTGCTCGGATGATCCCAAGGGAAGGCGCGCTCCGGCAACGCGTATTCGAGTCGAGGCGTTCTACTCGGGGCGGTTTGGGGGAGTGATGTTGCCCAGACAGCGACGAACCAGCCGGTCTGCGAAGATCAGCAATGGTTCGATTACGAGGAAGGCTACCCACACTGCCAGGCCCAATGTCGCGTTGGTGAGCCAGAAGTTATCTGCGGTGGAAAAATCGAAAAGTACCTCGGGAGCCGGATGGGGCACGAAATGGGACCAGTAGAAAAGGCAGAAAACCACTGCGGCCGGGAGACCGGCAAGCCAAGCCCAGAAGCAAGCCCAGAAAGGCCAGCCCAGACGCCGACCCGACAGGTAGAACGCCATATGCACGAGCCAGAACACCAAGCCGACGGCGGGAACCATGATTGGACCCACGGGCTAGCTCCCCGGTCTTCTCTGGCGCCATGGCGACGCTGCGAACGTGTCCGACGAAAGTCCCGTGGCGGCGGGGATCAAGACATCGACTCTGACGTACCCAATCTTATCGCTCGTCGTCGTGGATTCGCAACCGGTGTGGCTGGCGGCTCTCTGGGCTGCAGGTATCTCTCCGTTCGCACCGCATCTCGAAGCCGGCGGCAGGGGGCAGTGGATTTTTCTTCGTGAGACCGGTTTCCAATGCTTGACCAGGTCCGGTGAATCTGTCATCGTCGGGGTTGTCGAGGTTGAATCGTACAACCTCTGATGTGACTGCGGGGCGGTTCTTCCGTCGTTGCTCATCGCACGACTGTTGAACCGCGCCGAAAAATCCTGCGCAAAAGCGGTTTCGATTTTCTGTCGTGGCGCAGGCCTGCGTCTTGGCTCTTTCGTATGAATTTCCTTATCGACTGCGCGTGGAAATAGTTACGCGTCTCGGCCGGTAGTGGCCTCGATTTCCGGGCGTGCCGGAATGGCGTGAGTTTCGCCGTGCCGGGTGGCCATGGAAAACGGTCGGGTTGACGGGCGCTGAATTCTTCTCACTCGAAAGGTTGTCGGATGGAGCAGGAACGAGGCGGGGGTATCGGTCGGCGGACATTACTGCAATGGGGTGTGACCGGCGTTGTCGTGGCCGGGCTGTCGGCTGGTACGCAGGGCGTCGCGTTCGCCGCGACGCCCAGCCCGGCGAGCGGGCCGCTCTCCCTCAGCCCCACCTCGGGCGGACTCACCTCGATCCTGGTTCCGGGGGCCAGTCAGGCCGTGGAGGTCCCCTACGACCTCGGCGTGACGATTTCCGGCGGGGCAGCGGGGTTGGCAAGCGGGTCCGTCCTGACCTTCGAGTTCGACCCGCGTGTGTACGACCTCACCCCGCAGGCGACCGCGACCAATGGCACGGCCGCCTTGGCTGCCACGGGCCAGCCGGCCACGGTCGACACGAAGACCGGAATGATCACTGCGACGGTGACGCTGAGCGACGCGATTCCAGCGGGCGGCACCGCCACGGTGATTGTCGGTCACCTCAGGCCCCGGCGGTACCCCTACGACATCGTCCGAGGATTCGACCAGCCCGAGGCCGCCGTCACCGACCACCGGACGAAGGAGCGTCGGTCGCGCGGGCTGAGCGGGCGCCCGAAGACCCCCGCGAACGAACAGCCGTGGGGGTTCGAGGCGGGGGTGTTGTGGCAGCCCATCACCTGGGGCTCAGGTTTCCGGTCGTACTGCGCACGGGAGGCGTCGGTGCGGTCGACAGGGCCGGGACCGGTGCCGGCAGGCTACCGGGTCCGGATAGTGGCCGATCCGGCGGTCGTTCGATCGGTCCGGGTGCTGGGGGCGTTCGACGGCGCGGCGGTCGCCGGTTCGGCGGCCGACCTCGCCTTGCCCGGTATCCGGGGTGTCGAGTGGACGGCCAGGTCACCGCTCGCCGCGGGGCGGCGAGTACGGCTGGCCTTGGCGGTGACTGTCGCCACGCCCCGCGGTGACCTGAAGAGCATCAAGCACCCGACGGTCGAGCTGATCGGTCCGGAAGCCCACCGCGGCGCCCAGCGGACGACCTACCTGGAGTCGGTGGTCAGGGACGACAGCATCTACGACGCCGAGACCAAGGCCAGATTCGCCTGAGCGCGGTGGAGAGGGACGGTAAATGGACGTTCAGGTAAAGAATGCCCAGGAGTGGGTGAACGCGACCTATCAGGGCGTCAGTGGCTACGTCGCCTGCGCGGAGGACGGTATCACCGGATGGGCGACGATGTACTCGCTGACGCGTGCCCTCCAGCACGAGCTCGGCATCACCGCGCTGTCGGATAACTTCGGCAGCACGACGATGAGCATGATGGTCGCCTTCGGTCCCATCTCGAAGGCCACGACGAACGTCAACATGAAGACGATCGTCGAGGCCGCGCTCTACTGCAAGGGTTACTCGGGCGGCGGAATCGACGGCGGCCTCGGCTCCTCGACGCAGAGCGGGCTGATCGCCTGGAAGACAGACATGGGGTTCTCGGCCAGCGGCAACGACAACCCTGTCTCGGCCAAGGAAATGAAGACGCTGCTGACGATGGACGCCTACGTGCTGCTGCCGGGCGGGAACGCCACGGTGCGGTCCGTCCAGCAGTGGATGAACGCTACCTACGTCGGTCGGCAGGCATACCAGATTGTGCCCTGCGACGGGTTCTTCTCCCGTAACGTGCAGTTCGGGCTGGTGCTCGCGATCCAGTATTCGATCGGCATGGCCGACGGGGTCGCGAACGGGAACTTCGGCCCGGGGACCAGGAACGGCCTGCTCACACAGGGGACCGTGAGTATAGGCTCCACCGACTCCGGTAGCCAGCGCTTCGTGAAACTGTTCAAGGCGGCGCTTATCTTCAACGGCCAGGCCGGGGTCGACTGGGGCAGCACGACCTTCACTTCGGCCACCTCCACGGTGGCGATGCGGTTCCAGGCCTTCTGCAAGCTGCAGATGTCGGGCGTCGGTGACTACCCGACATGGTGCAGCCTGATCGTCTCGACCGGCGACCCAACCCGGGTCGGCAAGGCTTGCGACTGCGCGACGCCGCTAAACGCAGCCCGGGCCCAGGCCATCCTGGCCGCCGGGTACGAGACCGTGGGCCGCTACATCACTCATGGCACCATCAATGGCGTCGACAAGATCCTCACCTCCGCCGAGATCGACGTCATCCTTACCAGCGGTCTGAGTTTCTTCCCGATCTATCAGGCCGGCAATAACTCGCTCTCGCAGTTCGACGAGACGCAGGGCGCGGCCCAGGCTCAGGCAGCCCTGACATCGGCGAGAAGCCTCGGGATCCCACGCGGAGCGATCATTTATTTCGCGGTTGATTTTGACGCGACGGCCGACGAGGTGAGCGGCCCCGTCTCTGAATTCTTCAAGGCTGTGAACCAAGTCTTCAAGGATGACGACGGCTACTACCTTGTCGGGGTCTACGGAAGCCGCAATGTCTGTTCGATGATCAGTAAAAAGAACTACGCCATGAGCAGCTTTGTCTCGGGCATGTCGACGGGCTTCAGTGGCAACCTGGGCTTCCCGCTGCCCGCCAACTGGGCGTTCGACCAGATCAGCAACGTGACACTGGCGTCCGGGGCTGCCGGCCAGATCGAGATCGACAACGACATCAAGTCCGGTCGAGACCTGGGTATCTACTCACTCAGCACCGACATCAACCACAACGCACTCTTCATCGCCTGGGTCCAGTGGATCGAGGCACGGGCCGCGGAATGGGCGAGCACGCATTCTGGGAACAGCTTCCAGCAGCTCACCGCCCAGTACATTCGGACCTATCCCGACGCCAAGCTGTATGACAGAACAGATTACGATTCATTCGTCGGGGACGTGAAGTTCTTCGACATGGTCAGCGGGGAGATCGACTACGACTTCATCGATTACTGCACGGATGCCCGACCGCCGAGCCCGGGGATCCTGCGCTGCCCGAAGACCGACATCCTGCTGGACCACCAGCATTTCGGTGCGTCGCTCGGGTCGGTGCTCAAGTTCACCGGGCATTCAGACAAGACGCTGGTCAGCTTGGCGGACTTCGGTGGTTGGATCGGCGATCTGATTACTGCGACGGCAGACTTCTATAAGTCCGGGCAGGTCGACTCCGAGGCCTACAATTACGGCTGTAGTCATATCGGGCTCACAGGCAGCTTCGGGGGTCCGGACATGCTGGCCGACGTCGACGCGATGGTTGTGGGCCTGGCGATCAAAGCGGACCCGACGCGCACGATCTCGGGGCTCCTGGAGTCGCGCTACGAGAATGCCGCCGCGGCGAGTGCCAAGTACCAGGAATTCATCACCGCCCGGTTCGGGACCAACCAGACGTTCGTGGACGCGGTCGAGAACGTGGTTAACCAGGGCCTTGAGGATGACAACGACTACTTCGTCTTCCGCGAAGGGCTATGGGTAGAAGAGGTTGGCATCACGCACCCTCTCCCGCTGGTGAGGTCGTCTCATCCCGATATTTTCAGTGGCATGCTGCAGGCCTTCCTGGACGTGTACTTGGACATCTTCGTCAACTGACCGGTCGGCCCGAGGGTGTCAGCTGACTTAACTGAGTGCTTCCTGTAGGTGTCCTTTGTGGAGTGTAGATGCTCGCTGAAATCCAGGTCAGTGTTGTCGATGAATTCTTCGTTCCTCGTCTTGGGATCGACCCTGCTTCGGTGACACCGGCTACACACCTGCGCGACGAGCTCGGCCTCGACTCGTTGCAGCGTCTGGACCTCTATACCTGGCTGGTCGAACGCGGCACCGATCCGGAGGTGATCCCGCCGGGCGGGCCTCGGACCGTTGCTGAGAGCCAGTCGCTGCTCGACGGCGCAAGCGGCGGGACTGCGGCTGCGGGCACCCGAGTGGTACCCGGGGCGCCACCGGCTGCGGGTGTCGACATCACAGCGCTGCGGGGCGCGGAGCGCAGTCGCGCGCATCCGCCGGTGCTTCACACCAGCCAGTTCGGCCTGCGTCCGGTGGGTCCTGATCACGTGCCATTCCTCTACCATCTCGCGATCCGGGAGGAGGTCGGCTACCGTTGGCGTTTTCGCGGTGCGGTCCCCGATATGGAAACCTTCCAGGCCAACCTGCGCCAAGGCGTTCTCAGTCAGTTCGTCGTGGTAACGGAACCTGCCGGTGAGCTTGCCGGAAGCGTCATCTGCTACAACGCCGATCTGACCCGGGGGATCGGCTAACTCGCTGCCGCGTTCACTCCCGAGCACACCGCCAACGCGCTTCCGGTCGCCGCGGTCAACCTTTTTATTCGTTACGTCTTCCAGGTCTGGAACCTACGCAAGCTGTACCTGGAGATGGTCTCGTACAACTATGATCAGATCGCCAGTGGTGCTGGGCGACACTTCGACGTCGAAGGCAGGCTGAGCGACCACAGCTATTACGACGGTCGTTACTGGGACGAGTATCTTCTCGCGATTCGGCGCCACCATGTCGGCCTGCCTCCTGTGCGGCACCCCGCGTAACCGATCCCGGACTATCCCTGTCGTGCACCGCCGGCGCTGGCCGCCATCCGAGGAGATCCGGTGGCAAGGGGAGGGGTGTTGCGTGCGTGTCTAATTTTTTCGCAGGTCGCCTGGCGACCTGGCCATCGTGAGTCTTTCCTTGTAGCCGGTCTGCTTGCATCGAAATGAAAGGACGACGAAGAGAAGTGCGTGTGAATTTCTTCAACACCGGCGCGGCCGCCGCGACGGCGGTCAGTATGGGAGCCGTGGCTGCTGTGCAGGTCGCAACCGCTGCTCCGGCCGTCGCGGCGTGTGACCAGAGCGATGCAGTCGTAATTGGGACGACATCATCCTGGTATCGAAACTACCCCACGACAACCGGCGATCTCGGCGACTTCACCGTCAAGTACAGTTCGAGTTGTAACACGGAATGGGCCTATCTCTCGTTGACCGGCACTGTCCCGTCCGGCGCAAGCGCCTGGGGGACGTATACGAACTGGTCTGGGGACCACACATGTAATGTCGCAGTAGGTGGTACAACTTGCAGTACCGTGCCACAGACTGTCCACTGCGGTGTTGGCGTAAGCTCGTCAACAGCTTACAAGCAGAGCACCGAACCGGCGTTGTGGAGAACTCAGCCGCAGCTCGTTGGTGTGCACTGCTGAGGAGCGCCCACCAGTTTCTTAGCCTGACCTCGACCTTTCGCGGGGCGGGTCGACGACGAAGGTCCGATCTCTCGGTCGGCCGTCCGAGGGCTTAGACGCTGCCAAGCCCTCGGACGGCCGACCGCGGTATGGGTTCTCCCGCGAGCGGCGTCGGTGATGGCTACCGGCCTGCCGTAAATCTCAGGTCGAGCTTTGATTTCGACTGCGGCAGCCATGGGCCAGGCGTGGTCGGCATCTCCACCGAAGAACGAAATCGTGTCCAACGAGAAAGGCGAGATCGTGTTGAATGCCAGGAATATTGCTGCCCGGGTCGCTATTGGTGCGTGCGGTCCGGTCGCCCTCACGATGGCAGGAGGCGCTTTCAATCCTGCCTCCGCCGCCTCCGCTGTCACGGTGCCGTGTAGCTCGCCCGCGGTCGGCACCCTCAGAGTCGATGCGGCCAATGTTCAACACATCACCGAGTTGCAGGAGGGTGTGTTCACATCTGGTACCGCGAACTGCTACATCTCGAACAGCAATCACAACGACCTTACCGTGGCTGTTCAGATTTACAAGAATGGCAGTTGGAGCAATGTGGCGACGGGGCACCTTGCTGGGTACGGCACGATGCTTGAATTTGCATCGGTTGCTTGTCCCGCGAACGCCAGCTACCGGGGGGCCGCGATTGTCACTACTGGTGGCTCTGTGGTCACAGGGACGGTAACCGAACCCGAATGGATTACCTGTTGATGTCGTGATTCGCTGACGCGGCGGCCGTCTCCAGGATCTCGGCGGTGTTCCTGGCTAACCCAGGTTGCCCAGGTGAACGGATTCGGGGTACCTGTCGCACAGGGGGCAGGTGGGCCCGGCCCCCTGTGCGGGGTTTAGGTCCTGCCGAACTCTCTGAATCGGTCAGTCCCGGTCTGGGTTCTCCCGCCTGCGATTCCGAAGGCGGCCACCCTCCTGCCCTTGGCGGGTGTCGGGTCCGCGGCAGGCAGACCCGCCGAGGACCTCCTCACCGAGCTGGTTCAGGCGGAGGTCGACGGCACCCGCCTCAGCACCCAGGAAATCGCCTCCTTCTTCATCCTCCTGGCGATCGCCGGCCAGGAGACCACCCGCAACGCGATCAGCCTCGGCCTCTGGGCCCTGCACAACAATCCGGCGGCACGCCAGGCCTGGGCCGCGGACTTCGACCGGCTGGCCCCCACCGCTGTCGAGGAGATCCTCCGCTACTGCACGCCGATCGCCACAATGCGTTGCACAGTGACGCACGACACCGCACTGAACGAGCATCACCTGACTGTCGGCGACAAGGTCCTGATCTTCTACGCCGCCGCCAACCGGGACGCTGCCTGGGCTCCCACCTGGCCCGCGCCGAGCTCACCGCCATCTTTCGGGAGATCTTCCGTGCTGTGAAATCAGCTCGATCCGATGGTGCGACAGCCAGATTCAGCCCACTCCACCAGGCGCCCGCCGCCACCAGGGAAACGAACATGCCGGCCCAGGAGAACCAGCCCGGAGGTCGTCCCGACAGGCGGCGCGCCGGTGTGCGGAAACAGTGAAATGCCTCGGCCGACAGCAACCACGATCTCCGGTATCACCGGAACGGCGTGGAATTTCGCCGCGCCGGGCGGCCGCGGCCCACGGTCGGGATAACGGGCGCCGCATCCTTCTCACTCGAAAGGTTGTCAGATGGAGCAGGAACGAGACGGGCGCATCGGTCGGCGGACATTACTGCAATGGGGTGTGGCCGGCGTCGTCGTGGCCGGGCTGTCGGCTGGAACGCAGAGCGTCGCGTTCGCCGCGCCGCCCAGCCCGGCGAGCGGGCCACTCTCCCTCGGCCCCACCCCGGGCGGACTTACCTCGATCCTGGTCCCGGGCGCCAGCCAGGCCGTGGAGGTCCCCTACGACCTCGGCGTGACGATTTCCGGCGGGGCGGCGGGGTTGGCAGGCGGGTCCGTCCTGACGTTCCAGTTCGACCCGCTTCTGTACGACCTCACTCCGCAGGTGACCGCGACCAGTGGCACGGGAACGCTGCCCGCCGCGGGCCAGCCGGCCACGACCGACACCAGGACCGGACTGACCACGGCAACGGTGACGCTGAACGACGCGGTACCCCCGGGCGGCACCGCCACCGTGATCGTCGGCCACCTCAGGCCCCGCCGCTACCCCTACGACATCGTCCGCGGATTCAAGCAGTCAGAAGCCGCAGTCACCGACCACCGGACGAAGGAGCGTCGGTCGCGCGGGCTGAGCGGGCGGGCGGCCGCCCCCGTCAACGAGCAGCCGTGGGGGTTCGAGGCGGGGGTGTTGTGGCAGCCCATCGCCTGGGGTTCAGGTTTCCGGTCCTACTGCGCCCGGGAGGCGTCGGTTCATTCGACGGGGCCGGGACCGGTACCGGCCGGGTACCGGGTCCGGGTCATGGCCGACCCGGCGGTCGTCCGTTCGGTCCGGGTGCTGGGTGCGTTCGACGGCGCGGCGGTCGCCGGTTCGGCGGCCGACCTCGCCCTGCCCGGTGTCCGGGGTGTCGAGTGGACGGCCAAGTCGCCGCTCGCGGCCGGTCGGCGAGTGCGGCTCCAGCTGGCGGTGACCGTCGCCGCGCCCGGCGGCGACCTGAAGAGCATCAAGCATCCGATGGTCGAGCTGATCGGCCCCGAAGCTCATCGCGGCGCCCAGCGGACGACCTACCTGGAGTCGGTGATCAGGGACGACAGCATCTACGACGCCGAGACCAAAGCCAGATTCGCCTGAGCGCGGTGGAGAGGAACGGGCAATGGATCTTTGGGTGAAAAATGCTCAGATATGGGTCAATAATACCTATCAAAATGTCAGCGGATATGTCCCGTGCGCGGAGGACGGGATCACCGGTTGGCAGACGATGTACTCACTGACGCGGGGCCTCCAGCACGAGCTCGGCATCACCGCGCTGTCGGACAATTTCGGCAGCACGACGATGAGCTTGATGACCACCTTCGGTCCCATCTCGAAAAACACGACGAACGAAAACATGAGGGAGCTCGTCGAGGCTGCTCTCTACTGCAAGGGATATTCGGGTGGTGTAATCGATGGCACCTTCGGCTCCTCGACCCAGAGCGGGCTGATCGCCTGGAAGACCGATATGGGTTTCGCGGCCAGCGGCAATGACAACGCGGTCTCGGCCAAGGAAATGAAGACGCTGTTAACGATGGACGCCTACTCGCTGCTGCAGGGCGGGGACCCCATGGTGCGGTCCATCCAGCAGTGGATGAACGCGACCTACATCGGCCGGCAGGCGTACCAGATCGTGCCCTGCGACGGGTACTACTCTCGCAACGTGCAGTTCGGGCTCGTGCTCGCGATCCAGTATTCGATCGGCATGGCCGACGGAGTCGCGAACGGCAACTTCGGCCCGGGGACCCGGGACGGCCTGCTCAACCAGGGCACCGTGACCGTGGGCTCCACCGACTCCGGCAGCCAACGCTTCGTGAAACTGTTCAAGGCGGCGCTCATCTTCAACGGCCAGTCCGGAGTCGACTGGGGCAGCACGACCTTCACCTCGGCCACCTCCACAGTGGCGACGCGGTTCCAGGCCTTCTGCAAGCTGCCGACCACGGGTATCGGCGACTACCAGACATGGTGCAGTCTGGTCGTCTCGACCGGCGACACGAACCGGGTCGGCAAGGCCTGCGACTGCGCGACGCCACTGAACACAGCCCGGGCCCAGGCCATCAAGGCCGCCGGGTACGAGACCGTGGGTCGCTACATCAGCCACGGCATCATCAACGGCGTCGACAAGATCCTTACCGCTGCCGAGATCGGGGTCATCTTCGCTAACGGTCTGAGCTTCTTTCCGATCTACCAGCAAGGCAACAACGCGGTCACGAGTTTCACTCAGGAAGAGGGCGAGGCTCAGGCTCAGGCCGCCCTGGCCGCAGCGCGTAGTCTCTCGCTCCCGTTCGGAACGATCATCTATTTTGCGGTCGACTACGACGCGACGACCGAGGAGGCAAACAGTTTCGTCACGAATTTCTTCTCAGGCGTTAGATTAGTCTTCGACGCGGACGACAACTACTACTTCATCGGGGTCTACGGCAGCCGCAACGTCTGCTCGATCATCTCCCGCCAAGGCTACGCCGTGAGCAGCTTCGTCAGTGGCATGTCGACCGGCTTCAGTGGCAACCTGGGCTTCTCGCTGCCCAGCAACTGGGCATTCGACCAGATCAGCGGCCGGACGCTGGCGTCCGGGGCGGCCGGCCAGATCGCGATCGACAACGACATCAAGTCCGGTCGCGACCCGGGCGTCTCCTCGCTCACCGTCGGCGTCGACCACAACGCGAACTTCATCAGCTGGGTCCAGTGGATCGAGGCCCGGGCGCAGGAATGGGCGAGCACGCATTCAGGGAACAGTGTCCAGGAACTCACCGCCCAGTTTATACGGGACTTTCCCGCCGCCGGGCGGTACGACAGTTCAGATTTCGACGAGGTGAGCGGTCCTATCGACCACGGCTTCAGGGACTACTGCGTGGCGGCTGGGGCGTCTCAGCCAGACGTCCTGCGCTGTCCCAAGACCAGCCTTTTTCTGGACCATCAGCACTTCGGTGCGTCGCTCGGGTCGGTGTTCAAGTACGCCGTGAATTCGGACAGGACCGTGATCACCCTGGGGGATTTCGGTAGTTGGGCCGGCGATCTGATCACTGCGTCCGCCGACTTCTACATGTCCGGGCTGGACTACTCCGCGGCCTACGATTTCGCCTACACGCGCATCGGGGCCCCACATTGGGAAGACTTCAGCTTCACGGGTGGGGACGTGCTGGCCGACGTCGACGCGATGGTGGTCGGCCTGGCAATCAGAGCGGACCCGGCGCGTTCCATTTCGGGGCTCCTGGCTGCGCACTACGCGAATGCCGTCACGGCCGCTGACAAGTACCTGGAGTTCATCAACGCGAGATTCGGGAGCGAGCAGACCTTCGCCGACGCGATCGTGAAGGTGTTCACACAGGGCGCCATGGAAGGCAACGACTACGCACTCTTCCGTGAAGCTCTGTGGGACTTCAACACACATAGACTCCTCGCCGTGGAGTACGTCCAGAATATGGATCTCTTCGAGGACACGATGCAGGCCTTCTTCGACAAGTACAACGACCACTTCGTCAACTGACCGGGTGGCCAAGAGTGCCAGCTGGCGTGCCCGCACACTTCCTGTAACTGTCCATTTGTGGAGCGAGGATGCTCGCTGAAATCCAGCTCATTGCTGTCGAAGACAGGTTGAGCGACCACGGCTGTTACAGCGGCTGTTATTGGGGCGAGTGCGTGCTGCGTCAGCGGGCAGCGGTCCGGCCGTGACGGTCCGGCCGTGACGCGATTGTCACTACCCGCGGCTCCGTGGTCACAGGGCGGTAACCGAGCCCGAATGGATTACCTGTTGATGTCCCGATTCGCTGCCGCGCCGACAGGAGGCGGCGGCCGTCTCCAGGATCTCGGCGGCGCTCCTGGCCAACCCAGGTCGCCCAGGTTTCTGTAGGGAAGAGAGGGGAGTGTCGTATGTGCGTTTAATGCCACGTCATAGGTTGCCCCGGCGACCTGATCCTCATGGGTTGCTTGCCTGGTGGCGGGCTGCCTGTATTAATATGAAAGGATTGGCCAAGGAAATGCGGGTGAATTTCTTCAACACGGGTGCGGCCGCCGCGACGGCGGTCAGTATGGGGGCCGTGGCTGCTGTGCAGGTCGCAACCGCTGCTCCGGCCGCTGCGGCGTGCAGCACTGACGATGCAGCAGTAATCGGGACGACATCCTCCTGGTTTCAGAATCCCTCGATACCCGGCGATCTCGGCACGTTGACCGTCAAGTACAGTGCGAGTTGTAACACGGAATGGGCCTATCTCGAATTGAACGGTCCTCTTCCGTCCGGGGCAAGTGCGCACGCGGTATACGGAAGGGAGAATACTCCTAGTAGCACTTGCTATGTCGGAGTTGGCGAAACGGGCTGCAGTACCCCGCCGCGATACATAAACTGCTATGGCTACGTAGGTGGGGCGCAGGCTTTCAAAGTGACTACCAGCCCGGCATATTGGCATACTGAAGCCGTCTGGGGTGTGTACTGCTGAGGAGGTAGTGCCAGCGAGTCATAGGTGGGCAGGGGTCCGCAGGGCCCGTTTCGCAGAGATCGGTCAACCACGGCGTGCTCATTACCCTGGTCGACACCCTGGTCGACGCTCGTCCGCAGATCGTCGTCGCCTGCTCCTCGACCGGTACGGGTCCCGTGGGCAGCTCATCGACACGGTCACGCCCTGGACAGGGCGCAACCGGGACAACGACCCGGACGTGAAGGCCGCGTCGGTCTGGACCCGTGACCAGCGCCCCAGGTCGTGGTGGGCGGTCTGGGCCTACGCCGCCAAGCGCGCCGCCCGGGACAGGCCGACGCTGACCGCGCAGGAGAACCGGGCGATCTTCTCGCCGTCGACGACGGCGAGAAGATCGCCCGACCGCGCCCGCCGGCTTGTCGGGCTGTCGGATAGGCCGCCAGCGCGGTGCCCTGGCCGGGTCGTTCTCCGTCGGCCCCCGCCGAACCCGCCGGGGGCATCCAGCTCTCGCACGCCGCGAACGTCCTCGACGACCCCGCCGACCTGGCCGGACGGATCGGAGCGGCGGTCTTGGCCTCGCCGCTGCCCCACCGGGGGCTGTGGGTCAGCCCCCGGGTCGTCAAACGCACGATCTCCAAGTACGCCACCAACACCAGCAAGGGCCGAATCCGCGGCCGCAGGCGCTAGACGGGTCTGCCGAGCTCTCGGAGCGGGCAGTCGCGGTTTGGGTTCTCCCAGGAGCCCAGGAGCGTTTCGGCGGGCGTCTATCGGCGCGATCCGCTGCCGCCACCGGCACCGGATTGCTGGCCTCCGCCGGTCTGTTGGCTGCCGCTCCCGGTCCGCTGGCCTGTCTGGCCAGAGGTGGCGGCTCTCGGGGTCTGGGTGCTGGTCAGGCCGGGGATCTGGATGCCCTGCAGGAGGTCATCGACGCTCGGCAGGGTGGGTGTCGGCGGGGCGGGCACGGTGTTCATCAGGCGGCCGCCCTTCGTGCCCTTGGCGGTTGTCGGGTCCGCCGCAGGCAGCGCCACGACCGGCTGATCCTTCAGCGCAGCCTTCATTGTGCGGCCCCAGATGAGCGCCGGTAGGTCACCGCCGTAGACGTGCGTCCAGTGCTGCCCGTCGGCATTGATGTTGCTCAACGGGTTGCCTTCAGGCCCGTTGGGATCGCCGACCGCCACCGCTGCCGCGATCTGTGGGGTGTAGCCGACGAACCAGGCACTGGAGAAGGCGTCGTTGGTGCCGGTCTTGCCGGCGGCGGGGTGGTCGAAGCGGGCCTTGGTGCCCGTTCCGTTGGTGAGGACACCGGCCAGGATGCTGGTCACCGTGTCCGCGACACCCTCGTCCAGAGCCCGCTCGCATTTCGGGGTGTTGCCGACGTCGATCTGCTGGCCGGCGGAGTCGACCACCGAGGTGGCGAACTGCGCATCGCAGCGGATCCCGCCCGCTGCCAGCGTCGAGTAGGCCATGGCCATGTCCAGGGGGGTGACCTTTTTGTTGCCGATGGTCAAGCCCCCGTCGGTGGGGTCGACGCTCCCGGGACGGTCGGGGTCGGCGCTCCCGAGGTGATTGGGATCGACACCGAGCCGAGTGGCCATCTCAGCCACGGCCGGCACCCCGATTTCCTCTTCGAGCTGGATGAAGTAGGTGTTGACCGAGTGCCAGGTCGCGTCGTCCATGCGATATACGCCGGCCTCGGCGGGGTCGGAGTTCTGGTAACCCTTGCGACAGTCGCCCGTCCTTCGCTCGAGCGGGAAGGCGTCGGACTCGTAACAGGCCGGTGAGTAGTAGGCCGTGTTGACGCCATACCCCTGCTCCAGGGCTGCGGCGAGGGTGAACGTCTTGAAGGTCGATCCGGGCTGGAATACAGGCCCGACCGTGTCTGAGCCGGCCGGCAGCGGAAGCACCGTCTGGTTGGCGGCCACGTCGTGCCCGTAGGTGCGGTTGACCGCCATGGCGAGGATCGCACCGGTGCCGGGCTGGATGGCGACCTCCGTGGCGGACACCCGGTTGTCCCGGGGAATGGTCGCGTCGACCACGGTCTGAGCCGCCTGCTGCACCTGCATGTTGAGGGTGGTCTTGATGATCAGGCCACCCTCGTAGATGCGGCGGTTCCGTTCTTCCTTGGTGTCGCCGAGTGCCTTGTTGTTCTGCAGCTGGGTGCGGACGTAGTCGCAGAAGAACGGCGCCTCGGACTTCTCGCAGGAGTCCTGCGTGGTGGGTCGCTCCTTGATGACGTCGATCGGCATCTGCTTCGCCGCGTCCGCCTGGGTCGGGCTGATGTAGTGCTCGTCCGCCATCCGGGTCAGCACGGTGTTGCGCCGTTCGAGGGCCGCGTCCGGGTGGTTCACCGGGTCGTAGGCGGAGGGGCTCTGCACCAGGCCGGCGAGCAGGGCCGCCTGGTCCAGGGTGACGTCCTTGATCGAGACGCCGAAGTAGTGCTCGGCGGCGGTGCCCACCCCGTACGCGCCGTCACCGAAGTAGGCGATGTTCAGATACCGCTCGAGGATCTCGTCCTTGGTGAACCGCTTCTCGATCTCGACGGCGTAACGCAGCTCGCGCAGTTTGCGGTCCAGCGAATCGCCGGCGACGGCCTCCCGAGCCTCGTCGGTCGTCGCGTCCTGGAGCAGGACGTTCTTCACGTACTGCTGGGTCAGGGTCGAGCCACCCTGGGTGGTGGTACCGGCCTCGCTGTTGCGCGCGGCGGCCCGCAGGACGCCCTGTGGGTCCACCCCGTGGTGCTGGTAGAAGCGGGCGTCCTCGATCGAGACGATCGCCTCACGCATGATCTTCGGGATGTCGGCGCCGGGTGCGACCTCCCGGTTCTCGGCGCCCCTGAGAGTCGCGATGACGGTCCCGTCCGAGGCCAAGATCTTGGAGGCCTGCGGGAGCGGGGGAGTCACGAGGTCCGACGGCAGTGCCAGGAAGTGGTCGGCCGAGGCCTTCGCGAACAGCCCGACCGCGCTCAACAGGGGCAGAACGAGCAGGCCGACGGTGACGCCCATCGCGGTCACGACGAGGCCGATGCGGGTGAGCTGGCGGCGGCGGTTGACGGGACGGACCAGGCCGACGGTCGGTGGGCCGAACGGAAGATCGTCGGGGGCGCGACCGATCTCGTCGGGGGCCCCGCCGTCGCCGGAGCCGCTGCGACCGGAGCCGTTGCGACCGGAGCCGCTGCCACCGGAGCTGTTGTGACCGGAGCCGTTGCCGCCGCGCGCCGAACCGGACGAAACCCGGCGGCGGGCGGGAAGCGTCGCCAACCGGCCGGCCTGACCCCGCAACCGCCCGGCGGGTGTGCCGCCGTGCCCTCTCGAGTCGCCCTCAGACGCGGCGTCACCGCGAACCGGGGATGCCGACTCCCGTCCCTGCGCCGTCGTTGTCACCCCCAACGTCCGGTCCGGCCAGGTGGGCCGGAACTCGTTCTGGCGGACCCGCCAAGCATGCTTGACACCGCGCCGCTCCGCTCACCCGGGCCCTGGGAAGGTCATCAGGTGCGGGCTCCGGCGCGTGGCCCGGGGGCGCAAGATCCGAATTGTCGCGATCACCCCGGAGGATCCCGTCGGGTCAGACGCTAGACGACGCCCGTCAGTTCCGGCCAGCCGGCCCGGTCACATATCACCATCTGCCGGGACTACCCAGGGTGTCGCGGCGGGTGGGCCCCAGTTGTGGTGATCATGCGCTGGTAGGCGCGGCGGGTGCGCTCGGCGAGCACGGTGGACAGCACGGCCCATTCGGGCGTTCCCGGGGGCGGGGGTGGGGTGACGGCGGCGAGGACCTCGGACAGCAGCTCGCCGCCCATGCGGGTCCGGGCGTCATCCGAGAGCTGGTTCGCGCGGTCCAGGAACCGCCGGGTCCGCGTCGCCAGGGCATCGTCGACGCCGGTCAGGTCCAGCAGGGCCGCCCAGCCGGCCAGCTGCGGGGGGACCACGGGTGCCATCCCGACCGTGCGCGGCACCCGCACCTGCAGAACGATGGTCCCGGCGACGAGGTCGCCCAGCCGCTTGGACCGGCGTGAGACGGTCATGCTGATGATCGCGGGCAGGGCGAACAGCACCCCGGGGCGTTCCGCCACGACGCCGACCAGCCCTCTGACCAGCGCATGGCGGAAGCGGATCGGCCCACCGTCGTCGCGGACGACCCGCAGGCCCAGCGCCATCTTGCCGAAGGTGCGTCCGCGCAGGAGCGTCTCGCAGGCCACCGGGTAGCCGAGCATCGTGACCACGTAGACGGCCAGGACCAGGGCCGTCAGCATGGCTTCGTCGTCCGGCCCCACGACCTCGAGCGTTCCGATGACGATGGCGATCTGGGCGACGGTCTGGACGGCCAGATCGACTATTCCGGCGATCATGCGGGAGCCGAGCCGTGCCACACGCAGGTCGATGGGCACGGCCTCGCCCGTGACCACCTGGTTCGTTTCCAGGCCGAGCCCGCTCACCGGCGGCTTCCGGGGTCCGCGGGCCGCTGATTGGTCATCTGTACCCCGCTCGTGTTTTCGTGCCCGGCACGCAGTGCCATGTGCCGGTCTGGAAGAGTAAGAGTAGCCATGGACCTCGATGCGTATGTCGCCGTCCACCGTCCCGAGTGGGTCCGGTTGGGCCAGCTTGTCGACCGTGCCGCGCGCCCCCGGCGGATGCCGATCGGCGAGCTGGACGAGCTGGTCGATCTGTACCAGCGCGCGGCCACCCACCTGTCGGTGATCCGTGATCGTTCCCATGACCCGCGCCTCGTCGAGGATCTGGCGGGCCTGGTCATCCGGGCGCGGGCCGCGGTCGTCGGCGCCCCGGATGTCGGCTGGCACGTCCCCGCCAGGTACTTCGCGGTGACCTTCCCGGCGGCGGTCTACGCGCGCTGGCGCTGGGTGGTCGGGGTGACGCTGGGCTCGCTGCTGCTCGCGCTGGCCAGCGCGCTGTGGATTCTGAACGACGCGCAGGCCCGTGCCAGGGTCATCCCGCCCGACGAGGTGACGGCCCTGTGCCGGCATGACTTCGCCTCGTACTACTCGGAGCACCCGGCGTCGTCGTTCGCCAGCCTCGTCTGGACCAACAACGCGTGGGTATCCGCGCAGGCGGTGGCGCTCGGAGTGCTGCTCGCCGTGCCCACGCTGCTGGTCCTGGGGCTGAACGCGCTGAACCTCGGCATCATGGGCGGCTACATGGGCAGCTGCGGCGAGGGCGGCCAGTTCTTCTCGCTGATCCTCCCGCACGGCCTGCTGGAGCTCACCGTGGTCTTCGTCGCCGGCGCCGTCGGCCTGCGGCTGGGCTGGGCGATCATCGCCCCGGGAGCCCGCCGCCGCTCCGAGGCACTGGCCGCCGAGGGGCGCGCCGCCGTCGGGATCGTGCTCGGAATGGCGGTCGTGCTCGCGGTGTCCGGGGCGATCGAGGCGTTCGTGACCCCGTCCTCGCTGCCGACCGCTGTCCGCATCGGTATCGGCGTCGTGGCCTGGGCCGGGTTCGTCGCCTACGTGTGGATCTACGGCCGCCGGGCCACCGCGGCCGGCGAGAGCGGCGATCTGGACGCGGCCCTCGCGCAGGACCTCGCGCCAGTCGAAGCCTGACCGGGACGGAGTTCCGGGCTCCGGGGGCCGGCGTTCAGGGCCGGCGTTCAGAGCCGGGGCTTCAGAGCCGGCCGTGGGCCTTCAGCGCGAGGTAGGTGTCGGTGACCGCCGTCGCGTACTGGGCGGGCGCGACGTCGACGACCTCGACCCCGCGCTGGCGCAGCACGGCTGTCAGCTCACGCCGGCGCAACAGGGCCTGTTCCGCGGCCGCGGCCGCGTAGACCTGCGCGACGTCGCCATGCCCGGCGGCGAGTTCGTCCAGCCGCGGGTCGCGCAGGGCGGCCACCAGCACGGTGTGCCGGGAGATCAGCGTGGGCAGCGCCGGCAGCAGGCTCTCCTCGATCACCGCCGGCACCAGGTCCGTGAAGATCACAACAAGGGCCCGGCGGGACGCCGCCCGCAGCACCGTGGTGGCCATCACCTCGTGATCGGCTTCGACCAGCGCCGGCTCGAGGGTCGCCATCGCCTCGCTCATCCGGGCCAGCAGGCCCTGGTCACGCGCGTGCGCGACGGTCAGCCGCGCGGCGCTGTCGTACGCGGTCAGGCCCACCCGGTCACCGGCCCGCAGCGCCACCGCGGTGAGTAGCAGCGCGGCGTCCATCGCGTGGTCGAGGCGGGGGACGTCGCCGACGCGACCGGCCGAGGTCCGGCCCGAGTCCAGCACGCAGATGACGCGGCGGTCCCGTTCCGGGCGGTAGGTACGGACGACCACCGAGCCGTGGTGGCGGGCGGTGGCGCGCCAGTCGATCGTCCGCACGTCGTCGCCCACGACGTACTCACGCAGGCTGTCGAACTCCGAGCCGGCGCCGCCGCCGCGCAGCGCGACCTCGCCCTCCACCTCGCGCAGCCGCGCCAGCGCGGCCGGCAGGTGCCGGCGGGAGAGGAACGGCGGCAGTACCCGCAGTCGCCAGGGTGCCTGGTGGCGGCCCTGCCGGCCGGCCAGCCCCATCGGGCCGAGGGAGCGCACCGTGATCCGGACGGGCTCCCGGTCCCCGCGCCGGGTCGGGCGCAACGTCGTCTCAAGGAAACGCCGCTCACCCGCGGGCACCGTGACGGTGTGCACGCGGGGCTGGGCACCGGCCGACGGCACCCACGAATCCCTGACTCGCGCCCGCAGCGTCCGACGTCCACCGTTGGCGACGGTCAGCATAAGGGTCACCGGCTGCCCGAGCCGGGCCGACGTGGGGCCCGACCGGCTGAACGCGCACAGGCGCACCCGGGCCGCCAGCCCCAGGTCGACGGCGACCAGCAGGAGGATCAGAAGGTTCACGAGCACGAAGGCCAGGCCGGGGTCGGGGGAGAGGCCCACCACGACGATGCCCAGCGCGACCAGCGCGACTGTACGGCCGGTGACAGCCACGGTCGGCCGCTACCGGGGAACGGGCACGACGGCGAGCACCTGGTCGAGCACGATGTCGGCGGTCACACCATCCTGCTCGGCCTCCGGGCGCAGGCTGATGCGATGGCGCAGGGTGGACCGGGCCAGCGCCTTGACATCATCCGGCGTCGCGTAGGCGCGCCCGGACAGCCAGGCCCACGCGCGGGTGGTGGCCAGCAACGCCGTCGCGCCGCGAGGGGAGACCCCGAGCTGGACGGCCGGCGCCGACCGGGTGGCCCGCGCGATGTCCACGATGTAGCCGAGCACCTCGCGCTGGACCTGCACCCGGGCCGCCGCGGCCTGCGCCGCCGCGAGATCGGCCGGGCCCGCCACCGGCCGGACCCCGGCCGCCGCCAGGTTCCCCGGGTCGAAGCCTTCGGCGTGATGAGCCAGGATGCGCACCTCGTCCTCGCGTGGCGGGAGCGGCAGCGTGACCTTCACCAGGAAGCGGTCGAGCTGCGCCTCCGGCAGCGGGTAGGTGCCTTCGTGCTCGATCGGGTTCTGGGTGGCGAGGACGGCGAACGGCGACGGCAGCCGGCGCGCCTGCCCGTCCACGGTGACCTGCCGTTCCTCCATGACCTCGAGCAGCGCGGCCTGCGTCTTCGGCGGGGTCCGGTTGATCTCGTCGGCGAGCAGCAGGTTCGTGAAAACCGGCCCCTGGCGGAAGGCGAACTCGCTGGTCCGGTTGTCGTATACCAGCGAGCCGGTGACGTCGCCGGGCATGAGGTCCGGGGTGAACTGCAGGCGCTTGGTCTCGAGCGACAGCGCCGCCGCCAGCGTCCGGACGAGCAGGGTCTTCGCCACGCCCGGCACACCCTCGAGCAGGACATGGCCGCGGCACAGCAGCGCGACCACCAGCCCGCTGACCGCGGCCTCCTGGCCTACGACCGCCTTCGCGACCTCGTTGCGCAGCGCCATCAGCGACTGCCGGGCGGTCTCGGCGTCGGGCGGAGGAGGCGTCCGGGGCGTCGGCGACGGTGAGCGCAGCGTCTCCGAGCCCATGGATTGCGGCTCGGAGGCCACTGGCATTGCCGTCTGCGGGGACGACTCGGTCGGAGCCGCACCGGAGTTCGGGGACGTCACCTTCTGCCCACCTGTCGATCGAGTTCGTGTAGTTCGCCGGCCAGCCGGACGAGCGTGATGTCGCTGTCGGTCGCGGGCGCGGCCTCCGCGCTGGTTGCCGCACCGGCCACCGTGCCCGTGGGCCCGATGTACTGGCCAGTGCCGTGTGGAGGTGGTGCGGCCCCTCCACCGGGGGTGTGCTGGTGGCTCCCAGGGCCCCAGGACGGATGGCCCGTGGGTGCTATGTCCGAACCGTACAGGAGCGATCGGATCTCTATGGGTGACCGACCGGTCTGCTCCGCGACCGCGGCCACCAGCACGGTCGGTTCCGGTTCGTGCGGGGGCCGCGCAGGGCCGGCGGGGGCGCCGTGCTGGATGCCCAGCCGGTCCGCGAGCCGGACCCGCAGGCCCGCCCGCAGCGCCGCGGCGGCCCCTTCGCGGGCACGCGCGGCGGCGTAGAGGCGGCCGCGGCCCTCGACGGTTTCCGCGGAACGCACCACCACCGGCAGCGGCTCGGTGACGGGCGGCCCCAGGCGCCGCCCTTGCCACAGGGCGAAGACGACCAGCGCGACGAGGGCCTGCAGGAAACCGACCCAGAACCCGTCCGGCAGCAGGTCGGCCAGGCTCTGCCCGCCGACCGCGCCCTCGCTCGCGACGGCCGGTGTCACCCAGTCCAGCTGGGTGTGCCGGGCCAGCAGGCCGACGGCCAGCGCGGCGTTCCCGGACTCGTCCAGCGCGCCGTTGGTGAGGAAGTCGCCGCTGCCCAGGAGAACCAGCCGGCCGCTGGTCTGTTCGGTGAGCCCTGGCCCGGTCGGGGTGAGGACGGCGAGGCGGGCGGCGTCGGGGAAGCCGTAGCAGAGCTCCAGCTCGATGCCGTTGCCAGACCAGCCCTCATGACCCGATCGGAGGATGTCGTCCGCCCGGGTGAACCGGACGTCGGCCCCGATCGTCGTCGTGCCGGCCACCGTCGCCTCCGGCAGCCCGCACCGGGGCTGGACCTGTCCGTCGGCGAACGCCGCCGCGGGGACAGCCGCGACCGGCATCTCCAGCGCCGCCACGGCGGCCTCGAACGGCGCGACCAGCACGACGTCCGAGCCGGTGTCGGCCAGGTTGACGAGAGCCTGGAGATCGGCCGGGGACAGCAGGTCCGGGTCGGTCACGACGACCGTGCGAGACCCGTCGGCGCCCGCGGAGCGCCGACCCTCGGCAGCTGGACCGGTATCCGTCAGCTCCGCGGGGACCGACTGCTGCGCCGAGACGGTGACGCCCCGCTCGCGCAGGATCTCCGCGACGGCCAGCGTTCCGTGCGGGCCCGGGGAGCCGATGTCGAGGTACCGGTCACCGCTGGGCCGGCTCGCCACGGCCGCGAGCACCGCGTACACGGTCACCACCGTGGCCAGGACCGCCGCCAACCGTAAGGCGGCACGCACCGTCGTGGCCCCCGGGCCGCTGCGGACATGTGTCGGCGAGCCCACCCCCGCCGCCGGCCGGTTGGGGCCGTCGGTCGAGCCGGGACCGGCGCCGGGGGCCGCGGCGGGCTGGCCGGTGGCGCGGTCATGCCCGGACCGGCGGGGCGTCGTCGGGGGCACGATCCCGGCCGATGGATCCGCGGATGCGCCCGAGGCTCTCGTCCGCGCGCACGACCACCTCGTAGGCCTCCAGGTTCGCCGGCCTGCCGCCATACCAGATCTCGCTGAACACCTCGACCGCGACAGCCAGTGTCACGATCGGGTCGGACGGCCCCCCGCTCGTGGTCTCGCCGGCCAGCGGCCGGACTGTGGACGGGGGGCCGGCCACGGCTCGCAGATCGCTGATCAGCTCGTTCGCGGTGCGCCCGGGCCGCGGATCGAGAACGCCGCGTTCCTCCAACATCCGGGCGATGGCGCGCAGCCGGGATCGCACCGCCTCCGCGTGGTCCCCGCGTTCGGCCTGGGCACGCGACAGCGCCCGCAGCTGCGCGGCGGTGAGCGGACCGGGCGACGTGGCCTCGTCGAGCTGCTCGAGCCGGGCGGAGCGCCGGACCGGGCCCAGCCACACGCGGAGCACCACCACGAGCGCGACCAGGACGATGACCAGCGCGAGAACGCCGAGGCCCTGGAAACCGCCGAGGCCGGAGTCCGGATCCGGGGTGAGCCAGTTCCACAGGTCGGCCAGCCGGTCGTTGATCCAGTGGATCGTTCGGCTGAACCAGCCGCGCTCGTCATCCCGGTAGATGCTCCTGGACAGCTCCCGGTGGGCCTCCTCGCGGGCGCCGTCCCTGGTGACCGGCCCACCCGGAAGGCCACCGGACGACGCGGCCACGGTCGTCGGGTGAACGCCCGGGCGGGCAATGATCATGATCCGGTGCTGCGTTGCCGAGCCGCCTCGGCCAGCGTCACGTCCAGCCCCTCCTTGCGGATGCGCTGATCTATGTAGAGCAGGACGGCGGTGCCGGAGAGGATCGGGGTGGCGATGGTCGTTCCGATCAGTGTCCCGATCGCGTTGACGATGTGGCCGGCGATGGTCAGGTCGGTCAGCGTCGAATCGGCGAGGGAGTCGGATGAGTCCAGGATGACGGTGGTGATGACACTGACGATCATCATCAGGATGCCGCCGACGAGGCCGGCGAGCAGCCCGATGCCGAACACCCGCCACCAGGCCCCGCGGACGAGGTCGCGCGAGCGGCGCAGCGCCCCTCGCACGGTCTGCCCTTCCAGGACGTAGGCCGGGGAGGCGAGGCTCAGAAAGACGGCGACCACGATCGCGCCGACGAGAAGCGCTATGAGCCCCAGGGCGGACAGCAGCATCACGGCGATGCTCAACACGACCAGGCCGCCCAGGCGCGGTGCGGCCCGCCTGATCGCCGCGCCGGCCGAGATCCGTGAACCGAGCGCCGCCTCGCTCACCACCACGGCGAGCACGCCGGAGAGGAAGATCCCCAACGCGGTGGTCAGCATGAAGATCAGTGCTTCGAAGATGATCGACGCTCCGGTCGAGGAGTCCTCGCCCGCGATCATGATGATCGTGATCACGATCTCGACCACCGCGGACACACCGAGAGTCAGCCCCAGTGTGGCGCCCGGGTTCGCGCGGATCGTGGAGAAGATCCCGTCGAGGATCTCGCCGACCGACAACGGGCGCAACGGGATCACCCCCGGCTTGGGCGCGATCGGCGGCCGGCCCCACGGGCCGGGGCCCCAGCCCGGGGGAGGCTGGCCCGGCGCCTGGCCGGGCCAGGGCTGCTGCCCGCCGGACGGATCCCAGCCGCCGGGCGAGCCCCAACCGCCGGGTGTGCCCCAACCGCCCGGGGCGCCAGGCCCGTCGCCCGGCGGCTGCCCGGGAGCCTGCCAGCCGCCCGGGGTGCCCCCGTCGCCGCCGGCTGACGGCGGACTCCAGGATCCGGGAACTGGCGCGCCCCAGGAACCGGGGGATGCCGGCCCGGCCGGTCCGGGCTCATCGGGAGGGGTCTGACCGGCCCCGTCCGCCATCGTGGTCTCCCTGTGCTCGTGCCGTGCCGTGCGGCTTCTGCCGACTGGCGTACCCGGCACCGCACATCGTCGCAGATCGGCTACGTCCACAACGCGATCGGGCGGTCGACGGCGAGAGCGAACCGTTGATGTCCGTCCGGGGTTCATGGCCGCGGTTGGGTGTCCGGATCGAGACCGGGCGGGTCTGTGCACAGAAACGCACTGCGTTTGTCGTTGTCCACAGAGCGGCCCACGGCGGGCCTGGCGCGGTGGGCACGATTCATGCTCGTTTCGTGACCACATCTCCCGTCCGCCGCGGAGCGCCAGGCCAACACCGCGAAGCGGCAGGCCTGTGCGAAGCGGCAGGTCCGCGTGAAGCGTCGGGCCTGCCGCGTCTGCGTGAGGCGCTGGCGATTCTCGCGGATCTCGTCCTGCCCAGGGCCTGTGCCGGCTGCGGGCTGCCGGGGTACGCGGCCTGCGCCTGGTGCGCCGCCGCGCTGGCGGGTCCCCTGGTTCTCGCCGCTCCGGGTCCCACGGCCAGCCCGGGGCGGCGAGGTCACGTCACTGGTGCCTCGTCGTCCCCGTTCCCCACCGTCGCCGCGGCTCGCTTCGAGGGGGCGGCCCGGGCACTGCTGATCGCCTACAAGGAGCGGGGACGCGTCGACCTGGCCCGGGTTCTGGGTGGCGCGCTCGCGCGGGCCGTGGCGGTGGCCGGTCGCGATCTTCACCGGCGGCAGCGGGCTGATGCGGTGGTACTGGTGCCGGTCCCCACGACCGCGGCGGCCCGGCGGAGGCGCGGGCTCGATCATGTCGCTGGCCTCGCGGCGGTCGCGGCCAGGGTGCTGACCCGGTCGGGCACGCGGGCTCGGGTAAGCGGCGCGCTTCGTGTCCTGCGGGCCGGTGTGGACCAGGCCGACCTCGGTGCGGCGGATCGGCGTCGCAACCGCTCGGGTGCCTTCACCACGCACCCGGGGGCCCGGCCGCCGTGTCGGCGCGAGATCGTGATCGTGGTCGACGACATCATCACCACCGGCGCGACGGCCGCGGAGGCGATCCGTGCGCTGCGGGCAGGTGGCTGGGCGCCGTCGGGTGCGGCCGCGATCGCGGCGACACCACTGCGGAGCGCGGGTGCGCCGGCGCGACGCGCCACCCTTCGGGATTGCCCGCCGTACTCCGGCTGAAGGAGGAAACTGGGTGCACGCGCTCCGCTCCCGGAGCCGACGGCGCGAGCTCATGGCGAACGCCGCACCGCAGCGCAGAGGCGGTCATCCGGGGTGAGGGCACCGTGGCACACCTGCCACCGCGGCGGATGTGGCCTACGGCCCCCGCCCTGCCTGCCGTCCAAGGCTGCCGGGCCGGGGTAGGAGCGTGGCGAGGCGGGTCTCACTGACCGTGTCCAGAGACGCTGCGGCGCGTTCAGGGGCTCCGTAAGCCGGGTCGGAATCTCCCGATTTCGGCAGGTCGGTTCCGGCATGGATCCGCCCGATGTGGGGAAGGAGCCGAGCGTGGCGGGTCGGTGGAAATCGCGCCGATGCCGTGGTCACCGGGCAGAGCGTCAGGTGCTCTCACGAAAGGAGACGTCTCGCGGCGCCACTGTCACAAGCCGGCACCAACGAGCCTTTTCCGAAGTCGACTCGGGCTCGCGGCACCCCTGAGACCGCGGGCCGTGCGGTGGAAAAGGCTCGATGACTGACACCAGGAACGTTGACAACCTTCGGTGGGATCCCCCGGCGTGGGTCGACATTTTGATCCGTTCCGGAAAACCGCCGAGGCAACCGACTCGCTGGCCGTGCTGATCGAACGTGGATCGGCCGGCTGGGCCAGGTGAACGGGAGGTGGATCGCGTGGACATCGTGGTCAAGGGCAGGCACACCGCGGTTCCGGAACGGTTCCGCAGGCATGTCCAGGCCAAGCTCGCCAAGCTTGAGCGGCTCGATTCCAGAGTGATGCGGGTGGACGTCGAACACTCGAAGGAGACCAATCCTCGACTGTCCGGCATGTCCGACCGTGTCGAGCTGACCGTCTATTCACGCGGCCCGGTCATCCGTGCGGAGGCTTCCGCGGGCGACCCGTACGCGGCACTCGACCGCGCCGCGGCCAAGCTCGCCGAACGCCTGCGGCGTGCCGCCGACCGGAGGGTCCGCCACCACGCCAACCACGCCGGCGCGAACCATCCGGGGCCCGGCCGGGCGGGAGCCCTGCAGGCGGACCTGGTCCTCCAGAGCACGGGCGAGCAGGTTTCCAACGGCGCGGGCGGAGCGGTCATGGGCGTGTTGCACGGCGTTCCGGGCGGGGAGTCCACGGCCGCCGCGGCGGGCAGCGGGAGTGCCGGCGGCGACCGTTGGTCGGATGCCGAGAGCGGCCACGAATCGGACTACTCACCGATGGTGGTACGGGAGAAGACCCACGCGGCCGCGCCCATGACTCTCGACGACGCGCTGTCCAACATGGAACTCGTCGGCCACGACTTCTACCTGTTCCTCGACGCGAACAGCGGTCTGCCCAGCGTCGTGTACCGCAGGTGCGGATACGACTACGGCGTCATCCGGCTCGCGGGCTCGGCGGGCCAGAACGGCTCGGGCGACATGAACGGGTCGCGAGAACGCGCGGCGGCGGTCATTTCCGCCGTGTGAGGGTCGATCCCCCCGGCCGACGTGGGACCATTTGCCTCGGGTGTCGGACTCCCGGCATCGGTGCACACGGCGGGTTCCGTGGGGCGTGCCTGCGACGAGGGGTCGTCGCAGGCACGCCCCACCGGGGCGGTTCCAGGGGAGGTCGGAGATGACGGTGGACGAGCGGCGTTCCGAGGAGGCGCTGCGGACGCCATCGGAGGCGAATCCCATCCGGGTGCTGATCGTTGACGACCACGCGTTGTTCCGCCGCGGCCTGGAGATGGTCCTGGCGCAGGAGGTCGACATCGAGGTCGTCGGTGAGGCAGCCGACGGCTCGGAAGCGGTCACCATGGCGGCCGAGATGGCGCCGGACATCGTCCTCATGGACGTTCGCATGCCGCGCCGCGGCGGGATCGACGCCACGAGTGCGATCAAGGAGAAGGTGCCGAGCGCGAAGATCGTCATGTTGACGATCAGTGACGAGGAGGCCGACCTCTTCGACGCGATCAAGGCGGGTGCCATGGGCTACCTGCTCAAGGAGATCTCGATCGACGAGGTGGCCGCGGACATTCGCGCGGTCTACAACCAAGGCCGCGTAGTTAAGTGATCTCGGTTGCTGTCAAGGGTGTTTGAGGTCAGGGTGTAGGTCGCTCGGTCGGTCTTGTGGAGGAGCCCCTGGCGGGCCCACTGCGACATCCGGGTGCGGAAGCTGTTGATGTTCGTGACGTGGAGGATCCGGGCGATGTCCCTGCTGTGCCAGGCGCGGTGAGGATCGCCGCGCAGGAGGTCCAGGACGTCGGTCGCGGTGGGTGCCGGGCGGTGGGATGGCTGGTCCGGTGCTGTCGGGTCGGTGTCCGGTGGTGGCACGGCGGGCCGGGTGAGCGCCGGGGTGGCTTGCCGGGGTGGTGTCCGGTTGCGGTGGCTGGCCGCGGGTGTGGCGGGGGTGGCTGGGGGGTGGATCTCGGTGGTCACGGTCGCGATGCTGGTGGTGACCAGTGGCCGGTCGTCTCCGGCGGGCCGGGCGTGGTAGCGGGAGAGGGGGGACGTTGGACCTTGCGGGTGCTGTAACGGGCTCG